>JAYZXX010000287.1:0-3333 GCA_036140815.1 Bdellovibrionota bacterium | reverse complement strand
ACTTTTAATTTGAGCTATCGATCTCATTTTTTTGACTATAAAGATATGGCAGAAGGCTCCCAGTTTCATTACCAAATTATTTCCGCTGCTATTAAAGAAAAGCTTTTACAAAAACCTAAACTTTTGGAATTACTCTTATCTACAGAAGACCTAGAATTAATACCTGATCATAAAATTGGGAAGAATAAACCTAAGTCTTATTTTTATAATCAAATCCTTATGGATATTCGAGACACATACCAGTTGAAGGAAAAATGAGAAAGTTTGTTTTAAAATCCCACTTGATACTCGCCTGCTTTTTTACCCCTTATATCGTTCTTGTTGCGATTTCTGGAACTGCCTATCTCTCTGGTTTTAAAGGGACATTTAATGAGACTGAGTTGCAAAAGTTTGAAATGGACTTGCCAGAAGATCAAAAACAACAAGAAACTTTATTGTCGCAAAAAATTCGAGAGTTTGGCTATAAGTTGAGCTATGAGTACGTAAAGTTTGCTGGAACGAAAAAGATTTTTCGTCCCTCTTCCAAGCAGCACTTTATGGTAAAATCAGAAGGAAGTACTCAGACACTTTATAGAGTTCAGCCCAACTTTTTACGTTCTATGATGGAGCTTCATTTTGGTCATGGCCCAAAAGTATTCAAGCAAATCTCAATCTTTTTTGGAGTCTGTTTACTATTAATACTGATTAGTGGTATCCTATTAGGGCTGTGGAGTCGGGCCTTTCGTAAAACTAGTATCATTGGCGTTGGTATTGGTGTTATAAGTATAGTGCTCTTATCTGGTTTGCTTTTTTAGGAGATTCCTTTGGACGCAGAAATTATTTTAAGTCTAGTATTGGTTTTTTTATTAGTCTCTCTTTTTGTAGGATATGCTATCTTGGCAATATTCTTCCCTGAATGGGTTGGGATTGCAGGTAAAAAAGCTCAAGAGATAGAAGCAAGGCATAACCCAGAGAACATTGATAAGCCTGATGAAACCATAGATATTTAAAACTTCATTCTGTGTAAATTTGAATATGAAAATAAAAAAAAGCCCCATCGATGATGAGGCTTTTTTATTTTTGCAATGAACAATTATTGCTCTGTAAATTCATCCATACTAGGACATGTGCACATTAAGTTTCGATCGCCAAAAGCATCATCCACTCGAGAAACACTTGGCCAGAACTTTCTAGTTTTTAAATATTCTAGAGGATAGGCAGCTTGGGTTCTTGTGTATGGTCGGTCCCAGTTTTCTGCAGACACAATATCAGCCGTGTGAGGGGCATTTTTCAAACAATTGTTTTCAGTGCTTTGTTTAGCATTTTTAATGTCTTGAATTTCATTAAAGATGCTAATCATTGCTTCACAAAAACGATCCAGCTCAGCTTTTGACTCACTCTCAGTTGGTTCAATCATCATGGTTCCAGTTACAGGCCATGACATTGTAGGGGAGTGGTATCCATAATCCATTAATCTTTTTGCAATATCAGCCACTGTGATACCGGCATCATTTTGGAAGGAACGGCAATCAATAATGCATTCATGAGCTACTAAACCAGATTCATCAGTAAACAGAATCGGGTAGTAAGGACTAAGTTTCTTAGCCACATAATTGGCGTTCAAAATGGCAACCTGCGAAGCCTCTTTTAAGCCTTCGTCGCCAAGCATTCTAATGTAGGCCCAAGAAATATTTAGGATCAAAGCAGAACCCCATGCCGCCGCGGAAATGGCTCCCATACTTTTGCTGCCGCCAAAACCTAAAGCTTTGTTTCCTGGTAAAAACTCTTGTAGGTGGGCTTTCACACCAATTGGTCCCATACCTGGTCCGCCGCCACCGTGTGGAATGGCGAAGGTTTTGTGAAGATTTAGATGACAAACATCAGCTCCAAAATGGCCAGGTCGACATAAGCCAACCTGTGCATTCATATTGGCGCCATCCATATATACTTGCCCGCCAAAATCATGAATTACTTGGCAAATTTCTTTAATTTCTTTTTCGAACACTCCATGAGTCGATGGATATGTAATCATCAAAGCGGCAAGCTGATCCTTGTATTTTTCAGCTTTAGCTTTTAAATCGCTAAGATCAATATTTCCTTTTTCATCACATTGAACCGGGATTACTTGCATGCCAGCCATCACCGCAGAAGCTGGATTGGTTCCATGAGCACTGGTTGGGATTAAGCAAATTGTTCTTTGCTCGTCGCCGCGATCTTTGTGGTAACTTGCGATGGCCATTAATCCAGCAAACTCTCCTTGAGAGCCTGCATTTGGTTGCAAGCTGATGGCATCAAAACCAGTAATTTTTGCTAGCATCGTTTCCAAATCGGCGAAAAGCTCAGTGTAGCCCTTTGCCTGTTCCATAGGAGCAAATGGGTGGATGTTAGCAAATTCTGGCCAACTAATTGGAAGCATCTCGCTAGTGGCATTGAGCTTCATTGTGCAGGAGCCTAACGGAATCATAGAGTGAGCTAGGCTTAAATCTTTTGATTGCAAATGAGTTACGTATCTTAAAAATTCAGATTCACTATGGTAACTATTAAAATTAGGATGAGTTAAGTAAGCACTTTGACGAAGGAAAGAATCTTTAATTGTAAACAAGCTATCAACATTTGCTTGGTCAATTTTTTCAGATCCCCCTTCAACATCAAAAATTTCTGCTAAATCAACAATGTCTTTCTTCTCAACAGTCTCATCAAGGTTAATGACTAATTTATGGTTGTCAACTTGACGTAAATTGATCTTTTTGGCTTTTGCAGCTTTTAAAACTTGGTCTACGTTTTTTGTTTCAACAAGAAGAGTGTCAAAAAAGTTTTCAGAAATGGAATCTACTTTATTAGAAATTAAATCTTTCAATAAAGATGTAAGTTTATGCGTGCGACTGGCAATGTTTTTCAACCCTGTTGGGCCATGGTAAACAGCATACATGGAAGCAACTACAGCAAGTAAAACCTGTGCAGTGCAGATATTAGAAGTAGCACGGTCTCTACGAATATGCTGTTCTCTCGTTTGCAGAGCAAGGCGTGTTGCAATTTTTCCTTGGGCATCTCTGGTTACACCAATGATTCTACCTGGAATTTGTCTTTTGTATTTATCAGAGGTTGCTATGTAAGCAGCGTGTGGTCCACCATAAAATAGACCTAAGCCAAAGCGTTGAGTCGAACCAACGGCAATGTCAGCACCCCATTCCGAAGGGCTTTTTAGTAGGCACAAAGATAAAGGGTCAGCGGCCATACATACCAATGCTTTTTGTGCATGGAGTTTTTCAATGATGTTCGATAAATCTAAAACTTCACCGCGAGTATTTGGATATTGAATCACTCCACCAAAAAAGTCCTCTGTGATTTCTGTTT
>JAYZXX010000286.1:0-16247 GCA_036140815.1 Bdellovibrionota bacterium | reverse complement strand
CAATGATAAAAATATCGTAGTAACCAAATTCTTCTAAGAACTTACTAATATAAGGATGGTATTTCTCGTGGACTTCACTCCAATTTGATCCGTCCTCAGCTTTGACTAGATTCAACTTTGACCCGAGAGGGTGCTTATTATTAGCAATGTAATGATATTGCAGAGCTAATTCGGGGCCATTTAAGTTTCCTACGATTTGTTTAACCTGTTTAGGCTCATTATTACCATTTGATTTTTTATACTCATTGTAAAAGTCTTCGGAGTAAAATTGAACCAGTTTTTCTCGATATTTTTTTTCCTGCTCACCGGAATAAGAAATTTCATTAAAGCTTTTAACAAACTCCTGAGCCGCTTGAGTTATTGCCGGGTTGCGAGAAAAGGTATCCACCTGTTTTTCTATTTGTATAAATAGATTTTCAATCTGGTTTTTTTTGGCTTCTCTGACAGAGATGAGCTTATCATGACTCATTTCTATATATGCTGTTTTATTGTTTTTCAGAACTGCCATATAAATGATTGCAGCTGGTAGTGAACCAGCTGCAAATATGAATAGGAATATTTTAACTTGAAGTTTCATTTTGATATCTCACAGTTTAAATTAGTCAAGATCAATTGCTAAGCTAACACCAACAACTTCATCAAGCTGTTTCGTTTCTGTACTGCCATCCCAAGTTTTTCGGTCTGTAGAAGTGTAAAAGAACTCTAAAGCTCCAAGCTTAGTAGATCGTTCTATTCCTATTTTGTAGTCAGAGTAGTTTTTAACACCAGATTTTACTTCATCGTCAAAGCTGGTCATGCCAATATTTAATTTGAGGTTCATATTTCCATGAAAAGGGATTTGCGTTCCTAAGTTAACATAGGTAGACGAAGTCTCTGTTCCAAAATAATCACTGGTATTGTAAACTTGTAAGTCAAACCAAGGAGATGAATATCCTAGGTTAGCTTCTAAAGTGTTAGATTTACTACCAGTAACATACAGATAGCCAATAGCGCCAAAATTCATGCTATGCCCTTCTGTTAGTGTTAAAGCGTAATTTAGACTTAAGTCGTTTTCTGACTTTCCACCATCAATAGTAGATGTCCAAATTCCCACAGATAGATTTTCGATAAGTTCGTGAGACATTTGCGCTTGGACAGCGGCTCCATTAGATTGTTTCACGCCACGCCAAACATATTCACTGGTAACAGCAACACCCGCCGAACCAGCAGAGTAGGATGGAATTGAAATAGAAAGTAGAAGTAGACTAAGTAGACTCAAACGCATTGATTTCCTCCTGATTAAGTTATGGATATTTTTCGGAAATATAGAATTGTACGATAGAGTGTTTCAATATAGATCATCAATGTTAAGATCATTCACAAAATTGGAAAGAATTCTTAAAGTTTGGTATCGTAAAGATTTATTTACATCTCGATCTTAGTAGTGCTTTGAAATTCCAAGGAAATTCCGGTTTAAACAATGAATTGGGGACTGATTTAGTTAAAGAGGAGGCTTATCTTAATCTTTTGCTAAGCATCCTGTGATTGTAAAATCTTTTAGCTATTATAATATTGTTGAATGTTTTGTGAAATTTTTCAATCTGACAGAATAGAATGAATAGAATGAATAGAATGAATAGAGCTATCAGGTCGTATTCTATAGAGGCCTAAGAAAACCATTAAAATAAAAGTTGGTATACATGTATATTTTTGAGTCATCCATCGTTCTAATTTGAGAATATTTCTTAAAATCTAACAGAAGTGTCCCAACTTAAGTTGCTAGCAATTATTTTTGCCAAAAATTGAATTTCTTTAGATATACTAGCTTCATGGCAAATGATAATTTATTACAAGAGTTAAGTAGTTTGTGCGCTGGTTTTTTTGAAACAAGTAGTTGGGAGCAGTTGGTTCATAAAATTTTGACCACTAGTATTCAGGCTACTAAGGCAGATAGAGGAACCATTTTTATTGCTGATGAAATTGATGAAAAATCAAAGCAAAAACAAAATCTAACCTCATTGATTGCGACTGGGCTAGGTCCCAAAAAAATTAGTATCGCAGCGAATCAGGGGATTGCTGGCTATGTTTTCACGACACAGGCCCCTTTGATTGAAAATGATGCTCTGAAAAATCAAATGTTCTTGAGTAATATTGACAGTGAAACAAGTTACGAAACAAAAAAAATATTAGCAATTCCATTGGTAACTCCTTCTGGGAAAAAGTTAGGGGTGTTGGAGCTATTGAATAAGGCGGATGGTGAAAGTGACTTTGTAGGTGCCGATCTACAAGCGGCGCAAGTATTGGCTCTATATGCCAGTCTCGCTATTGAACAAAACAAGAGTACCGAAAGTTTGAAGGCCGATAAGAATAAGCTTTTGGAAGACAGAAAAGAAAGACTTAGTGTTATCAAAGACAATCAACTACTTCATAGTAATCATAGTTTTTTACAACAAACCTATTCGCAATTACCATTAATGGCTGAATCGGATTCTAGTGTTTTAATTGGTGGAGAAAGTGGTACTGGTAAAGAATTGATTGCGCGTTATTTACATTTAAATTCAAATCGGGCTGATAAGGCTTTTATTGTAATCAACTGTGCAGCGATTCCTGAAAATCTGTTTGAAGCTGAATTGTTTGGAGTTGTGAAAGGTGCCGCTACGGATGTAGCTGAAAGAAAAGGAAAAATTGAGTTGGCCCACGGTGGAACACTTTTTTTAGATGAAATTGGGGAAATGCCTCCGGCAGCTCAAGCGAAGTTGTTGCGAGTATTACAAGAGAAAGTAGTCTGTCGGGTAGGTGGAGAAGATGAGGAAATTCCGGTTAATTTTCGCTTGTTAGCAGCAACTCATAGAGATTTACCTGAACTTGTAAAGAGTGGTGACTTTAGGGAAGATTTGTTTTTCAGATTGAACGTATTAAGTGTTCAACTACCATCTCTACGAAAAAGACCGAAAGATATTGGTTTTATCTGCGAGGGAATAATGGATCACTTTGCAAAAACAAGAGGCTGGAAAGCTGCCAAATTAAGTGATAAGGCTTTAGAAGCCTTAAAAACTTATAATTGGCCGGGAAATATTCGAGAGCTACAGAACCGCTTAGAAAGAGCCATTATCTTAGCGGGTAGTCGTGATGTTTTGGTGGAGGAGGATTTTGACCTTAGCACCAATCAGTTGGGTACTTCTGAAGATTCTAATGTTGCAAAGCTGAATATCGGAAACGTAAGTTTAAAAGAAGCAAAAAATCATGTTGAAAAGCAGCATATCCTGAGGGTTTTAAATGAAGTTGAGGGAAATCGAACTAAAGCTTGTGAGATTTTACAGTTATCTCGCGAGGGATTAAGGAAGGCAATGTTAAAACATAAAATAGCAGCCTAGTTTGTTCTTTAAAAGTTAAAATCTATAAGTTAAGGAGAGTTTCAACTCTCCTTTTTCCATAAATGAAACACCATTGGTCATATATCCACGCCAAGTAAAAGTGGCATTTACCACTTTTGTTGCAGGTAATGCCAACTTTAATTGCCATATCAAAATAGGACTTAAATCATTTTAGCTACTTAGGTATTGGCACCCTTTGTGCTTTTTAGTAGGTTGTTCGGGCTTAGGGAATGGCCAAGGCTGAGGGGGATTTATGAAAACTAGCTATAAACAAATAATTCAAATCTCGTTTGTTATCCTTCTTGGCTTGAACAATTTGGCTTGTATCGAGATCGGCAGGGAGCAGAGTTTAGTAGATTTGCATGGAAGCTTCACAAGCCTGACTTATGGTCAAAAAATTCATAACTCAGTAAAGGAAAAAATCGATTTTGATTATTACGTGATTCATTGCAGTTCGAAAGGAGCCTACAATGAAAAGAGGCTTGCGGCGATTCAAGGGAATGGCAGTTTTAAGCTGCGAGTGAATCAAGCGGAAAGTTATGAATGTAGTATTAGAAATAAGAAGACGCTAAAGGCAATTGCAAGTCTACGTTTAAAGGATCTTTATTCAGGGCAAGAAAGATCTGATTTTGCAATTGACCGATCTACCGATTTAGGAAACTTAAACCTAGATCTCGATCGCAAGGAAGTGATCGTACCCAAGGAAAGGCTTAATCGAGGCTATCGCTCAGGAAGAGCGCTAAGAGCCTCCTTGTTACGATATGACAGAGTTTAATTAAGAACCAATTGTGATGAATTTTCATTGCATTAATAACACTCGAGCCTACAAGGAAGAGTTTTTTGCCGGTATGGATGCCGGCATTTTTTTTAAAAAAAAGGCCTCTCCAGAATGGAGAAGCCAGGCGTGTTTTTTAATTAGATAGTTATTTAGTACCAGTATTTTACTGCTGCTCGAAGAGCTAGTTCATCTGGTCTTGCATCAGTTACAAAAAGGTAACTTGCTCTTAAACCTAAAGTCATTTCTGATTCAGACCAAGCTTTGATAGGATGGTCGAAGCCTACTGCCGGCATAATTCCCAAAGCAAACTGGTCATCTCCTTCTAGTTTATCTAGGATAGCACCACTACTTAGCATAAGGTAACTGTGTCTAATAATTGGAGTTGTTCCTCCAAAGTTATAGCTTGCTGAGGCTAGTAGTCCAAATCTTTCTACCTTGGACTCATTTTCACCGTCCATTTCTGAAAGCATAAACTGTAATCCTGCAGAAAAAGGTATTACTGGTTGAAGGGCCGTTTCGATCATTAAACTGCCGTGTGCATCTAAATCCCCCTCTGGCTCAGTGATTCCACTTAGGACACCGATATGTGGTTTATAATTTTCTTTTAATGTCACTTTTTGCACCTCTGGGGTAAGATCAGAAGCGAAAAGTAGGGGGCTTGCTAATAAAAATAAAATAAGATGTTTAAGCATAAAGTTCTCCTTAGATAGGTTTATAGTTGTTGATTGCTAGTTGTTGTTTCTTCATACCTAATTTTAAAGTCATGCGGCCTAGTTTCTCTGAGTTCCTGTTTGAGCTGACTAATTTCTTGTTCTAATTTTTGATTGTTATATAGGTCTTTGGCAAAACTGAGAACAAGATTCCCTATTTCGATCCATTGCTCGTTTTGCTTTGATTGTTCTTTTTTTATATTTGTGATTTTTCGGTCAATGATTACGAAGGACAAGCCTGCAATTACAAGTAGAACAGCTGACAAGAGAATCCACTGTAGTGGACCTACAGCGATTCCATTGACAGTAAGTGCCCATTGGTATGTACTAGCCACAAGAGCTACGAAAGAAATCGCCATCACTAAGGCTAAAAAACTTAGTGCACTTAGTTTACGAAAACTTTCGTTTAGACTTTGTTGAATATCATTCGTGATATTACCAGCTACGTCTTCAATTTTTCGAAAACCTAGATCTAAAATAAGCTCAAGGACTGGCTTCATTGGTTACCTCTTTTTCCCAAGAAGGTAACCTAAAACTAATCCACCGATAGTAGCACCTGCTACATATTGTAGTGGCTTGGCCTGAATTCTTTTTTCAGCTTTAAGCTTTGTTGCAGTCACTTCTTCACCTACAGTACTGCTAAGGTCGCTAATTTTCGTTTTTCCTTCTTCAAGGATTTCACCCATTCCAGCAAGGGCTTCTTTGCGAATTGTTTCCATATGATTGGATTGTTTTCTTAGTTCTTCTGTTCCTGAACCATTAATCATTTATTTCCTCCATGTGGTTTAATGTTTAAATTTATAAACCCATATTACAGAGAAGGAATGGAATAGTATTTTTTCGAATTTGCAGTAAATGTGTAGATTCTTAAAAATTTACAGCATCATTCTGTTTAATACATGCTTCGAGACTTGGTTTACGTTCAAAGTATTTTTTATTTTCTTTGCTAGAAACTAATGCAATGGATGAGATTCAGTTTTGTAGCTTATGTCGCGCCTAGTAAAGCGCTTTAAAATTATGTCATTTCTTTTTTTATGATGGGTTTTTCTTGGCAGTATTTGCCTCATACTTTAAATTCATAGCACGAAAAAACACTTGTTTAACATAATATTTCTAGAGAGGGGCGGCCCATGCGATTAGAGGGGAAAGATTTAGACTTGCAACAAGTTTGGAATGTTGCAATGAACGAGGAAAAAGTTGAGCTTGGTGATCTTGCGAAAGAGAAAGTGAAAGAAAGCCGTAATTACATTGAATCAAGGCTAAAATCGGGCGAGGCAATTTATGGTGTTAATACTGGTTTTGGTGCCTTTAGTTCGGTAAGAATTTCTGATGAAGAAATTGAAGAACTACAATTTAATTTGATCCGCTCTCATTGCGCCGGTGTAGGGGATCCTTTCACAAAAGAAGAATCCAGAGCGATTATGCTTCTTAGAGCAAATGCTTTAGCTACGGGTCACTCAGGCATTCGTCTTTGTGTTATTGAAAAAATCCTAGAGTTTTTAAATCATGATATTATTCCAGTGATACCACAACAAGGTAGTGTGGGGGCATCTGGAGATTTAGCTCCTCTGTCCCATCTGGCACTTGCTTTGATTGGTGAAGGCGAAGTGTGGCAAGATGGCAAGGCCGTGGAAGTTGCTGATGTTTTAAAAGAGAAAAATATCGAGCCACTTGTGCTAAAGGCAAAAGAGGGTTTATCTTTGATCAATGGCTGTCAGGTTATGACGGCGGTTGGTTTGTTGAATGTATATAAATCAAGAGATTTAGCTTGGTTGGTAGATATTGTTGGTGCTGCTACCTTAGAATCTTTGATGGGGTCTCGTTCTGCCTTTGATCCATTGATTCCAGCAACAAGACGTCATCCAGGCGAGGCAAAAACGGCAAGAAACCTTTTGAAAATACTAGGGGAGTCTTCTGAGATCAGTGAAAGTCATCGTGATTGTGGAAGAGTTCAAGATGCTTACTCTTTACGTTGTATGCCTGCAGTTCATGGTGCAGCCAAAGATGCTATCGGTAGAACTTTAGAAACTCTAGAAATTGAAGCAAATTCTTCTACGGATAATCCACTGGTTTTTCCTAAAGAGGGAAAAATTTTAAGTTGTGGAAATTTTCATGGGGAACCGGTGGCTTTCGCATTGGACTATTTGTGTATTGCCATGGCGGCAATGACGAGTATTAGCGAATGCCGAATTGAAAAATTAATCAATCCAGCGATGAGTGGCCTTCCTGCCTTCCTCGCACCAAAGGGTGGTTTAAATTCGGGAATGATGATTATACAAGTTGCAGCAGCGGCATTGGTTAGTGAGAATAAAATTTTATCTCACCCTGCATCCGTGGATTCTATTCCTACCAGTGCTGATAAAGAGGATCACGTATCCATGGGTACGATCGCAGCTAGAAAACTAGGAAATATTGTAAAGAACGCACAAGCTGTTTGTGCCATGGAAATTCTTTGTGCCTGTCAGGCTCTGGATTTAGTGAAGCCTTTAAACCCCACTGCTGGTGTAAAAGCATTGTATGATGCTGTTAGGGAAAAAGTTCCTTTTGCTGAAACGGACCGAATTTTTGCTAAAGATGTAGAGGTGATTAAGGAAATGATAAAAGACGGCACATTGATTCAAGCCGTAACTTCAAAAATAGGGGAACTAGAATGTTAAAAAGAACCATTAAAGCTCCAACGGGAACAAAATTAAATTGTAAGAATTGGCAGGCGGAAGCAGCCTACCGAATGATTCAAAATAACTTAGATCCAGAAAACGCAGAACTCCCTGATCAACTAATTGTTTATGGTGGTAAAGGAAAAGCAGCACGAAACTGGGAATGTTATGATCAAATTTTAGCGAGTTTAAAAGATTTAGAATTAGATGAAAGTTTATTGGTTCAGTCAGGGAAACCGGTTGGCATTATTAAGACTCACCCTGATGCTCCAAGAGTTTTAATTGCAAACTCTAATCTTGTGGGAAATTGGGCTAACTGGGAGCACTTCAATGAGTTAGAAAAAAAAGGTCTGATGATGTACGGGCAAATGACTGCCGGATCTTGGATTTACATCGGTACTCAAGGGATTATTCAAGGAACTTATGAGTCTTTTGTGGAGTGTGGAAGACAGCATTTCAATGGTGACTTAACTGGTAAAATTATTGTCACGGCAGGACTAGGTGGAATGGGTGGAGCTCAACCTCTTGCTGGAGTTTTTGCCGGAGCATGCGTACTTGCCGTTGAAGTGGATCAAGAGAGAATTCAAAAACGTTTAGATACGAAATATGTTGATGAGCAAGCGGAAAACCTTGAGGATGCCATAGCAAGAGTGAAAGCTTATGCAGCGAAAGGAGAGGCAAAATCCATCGCTCTCTGTGCGAATATGGCAGAAGCCATTCATCAAATGATTGATTTGGGATTTCAGCCAGACATTTTAACGGATCAAACCTCTGCTCACGATCCTCTAGTAGGTTACATTCCGGCTGGCATGAGTTTGTCAGAAGCAGATGATTTAAGGGCAGCAAATCCTGGAGAATATGAGAAAAGATCAATTGCATCTATGGCGAAACATGTAGATGGTATGTTGGCTATGCAAAAGAAGGGCGCAATTACTTTTGACTATGGAAATAACATTCGAGCCATGGCAGTGAAAGGTGGTTGTGAAGATGCTTTTAAAATTCCTGGGTTTGTTCCAGAATTTATTCGACCTTTATTTTGTAAGGGTAGCGGTCCATTTCGCTGGGTGGCACTAAGTGGTGACCCTGAAGATATTAAAGTAACTGACGATGCCTTAAGAGAATTGTTCCCCCATAAGAAAGATCTTCTTAAGTGGTTAGATATGGCAGAGGAAAGAATTGAATATCAAGGTCTTCCAGCTAGGATTTGTTGGTTAGAATATGGAGAACGAGAAAAGGCTGGTTTAAAGTTTAACGAACTGGTTGCGCAAGGAAAAGTAAAAGCGCCAATAGTAATTGGTAGGGATCATTTAGATTGCGGAAGTGTTGCGTCTCCGAACCGTGAAACGGAAGCGATGAAAGACGGTAGCGATGCTGTCGCGGATTGGCCGATTTTAAATGCATTAGCCAATACGGCAGGTGGTTCTACCTGGGTGAGTTTTCATCATGGTGGTGGTGTAGGCATGGGTTATAGTTTACATGCTGGTCAGGTGATTTTGGCTGATGGATCAGAGGAGGCGAGTAAGAGACTTTCTAGAGTACTAAGTAATGATCCAGGCCTGGGTGTAATGAGGCATGTGGATGCCGGTTATGACGATGCTAAAGAAGTAGCAAAGGAAAGAGGCGTTAAAATCCCAATGTTAGATTAAATGAAAGGCCCGAAAGGGCCTTTTTTAGTGTTAGCTGTGTTCGAGACGAATGCTCCTGAAGTTTAAAAAACTATTCAATCTCTTCAATCCATAGTTGAGACTTTTCTTTTGGAAACATGTGGCAGATTTTTTTGTTTTCTAATTTTATTTTAACAGCTGTGCTAGACAGTAGTTCTTTTCCTTTGCCAAAGTTTTCGGTAAAACTTTTTTCTAAGAGCCCATTTTTTTTAATTTCATTGAGTCCCGATTGAATTACCTTGGCTAGTAGGGGATTGTCTTTGTGTACATAGAATACCATAGGCCAAGGGTAGTAAATGATTAAGTCTTTATAAATTTCGATATCTTTAGATTTGGTAAAATAGCTTCTAATGCTTTCTATTTCACCTATGCCAAGAGGAATCATATCAATGCGATTTTCTTCTAGCATTTTCATGAGGCCTGGTAAATTTGCTTGTGTGATCTTAATCCCATGATTTTCATAGACCTGAATGTCTGGCCATCCAAATCCTTGACCAATTTTTAGGTAATTAAGATCCTCTAAACTCTCAACAGACTTAATTTTTAGAAGTGCTTTTTTGTGGATCAAGGCGAGTCGATAACTAAGGACACCTTTGGCAAGGGGAAAGTAGATTGGTAGGTAGTCTTTTTCAAACTCACTATCACAGCTGCTCCATAGGATATCTATCTTTTTCTCTTTAAAATGCCTAAACGTTCTTTGCGCTGATGGAAGAGTATAAGCTAAGGCTTTTACTTCAAACTTATTTTCTACTTTTGAATTCTTAATTGCTAGATGGAGAATTTCAGTGAAATGTTTATGAATCCCTGGTGGCATACGTGGGTAGAAAACCTCTTTTGGTTCGGCAAAAGGGGCTAGACTAAAAATAAAAAAAAATAGAAGAATTGATTTACGAATAAATAGGCTCCTAAAAAAATACTGGTACCAGAACAAATCTTATCGGTTTATCTGAGGAAAGAAAAAGACTAAAAAAAATTAGATTAAAAAAATGGAGATTTGACGCGTTATATATTTGGGGGCAAATAAAAAAAGGCAGCTCTGAGGCTGCCTTGTGCTTAATTATTTTGTGCTAAGATTTCTTTGATTGTACCAATACTTCCAAGGGCAGTGGAGGATTCGTATGGAACGAAAATCTTATCTCCGTCTTTACTTACGAACTTGCCAAACTCTTGAATGTAAGCTGTGGAGATCAAGTATTTTACTGCCATATCTTCATTAGTGATTTGTTCACGAATCTGTTGAATTGCTTCTTTTTTGGCTTGAGCCAACTCACGAATTGCTTCTGCTTCACCATGGGCCTTTCTGATTTGCGACTCTTTATCACCATCAGCAAGATTGATTTGCTCTTGTTTCATGCCCTCAGAGATAGCAATACGGGCTTGTTTGTCACCCTCTGCTTCAAGAACTTTTGCACGTCTTTCACGTTCAGCCTGCATTTGTTTTTCCATCGCATTTTGAATGTCTGCGGGCGGTGTGATGTTTTTAAGTTCTACACGGTTTACCTTTGTTCCCCATTTGTCAGTAGCTTCATCCAAAATGGTTTTTAATTTAGAGTTGATAACATCTCGAGATGTGAGGGTTTCATCTAAATCCATTTCACCAATAACATTTCTTAAAGAAGTTTGTGCCAATTGGGCAATGGAAAGAGGGAGGTTTGAAATTTCGTAGGCGGCTTTGATTGGATCAATGATTTGCACATACATGATTGCATCAATACTAATGGATACGTTGTCTTTGGTAATTACCGATTGCTCAGGAACGTCCAAAACAGTTTCTCTCATATCAATTCTATTTTCTAAAAAGATATTGCCGTTTGAAATCCAATAAACCTGCAAAGGCTTATCGATGAATGGAATAATGATATTAAAACCATTGGTAAGGGTTTTTTGGTAGGAACCAAGTCTTTCAATAATCACACATTGTGACTGCTGAACAACTTTAAAGCCTTGGGTAATAAAGAAGAACACTGCAAAAGCAATAATTCCGCCGACAATCGTACTAAATTCCATATTTATCTCCTATATATTTTAATGTTTAATTTCTTTTACAATCACTTTGATGCCGTCAATTTCTAGGATTTCAACTTTTTTCCCTACAGCGATTTCAGACTCATCTTTTGAAATGGCTTTCCACTCATCCCCATAAAGTTTTACATAGCCGGGATTTTCAGAAGTAATCTCTTGAATCACTGAAGCTGTTTTTCCAATCATTGAGTCGGCATTACTTTTATATGTTTCTTTTCCAACAAACTTTGGGCGAACGTATTTCATAAAAATACCAAGTACAATCAACTCACTTGCAGCCAATATTAGGAAGCGCATTGCGTAGCTATCCGTAAACTCCACAAAGGCACTTGCAATTAAAAATCCTAGTCCCAAAGGAAGCATTACAAAGCCAGGGATAAAAATTTCGGAAATTGCTAAAATTAAACCGATCACAACAAATACTTGCCAGATATGAACGTCAGTAAAAAGCTCCATAAAAACTCCTAGAGATATTTAGGTGATTTTATATAGCGTGCAAATTTTTAGCAAAGTAATTCGGTATTAAAAGCAAAGCATTATATCAAACTGCGCGCTATTTAAACAGGCAAAGTCTTTGCGAGTGTTCATTCCCTCTAGTATAGTAAAGCCTCTAAAAAAGGGAGAGTATGAGTAGGAAGATTTTTACGAACATTGGTGGAATATTAACTTTGAAAGCAGCCGCAGCCAAATCAGGTCGTAGGGTGGATGAAAAAGATCTGTCTTGGACAAAAAACAATACCATAGTTGTAGATGATCGTGGTGTGATTTTGTGGATTGGTAAATGGGAGCGTTTGCCAAAAGAATTTCATGGTGGGAAAAAAATCGATTGGGATCAGAGAGAAGTAATTCCCGCTTTTGTTGAATGTCACACTCATAGTATTTTTGCAGGCGATCGGTCCCAAGAGTTTGAAATGCGAAACACAGGTGTCTCTTATCAAGAAATTGCCGCCAAAGGTGGAGGGATTTTATCTACTGTAAAAGCCACCAGAAGTGCTAGTGAGCAGGACTTACTTGATAGCGCACAGAAGAGAATTAATCGTTTTGTGGCTCAAGGTGTTTCTACCGTTGAAGTTAAAAGTGGGTATGGCCTAAAAAAAGCTTCGGAAGAAAAAATGTTAAGAGTGGCCTCTCAGCTAAAAAAAGCTAGAATTTTAAAAACCTATTTAGGGGCTCATGCAATTCCACCAGAGTATAGAGGTAAACAGGGTAAGAAACTCTATATGGATCAAATTTTACATCGTGATTTGCCAGACTTAGTTTCAAAAAAGTTATGTGATCGTGTAGATATTTTTGTAGACAATGGATATTTTGATTTAGAAGATGCTTCGCATTTGATAGAAAGAGCTAGGCATTTTGGTTTACAGATTTGTGTCCATGGTGATCAACTTACAAGAACGGGAGCCTGTAAATTTGCAGCTAGAAACAAAGCGCAGAGTATAGAGCATGCCATTGAATTAACTGCCGCAGATCGAAAAATCATTGCTAATTCTGATACAACTTCCGTTTTACTGCCAACGGCTGATATATACATTCACGCGCCATACCCAAAGGCAAGAGAATTGATTGATGAAGGGGCAAGAGTTGCCTTAGCTACTGATTTTAATCCTGGGACTTCACCCACTCAGGATCTGAGTTTTGTTGGAATGTTGGCTCGTCTAAAAATGAAAATGTCTTTGGCAGAAACCATTTGTGCATATACCTATAACGCAGCTCATGCACTGGGAATGCAAACTAAGCTTGGAAGCATTGAAGTGGGTAAGCAGGCCGACCTTTGTGTTTTAAATATGAGCTGGAGAGATTTATTTTACTCAGTAGGTCACCACGATGTTTTTAGAACTCTTCGTGGGGGAAAGATGATTTATTCAAAACCAGCGAACTTGCTGGAGAAATAGTCTGAACCCAAGATATTATTTTCATGAGTATTAGATGCAATGGTTTGGAGGCTTACTCAGTTTCCAAACAAAGATTTAATTTCAGTAATTCGTTTTTTATCCAGCCAATCTATATAGCCTTGAGCACTAAAGATTTGTCTACGATCCTGGTCGAGCAAAATGCTAGTGGGTAAGACTTCCACGGAAAATAGTTCTGCATTTTTAAAATCTTTATCGAAATAAAGGAGAAAGTCTTCTGGATCAACCTTTAGAGAGTCAAAGAATTCTAGCACCAAATCTTGCTTGCCTTTTTCGGCCTCATCTTCGTTGATTAATAGAATTTCAAATTCATCACCAGGAAATAATTCCTTTAGTTTTACTAGCTCTGGAATTTCTTTTTTGCAGGGTTCACACCAAGTTGCCCAGAAGCTAACTAAAACCACTTTGCCTTTCAAATCACTAAGGTCAGATACCTTACGTCCAGCTGGGTCCATCAAAGGCATGGAGTTTACTATTTGTGTTTCTTGTTCTACGGGCTCCTGAACGCCTTCTGTGGTTTTAAAAATGAGATAACCAACGAGAATAGCGACTAAAAACTGGATAAACTTGATTTTATTCATCAGAAGAGAGTAAAATTAAGTCTGTAATGGGTCAAGAAAAGATAGTTGTAGAAAATCGAAGATTCAGAAATACTTTTTTGAAGAAATCTCTTCTCAATCAAAGAGGGCAGTTAGCCGTAGAATATGTTTTGATGGTCGTTGCAGCAGTTACTGTAGCAACATTAATTGTTTCAGCTCTGGTTAGCCGAAGCACTGATGAGCCAGGACTTGTCATTCAGGCCTGGCAAAATATTGTAAATGCCATTAGTAATGATAACGCCGCAGAACCTTAAAAACTAGATTTTACGGCTTTATTCCAATCTCTTCTTTTTTCCGCTCTTTGTTTTACAGAAATTTTCGACTTAAACTCTTGATCTTTTAGCCAAATTTCTTTGATCTCTTTTTTTGATTTCCAAACACCAGCTCCTAAACCGGCAAGAAAAGCAGCGCCAAGTGCGGTAGTTTCTACTTGTGTAGGGCGAATCACAGTACTTCCTAAAAAGTTAGACTGCATTTGTAGTAACAAATCATTTTTACTCGCACCACCATCTACTTTTAAAGTTCGCATTTTCTTTTTTAAGTCTTTTTCCATAGCGAGAAGAAGATCAACATTTTGTTGGGCCATTCCTTCCAGACAAGCCCTGGCTATATGACCTCGATTTGTGCCTCGGGTTAAGCCCGTGATACAGCCCCTTGCATCGGGGTTCCAATAAGGCGCTCCTAAACCAGTGAAGGCGGGAACAAAGTGAACTCCATCCGTTGTTTCAACCGTTTTGGCAAGACCTTCAATTTCTTCCGCCGAGTTAACGATTTTTAATTGATCTCTTAGCCATTGGACGGCAGCTCCACAAATGAATGCACTTCCCTCTAAGGCGTAAGTCGGCTCTTTGTCTTTGGCTAACTGCCAAGCTACAGTTGTTAATAATCCAGCCTTTGAGCGAACCATTTCTTTACCAGTATTCATTAATAGAAAGCTTCCAGTACCATAGGTACATTTCGCTTCACCTACTTTGAAACAGGCTTGACCAAAAAGTGCTGCCTGTTGATCTCCGGCCATTCCAGAAATGGGAATACCGTCTGGCAGGAAGTTTAAGCCTGAAGTATAACCATACACTTCACTGGAACTAGAAATTCTTGGCAGAATTTCTTCAGGTACCTTAAAAAAATCTAAAAGCTTTTTATCCCATTTACAGTTTTTTAAATCCATTAACATTGTACGAGAGGCATTAGACACATCGGTTACATGACTTCCACCGTCGGTTAGTCGCCAAACTAAAAAACTATCCATGGTTCCTGCAACTAAATCTTTGGCTCTGATGGCAGGTTTTGCACCAACAGAATTTTTTAAAAGCCAATGAATTTTTGAAGCACTAAAATAAGGATCTAAAACCAAGCCAGTTTTTCTACGAATCCAATTTTCTTCTTTTTTGTGTTTCTTGCAAAAGTCAGTGGTTCTTCGGCATTGCCAAACAATAGCGTTATTAAAAGCTCTATGAGAGCTTCGCGACCAGATACCTACTGTTTCTCTTTGGTTAGTAATTCCTATGCACTTAATTTTTCTTAAGATATCTTTTTCGCCATCGCGAATCATGGCTTGGCAAAGATCACCTACGCTTTCTTCGACAGATTTCCAGATTTCTTCTAAGTTGTGTTCTACCCATCCTGGCTTTGGAAAGTGTTGTGGAAATTCACGATTCACTTTTGCGCGAATCTGACCCTTTTCGTCAACAAACAAAGCTGTAGTACCTGTAGTACCCTGATCTATTGCCAAAATGTAAGTGCCCATGAAAGCCTCTCTTATTAGTGAAATCTTTAAAGTTCTGCCCATTGTCCCTGGTCTTTTTTACAAATTCAAGTAGCAGCTGGCTAGATAGAGTCTTTTTTATTTAAAGTTCTGCTTAAGATCATTAAACTCAGCTACAGATTCTATGGACCAATGAGTGAGGGGCTCAAGAAATGATCAATTTTTTCGAAAAAGGCAAAGAAAAGATTTTTAAGCTCAACGAACTGCCCAAGGATGTGTTGATCTATCGAGTAATGCCTCATTTTATCTTAGAGATCATAAAAAAATATCTTCGAATGGAAGTGGAAGGCATTGAGAACGTTCCTAAAAAAGGAGCTGGTATTATATTGCCCAACCACTCAGGTTTTTCTGGTTTTGACGCCGTACTTCTTGGATATGAAATAAATCGTTCTTTAAAAAGAACTACAAGGGTAATGACCCATCACCTTTGGTTTTTAAATGATAAAGTAAGTGTTCCCGCGAATAAACTTGGCTTTTACGAGGCAACCAAAGATAACGGAAATCAAATTTTAAAAGATGGCGAGTTAATGACATTGTTTCCAGAGGGGGAGCACGGTAACTTTAAACCGAGTGCCGATGCTTATCAGCTTCAGTCATTTAAACGTGGATTTGTTCGTATGGCTTTGCAGCATCAGGTTCCTATTATACCTACTATTGTAATTGGAGCTGAAGAGACTCATATAAATTTGAAGAAGTTAAAATTTAGTAAGTTTCTACGTGGTGTGGTTTTGCCACTGCCCGTAAATATCATTCCGCTTCCAGCTAAATGGAAAATTAAATTTTTGGAGC
>JAYZXX010000285.1:0-10843 GCA_036140815.1 Bdellovibrionota bacterium | reverse complement strand
GACGAATTCATGATATGGCGATTAAAGATCCATTAACGACTTTGTACAATCGCCGTTTTTTCAACGAAAGAATTGAAGAGGAAATTAATCGATCAAGAAGAACTAGGTTTCCACTATCATGCATTTACTTAGATATTGATCACTTTAAAAAGTACAATGATCAGAATGGACACCAAAGTGGGGATGTGTTATTAAAACAGATCTCTGCATTGATGAAAAAGTCCAGCCGTAAAACAGACATTGTTGCACGTTTGGGTGGAGAAGAGTTTTGCATACTTTTACCTCATACTGATGCAGAGGGTGCCGCTATTAAGGCTGAAAAACTTAGACGTTTAGTGGAAAGCACTAACTTTGCTAATCGAGAAAAGCAGCCCATGGGTTTTGTGTCAATTAGTGTTGGGGTTAGTGAGTATCCAAGTCATGCGCATGACGCTGATGGTTTGGTGAAAGCTGCGGATGATGCTCTCTACAATGTAAAGGAAAGTACTCGAAATCGAGTGGCTTTAGCAAATGTTGGGGAAGCTTTTAAGCGGGACTTTGAACCTCTTCCTGTTCCTAAAAAGGAAGTCCATAAGAAGTAAACAAAAAAGGATCGAATGCATCGCCGTACCACCGCTATTATAAATCTATCAAATCTTCGCGCAAATTTGAGCGAAATTAAAAAACATTCTCATTCTGAAAAAGTTTGCTTTATGATCAAGGCCAATGCCTATGGGCATGGGCTTGTACAAGTAGCAAAGGCCTGTGAGTCTGAAGTGGATAGCTTTGGAATTATATCCTTAGAAGAAGCGTCTCAATTGAGAGCCGCTGGTGTAAAAACTCCGCTTTGGTTGTTCTCAAATTTATGGGAAGAGAGTATTGCTGATTTAGAGACTTATTCTGTAACTCCTATCATTGGGGACTTTACAAGTCTTGAACACTTTCTACGTCATTCAAGTAAGGACAAGAAATTTCATCTAAAGTTCAATACAGGAATGAATCGATTTGGTTTTCGCCTCGACCAGGCAAATCAATTAACTGCTAAACTAAGTGGAAATGAGGAGCGAGTAGAGGGTTTAGCTACACATATGTTGGATGGCAATGCCTATCGTGAAGTAAATGGAGCTTGTAGCCGACAATTAAAAGAATTTAAAGACCTAATACGTGCCCTCCCGAGTCTTTCAAATAAGCAACTTCATATTTATAAGAGTGCTCCTGCTTTATTAAATGATCCTCCTATTCATACGGATGAGTTTTTTAAATGGATTCGTCCCGGTATCGCGTCTTATGGCTGTCGTCCAGAGACGTCTTTTCCAGTAACTTGTGAGTTGAAGCCGGTGATGCAACTAGAAAGTTGCTTACTAAGTTTTCAAGAAATTAAAGCAGGGGAAAGTGTTTCTTATTCCTCTACCTGGGCAGCAGAAAGAGACTCTTTGATTGGTGTTGTGCAAATTGGCTACGCCGACGGCTTAAAGCGCTGTTTGTCAAACAAGATTTCGTTTTTAGTCGCTGGTGAGCGTGTTCCACAAGTGGGCAATATTTGTATGGATTATTGTATGGTTGATCTGACTAAGGTCAGGGACCAGGTTAAAGTGGGGCAACAAGTTGTGATCTTTGGCCAACAAGCTGATAAAATAATAAGTGTTGAGGAAGTGGCAGGTTTAGCGTCTACCATTCCTTACGAAATTTTAACTTCCATCGCATCAAGAGTGAACAGGCAGTATAGGGAAGATGAAGGTAGAGAAGAACCTACAAGATAATTTTATTTTCCAATCACTGACTCATATTGGGGGCTACTTTATTTTCACTAAGCAAAGTATGCAGTGGTTGTTTAGAGCTCCTTATCGATGGCCTGAATTTTTTAAGCATATGGAATTTATCGGCAACAAGTCTGTTTTCATCATTTGCTTAACCGGCTTTTTTACGGGAATGGTTTTATCTTTTCAGATCTACTTAGGCTTCAGTTTGATTAATGCTGAAAATTTAGTGGGGCCTACTGTTGGCTTAGGAATTTTTAGAGAATTAGGACCGGTGTTAACTGGTTTGATTGTATCCGCTAGGGCTGGTGGGGCTATGGCTGCTAGATTGGGGACAATGCGAGTAACTGAGCAAATTGATGCCTTAGATGTTATGGGGATTAGTCCTTTGCAATATTTAGTGAGTCCAAGAGTGTTTGCGGCCACAATTTGTATGCCCCTTTTAACTGCTATTTTTGATGCCGTAGCAATGTTGGGCTCTTATCTTTTAGGAGTTCATTTTCTCGGTTTAGATGAAGCCCTTTTTATTGATAAAGTAAATAATATGATCGATCCAAGTCATATCAATGAAGGACTTTTTAAGGCAGCTTGTTTTGGGTTTGTATTTGGAACAGTTTGTACATACCAGGGATATAATGCAAAGGGTGGAGCTCGTGGCGTAGGAGATGCAACCAATGCCGGTGTGGTAATTTCTATGGTGAGTATCATTGTAATGGATTTCTTCTTAACTAAATTAATTAGAATATACCTTGGATGGACGAGTCTATGAAAGCTGTGGAAATCCAAGAACTAAAGAAAACATTCGACGGTGAAAACTATGTTCTAAAGGGTTTAAATCTCGATATAGAAAAAGGTAATATTGCCTGTATCATTGGATTTTCTGGTACTGGAAAAAGTGTTTTGCTAAAACATCTTTTAGGTCTTTATAGGCCAAGTTCAGGAGTGATAAGCATTTTAGGAAAGAATATCGCCGATTTACAAGACTCGGAAATTTCTAGCTTTCGTTGTAATTTTGGAGTTTTATTTCAAGATGCTGCTTTGTTCGATGATATGAGTACCTTAGAAAATGTGATGTTTCCAATTAATGAATACCGTAAAGATTTATCTTACAAGGAACGAAAAGATTTGGCGGCAGCTAAACTGGATCAAGTGGGATTAGGAAAAGAACATTTTCACAAATTACCGTCTCAAGTTTCTGGTGGAATGAGAAAGCGAGTTGGTTTAGCTCGGGCCATCGCCCTAGACCCTGACATCATTTTATACGATGAGCCTACCACTGGACTAGATCCTATCATGACTGAAATGGTGGATGATTTAATACTTTCGACCCACAGATCAAGGACCGGAATTACCTCAATTGTTATCACACATGACCTACATGCAGCCTTTCGTTTAGGTGATGAAATTGCCATGTTGGATAAAGGCAAGGTATTATTAAAAGGGACTGCGGAAGATTTTTTTAATACCGATATAGACTTAGTAAAGCGCTTCGTTGAAAAGGGAGTAAAAAAGACTTGAACATCTTTAGTACGGCAGAATTTAGAGTAGGAGCATTGGTCACCACTGTGTTGGTGTTGATTGCTGTTATGTCTATGCAAGTCAGTGAAGACCCAGGCTATTTAGGTGATTCGAAAACGATTTGGTTTGAATTAAAGGATGCAGCCGGTCTTTTGAAAAACTCTTCTGTGAAAATGGCCGGGATTAATGTTGGTGTTATTAAAGACATTCGTCTTCGCAATGGTAAGGCTTATGTAGAGCTTCGATTAGACGATGAGATTCCTATCACTACAACTTCACGAGTAGAAATACGCGCCAATGGTATTTTAGGAGATAAATACATTGAGCTAGTAACTGATGATCCTGAAGATCCAAGGTTGCAAACAGGCTCTCAACTTTTAAATGTTCAAGATAGTAGCTCTTTAACCTCCTTAATGTCTAGTGTTGGTAAAATAACAGGTTCTCTAGAAGAAGTAGCTGATGCTTTAAAGGACGCCACCGTAGAAGGTGATAAATCTACTAGTATTGGACGTATTGTTCAAAATATCGAGGGTTTCACTAAGGACTTAAAAGACATTAGCGGGGATAACAAAGAAAAGCTTGGGAAGTCCATTGATTCTGCAGAGAGGATTTTGGCTACTTTAGATGAGTTGATTAATGATCCTTCGGAGGATGGTTTTCGAGTTGCTTGGTACAAGGCGACTCGAGCGATGGATAGGGTAGATACTTCGATGAAGAATATCGAAGAAATTACTCAAAAGGTCAATGATGGAGAAGGTACTCTCGGGCGTTTGATCAATGATGATGAAACAGTGGTTGAATTAAATACAGCTATTAAAAATGTAAACCAGTTTATTGGCACAAGCAGTAATATGCGGACTACCATCGATTTCCATACGGCAAATGTATCTGCTGTTGGTGGGGCGAAAAGCTACCTAAGCTTTCATATTCAACCCGGCTTAGATCGTTATTATGAGCTGGGCATAGTGGATGATCCTGCTGGAAAAAAAGAAGTTACAGTAACTACAACAGATTCTGGTGGCTCATCTTCAACAGAAACAGTTACAGATGTATTTAAGAACGAAATTAAATTTACTGCTTTGTACGCAAAAAAGTTTTTTAACTTTACAATAAAAGGTGGGATCATAGAAAGTACTGGTGGTCTTGGTTTTGATTACTATTTTTATAAAGACAAATTTCGTCTCACAACGGAAATTTTTAATTTTCAAGAAACGAATGTTAGGTCCTATGTAAGGTGGACGCCATGGCGAGGAATTTACTTCGTAGGTGGTGGTGAGGATCTTGCTGATCAAGGAGCTGGAATTTCCTCTTATATAGGAGCCGGGATTTATTTAACAAATGATGATTTGAACCTATTAATGACAGGTTTAAGATTTTAAAGTTTGGGTATTATGGTAGCGGAAAGATGTTCAAAATGTAATCGAGAAATGGAAAGTCACTTGGATGGGAGTGATTCTACATTATGCTATCTGTGTATAGGTGAGGGACTTAATTTACTGGGGCTCATCGAAAGCTTGGATCGTTCTGGTCTAAAAGAAGTGGATCGAAATACAAAATGTGCCGTATGTAGTCGCCAAATGATAACTGGAGATGAGGCGGTTAGTTCTGATCATGGATATGTTTGTAAACCATGTATTTTCTTTTTTCAGAACAATCTAGAAATGCCTATCAACGTCCATTTGGCAGAAGCTAAAACCTGGCTTCTGAAGACTAGTCTAAAAATTACCGGCCCATATAGTGAAAATAGAATCAGAATGGGTATCGAAAATCGTGAAATTAGTTCCTTGGATGAGCTTTGTAATTCAAGAGGTTTTTGGAAATACGTTAGGGATTTAGAGGAATTCTCTGGAACCTTAAAAGATGTACAAACAGAAACCAATCGTCATGAGCAGGTTACGAGAGATATCACACAAAGTGTTAGAAGTGTAAGTTTTGCCACTGATCCTGGTTATGAGAATCGAACAAAACCTGCTGATATTGTCGATGTAAGCCCTAGGAAGCTACAAAGTATGACAGAAAATTCTGCGACAGGAATTTTTATAAAAACTCGATTGCTTCCGGGTTTCATTGTTTTGGCAGTTTTGTTTGGAGGGGCTTATGTTTATAAAAACCGTCCACAAAGTTTTGAGACTACAGTCCAAGAAAGCTTTGACGAAGAAAGTTCGAGGCAGCAACTCGAGAAGCTTTATAAAAGTGGAAAATACTTTGCCTTTCAAGAAACTGCGACACGCTTAGAAGTGAATGGTTTTAAATTGAGTACAAAAGAGTTAATTTGGTTGGTTCAAAGCTATTTGGCGACGGACGATGTTTTTAGTGCTGAGCTAAATTATAAAAAATTAAATGATGTAAAGTTTGATTTAGATAAAACATTGTTAGGCAGTAGAATTGAATTTCTGAAAGGGGCGCCGGCTAAATCTCACCAGATTTTAATGCAAAAATCTCAAGTCTATTCCGATAACAATATGTTCAACATTAATTTAGCTTATCTAGAGTCTTTGTCTGGTGATGTAAATAAGGCAATTCGTTTAGTTCCAGATAGAGTGGGGCTGGAGGACTTAAATTCAAACCGTGGACTTTCAGAATTGTTTGCTTATTTAAAGTCGAATAAGCAAATGAGCTTTACTCGTCTAAGAGAGTTTAAGTCTGAGGTGGGGCAAATGTTAGACGCAGCCCCTAGTTTATATGTATTATTGGGTTTATTATATAAAAAGGCGGGAAAAGAGCTAGATGCTATGGAGTTGATCGCCAAAGCATTAAATCAAAATCCCGATTACACCCCTAAGTTTATACAAAATGAAGAATTGATCCCTTATGCGGATCGCTGGAATTTTCTCGACAGTGTAGTTAGAGATTTAGAGCTGGGTGACGGGGCAATGACTTTAGCTCTTCAAGCATTGACTGCTTATAAAACTAAGGATAAGTCTCGAGGAAAGCGATTGATGGTAGAGGCCGCAAGGTTAAACCCTAAAAATGAACTTTTAAAAGATTGGAAACGATTTTTTGAGAGTCAAAAAATCGAATTTAGTACTCCTTTAGATCCATTATTTTTAGAGTCTTCCAGCCCATTTCGACTAAGTATGGTTGCGGATCAATGTTTACAGAATAATAATTTAAAATGCGCCCAACAGGTTTTAGTACACCTTCATAGTCTAGACCCTCAAGATATCTATAGTTTAGAGCGTTTGATCAAGGTGAATGAAAAATTAGGTTTGAGAGAAGATTCTAAACAGCTTTTTCAACGAGCCATTGCAATTGCACCGAGGTATATTCCATTCATTGAAATGGAAGAAAGGTTTTTATGAGGAATACGCCCTGGCTATTTCTCTTGTTTCCTCTATTTTTAAGCTCTTGCCTTTTTTCCGATGAAGGCACTGAGGAAGTAATCGAGTATACAAAAGCAGATTTGAGGGCTTCAGTTACAAATCCAGAAGTGCCTTCACGCCTATGGGAAATGGTAGAAGAGCAGTATTCTGTGGGATTAAAAGTGGATGAATACTCTGAAAAGTTAGATAGGGAAAAGACCAAATTAGAGGCGCCTAAAAAAGTTTTCGAAACAATGGTTTATTTAAAGGAAAAAACTCCGGGATCCTTAGCAGGATATAATTATGCCATTAATCTAGGGAGTTCAGGAAATTTATTAGATCTTAAAGATTACTTAAATGAAACGAAATTTGGAAGTTTTTATTTAGACATACAGCTTTCACCTCTAAATATTGGAGATGGTGGAACATCTAAGGCTTTTCGAGTTTTCCACTTGTCCAATGTAAAAAAATTAAAAATTGGTAATGAAATTTTGGGTGGTGGATGTAATGAGTTTCGAGACATCACAAAATTTTTCATTGAGAGTCAGAAAAAAGGTGGGATTTTGGTTAGTGCTAGAGGTGGAAGACATATGAGTTTATTGGCAGGAACTTTTATTTTTGTTGCTGTAGATTCAGAAACTCTCTATTTTTCAAATCTAGTTGTTACCGACTCTCGTTTTGAGAAATTTCTATGTAGGAAGTAAAAATGCAAGAATTAGTATCTGTAAACTCAGTAATTAGTAAACCGGAAGAAGCCAAGATCTCTGTCTATGATAGAGGTTTTTTGTTTGGTGATGCGATTTATGAAGTAACAAGATCTTATGGAAAAGTTTTCTTCACCATTGAAGAGCATATCGCAAGGCTTCGCAGGTCTGCAGAAGCAATCAATTTGGATTTAGGAAAAAGTGATCAAAAGATCATTGAGGAAATGTATGCCCTGGCAAAAGAGGGTGGTGAAGAGGATGTGTACATTCGATTACAGGTATCGAGAGGTAACTGTGCATTTCAACAAGTGAGCATTAAACCTAAAAATACAAGTGCTGCTAATTATGTGATGTATCTTCATAAGTTGAAAAACTGGGAGCCTAAGTATTATGAAAAAGGTATTTCCTTAGGAGTTGCTGAAACACTTAGAAACAATAAGAAGGCAATGGACCCAAACATTAAGTCTGGAAATTATTTAAATAATATTTTAGGGCTCCTTGAAACAGAAGGGCAGTATGACGATTGTATTCTGTTAACTAAAGAAGGCTTGGTGGCTGAGGGCTCAACCTTTAATGTTTTTATGGTAAAAGATAAAACAGTTTATACTCAACCGGATGATTTTGATATTTTACAGGGGATCACCCGAAAGATAATTTTGGAACTTTGTGAAAGTAATCAAATAAAACTGCAAAAGAAAGCCTTCAGTATCGAGGAGCTTTTACAAGCCGACGAAGTTTTTGTTAGTTCTAGTACTAAAGAAGTTATGCCGGTTTTAAAGATTGGAAAACAAAATTTTCAAGAAGGCGGCGGGGAGATTACCAAACGGCTTGCAAGTTTGTATAAAGACTATGTGATAAAGTACTGTGAAAAAGCTGCAAAGGATCATCCGATTGACTTCTAAGCAGATGATGAGATTCTTACGGTATATGCGCAGAAGAAATCAGCGCAATGAGATTTTGTCACAAGCAGCTGCTCTAAGTTTTTCATCTGTATTAGCAATAATTCCTATGTTGGCATTGGCCTATTTTAGTTTTTCTGCGCTTGGTGGTTTCGACAAAATAGAAAGTTTGATGGAAACCTATATTATCAACAATATAGCTCCTTCATTTGCCGAAAGCTTAAATGAGTACCTGGCGCAGATAAAAGAAAACGTTTCAGCAAAAACCATGGGGGTTTTTGGTTTAATCGCTTTTTCAGTTACTTCCATTTTAACCATTTCAAAAATAGAAAATACCTTAAATCGAATTTGGGGAATTCATCGCCCTAGGTCTCTGTTTAAGAAGGGGATATTATATTGGGGAATGATTACTTTAGCCCCAATCCTTCTAGGTACCTCTTTTTATTTAAGTACCAAGCTGATGACAATGATTCGATTTGATGCTCTCAGTAGTTTGTTTGCTTTTATTTCTGGAACAATTTTACCAGTTGTTTTTTCTGGTTTGGCTTTTTCTAGTCTTTATTGGCTTATTCCTAATTTTAAAGTAAAAAAAAGATCCGCCTTCAGTGTGGGCTATTCGACGGCATTTGTTTTTGAGATAGCAAAACAGCTTTATAGTTATTATGCAGCTGTTGCCCTCGGAAATAGCTTTTATGGTAGTTTAGCAGTTTTACCTGTATTTTTATTGTGGCTTTATGTGGCTTGGGCTCTTGTTTTATTTGGTGCAGAGGTTTGTGTTTGGGTTCACTATAAATTTGATGGGGGAACCTGGGATGTGGGTGAGAGCTACCATCCATATCTTCTAATTGATCTTTTACAGAGAATTCATTTACAAAATGAGCGCTCCGAGGCGCAATCTTTAAGTTTTTCTAGGATTGTTAGAGAATTTGATGTATCTCCAGAAGAGCTTTTGCGTCATTTGATTTGGATGGAAGACCAAAACTTGATCATGCAAGTGAAAACAAAGGATAAGGAGGCGGTGGCCTATGCTCCAGTTAGGAGGGAAAGGTCCAAAAACCTCAAGGCATTCTTTGAAAAATACTCTTCAGTAGATTACCCTTCCAAAGAATCTTGGGCGCTGCGCCAGCGAGAGTATTTTTATCAGCAGGAAAACTATGATTGATTTTTTACAAGCCTATATGAAGTATGACCCAGCCGCCAAATCAATTTTAGAAGTGGCCTTGTTGTACCCTGGCCCCAAGGCGATCTTCTGTTACCGTATTGCCAATGGCTTCTATCGATCCAATTTTTTCTTTTTAGCGCGCTTGTTTTCTGAGATCGGTCGATTGATTACAGGGATCGAGATTCATCCGGGAGCTCAAATAGGTAAAAGATTGGTCATTGACCACGGAATGGGGGTAGTGATTGGAGAGACCTCCATCATTGGTGATGATTGCATAATTTTTCATGGAGTCACTCTCGGTGGAATGGACTTTCAACAAAAAAAACGTCACCCAACTTTGAAAGATCGAGTTCTAGTGGGTACTGGTGCCAAAGTTTTAGGGCCGATCACTCTAGAGGATGACGTGCACGTAGGTGCCAATTCTGTAGTTTTGAAGGATGTTGCACGTGGCCAAACTGTCGTTGGAATCCCGGCAAAAGTTAAATAAGGCGTTCAAATATTTTTTTGTTTGTTGACTGGCTTTTCAGCAAGTGACTTAAACTTTCAGTTTCTTCAAGAATATTGGTCTTTCCAGGAATTCTAAAAAAATTTGAAATCCATTCTTGGCTTAAAGCCTTAGCAAATAAGGAAAATAGCACTGCAAGCCAAGCTAATTCTTGCTAAGCTAAGTCATGACAAAAAAATTACCTTCTCAATTAGTTTTACTCGGAAAAGAAATGATGAACCTTCTTGGCGATGCCATTCGCGAAGAATATGGAAAGAAATGTTTTAATATGGCTGATAAAATTCGAGAACTTTACCGCCTCGAAGAAAAAAAGCCCAAAGGAGATATTTCACAAGTTCATGAAAAAGTTTATAGCTTGTTAAAGAAGCAAGATGAAAGTATGAGAGTGCAATTGGCTCACAGTTTTGCCTGTGCTCTTGAAATAATAAACACTTGTGAAAATGCATATCGAAGTTATCGACTCGATCGTGGTGAAGATTTTCGATTACCGAAAAACTTTGAAGGTCAAAAATTCTTTTTTGTACTAACAGCTCACCCCACAGAGTCTCGTTCCAAATCCACTTTAGAGATTACGGATAGAATGTATGATGCATTACTGGCCTATTTGAAAGGGGAAGATCTACATAAAGAACACGTTTATACCTGCATTCGAATGATGTTAAAGGTGCCAATTACAAAGCCTAAGAAGCCAGAGGTGATCGATGAAGCAGAATACATATATTCTTGTCTTCTAAAAGAACAGAATATAAAAGTGGCCGCGCAGTTTGATCGAGTAAATGCTCCGGTATATTTTAGATCATGGGTTGGCGGAGATAAAGATGGTCACCCTGGTGTAGATGAGAGGGTCATGCTAAGAAGCATGACCTCTTCACGAAATAAAATTATTAAGCTAGTTGATAAAGCTCTAGGTGAACTGGTGGCTGACTTAGCTATATTGGGAGAGTCAGATCATAAATTCATTCAATTCAAAGCTGAGGTTAAGCTACTGGCAAAGAAATTAAAAACTCTAAAAGCGAT
>JAYZXX010000284.1:0-4454 GCA_036140815.1 Bdellovibrionota bacterium | reverse complement strand
TGGCGCCGAGCTTATCCGACAATTAGACGCGTTTCCTAATGTTAAACTACCTGATTTTTAAAAAAAGAGTATGCTAGACAACTAACACGACTCTTCACCTAGAACCTCAATGATGATATCCGATTTGGTGAATGACCATGAAACTATTGATGAACAAATCAAGCTAATCTTGAAGAGTTTAGAAAAAAATGGTGATGACCCTGCGACAGAAGACTTGCTGGGTGGTTTATCCAAAAAGCATGAAGAAATGAAATGGATGCTAAAGTCACATTTAGATAGTTAAAATTAATGAATTAACAAAGGGGGATTTTATGTATTGGGTTTTTCCTTTTTGTTGGAATTATTTAAATGCGTGGAATCTTCTTACTAAGCTCTTTCCATTCAAAACAGAGAAAGAGCAGGAAAAGAGATCTGAGACCTTATTCGAGGATTTGGATAAGGCCATACAAACAGATGTGGTTCGTAATTTCAAACGCTATGAGAGCGATCACAGTATCTGGATCTCCAAGGAAGAAGATCCTCGCATGGACCCTTCCCGCGGGGGAAGGGACCCAACCAACAAAACAAATGAAAACGTAATTTAACAAAAACACTTAAGAAAGGAGTATAATTTATGAAACAAACAAATTTAAGCACTCCGAATGCAAAAGATTTGGAACGAATGAATCAAGAAATCTCTGCTCTAAAAGAGAAAGCAAAGATTAGTAAAATTAAAGCTCAGGAGTCATTTGAAACACAAGTACGAGCAGTGGAAGATCAATTTGATCTGGTCTCCAAAAAAGTAGACCGAATTAGCCACAAGGCAGATATGGCCTCAGATGAGATGAAAAGAGGTATCTCAGAAGCATGGAGCAAACTTCGTAACTCCTTTGTAAAAGCCTCAGAGTATCTGCACTAAGAAGAAACGGTTTTCACATGAAAACCGTTTTATTTTTTTGCAGAGTGATTACAGCTTAAAAAGCCACTCTCTTCAGCAAGTACAGAAATAGTAACACGAAGCATATCATAGTTTTTTCTATGCTCATCCCAGCTAAGATCATTAGTACTTTTAAACTGATAGAGCTTTTCAATTTCTCCTGAATTCAATTGAAGCCACTGACTCTTTTCTAAATTAAGAATAAAATTTCTAATGTCATTCGAACTCATCTTTTCAACGTCATAATTAAATCGTTTTAAAGTAGGAGCAATTTGCCATTTGTTAGAATCAATCCAAAGCTCATGGATTTGTTCAGACAAGTTTCTAACCAATGCTTCAGTAAGCCCAACATTGGTCGAACGATAGCTCTCAATCAACCTAATATAAGTCTTTGCGGACTTAACAGCTAATTCATAAAAGAGCTCTGGAACTATCTCTGATGCACTTTGATTGATATTCTGAGATAAGCCTTTAACAGGATCCATTATCAAGCCTTTGTAGGCACGGCTATCTAGGGCATCTAATAGCTCCTCTGGTGATGTATCAACGAAATAGTTCATTGGAATAGAGCGGTATCTTGGTTCAGAACCAAACTGTAGATTATAGTTCTCCTTCCAACTAGTGTGCATTCTTTCTGCAAGCTTTTGTGCCGTGAAATCAATATCCACTTTCGTAAAATCTAAACTAGACCATTCCTGCATTGCAGAACGACTCAATTCGATTCCATAGGTGCTTTCAAACATTTGATCCATTACACGAACAATCATAGATTTGTCGTTACTAACTTCCCTTTCCGTCAGTTTATTCTTCGGTCTAAACTGCTTCAAAGCCTTCACTTCATCAATGTTCAATTTCTCCCAATCTGTATAGTTTAAATTTTCCACCAAAAACATTATTTCTCTAAAGTCTGAAATTTCTGGATGTCCAAGCTTTTTTAAAGCGGAGCTAAGCTTTGATACATTATTATCCATAAAAATATCATGAACCTTTACCGCCATTGACTCGATTAAATCTAAGCTTAAATCCTCACCTGCAACATGAGCCTCAATGATCAAATCTACATACCTACTGGCAACTCTCTCATTTAAGGCAGAGAATAATTCTGGGATTAATTTTTCAGAAGCTAAATTGATATTTTGCTGAAACTTCCCATCCGCATTGATCCTTAAACCAATAAAATCAGCCTTTTCATACCTAGCTCTAGCCTGAAAATCCGTTTCTTTATCATTGAAGGCCTCTACAGGAACATCTCGATATTGAGCCTTTGAGCCATATACCGATTGAAAGTTTGGACGCCAGGATTCATCATGAAATCTTTTTGCAAGACGAGAAATCAAAACTTCTCTTGGAATGTTTTCAGACGAGGTTTTTTCCCAAAGCACTTTTGATTTCTTAACAAAATCTTCGGCCAAATTTATTCTTCTTCGTTTTATAATTAAGCTTCGTAAATGTTCCGTTTCAAAGCTAAGTTTTTCTAAGGACTCAAACTGTTCAGAAGACACTTCCTTACTCAAAGATGCTCTAAGTTTGTCCTTTAATAATTCCTTCTTTTTAATTTCAGTTTCTAATTCCTTTATACTCTGAGATGCGTGTACATCCGTGGCAGATTGCTGGGCCTTTATTCTATGATAAGTTCTCTCGTTTAAATCTTGTCCAAGTTTGAAGTAATAGTCTTTTGTTTGCTCAAAGCCAAAGCGTAAGCTTTTTTCTTGCGCTGAGAACTTGGTCAGAACCTTGGTAACTTCTTTATCTGAAGAGCCATTTTCTAAATCCTGTGCCATTACAATTCTTTCACGCAAGGCTTTCATATAATTTTTAAACTCTTTGTCCACTCTGAATTCACCGACCAAGGATAAAACCTCTAATCCCTCAGCAAACTTTAAACTTCTCAATAAATTCCTCTGAATGGGGTGTAGATCTCTTTGAAACTCTTCTGTTAGATAAGTTAGAAAGCCTTCCTCGGTCAGAGTTAAAAAAACGAGTTGCTGAAGAACTTGCTCTGGCTTCAATCCCTCATAGCCACCGAAAAAATTAACGATCTCAGCCGTGGCTTTAATAATTGCTTTTGGTGTTCGGTATTCATCAGAAGACACTGCCAACATTCTTTTCTTAGGAGTGTCATAAAAACTACCGTTTAACTTTTCCAAAATGTAAGCCATCGTGGTTCCTGCAGGTTCCATTGTGTGATGTGCCACTTTGCCATCTATATCAATGAAATCTCTGGGCATGGGTAAATTGGGGGGTCGCATTAAACTTTCAAAAATAGCAAATTTTGCTGGTGGCAGAGCATCTTCATGAACCACCTCAAATAAAATCATATCATATAGAGTTTTCTTGCGATTGATTTTGATGCGCATCTCATCGTTCAAACCTTGTAAAATGCTTTCCGAGGCAAGTTTTGTTTTTAACTCTTCTATCTCTTCCTGGAAGTATTGCGGCCCAGGAAGAAGGCTTAAAAAGTCTTCAAGAAATTTTTCTCTGTTCGTAAAATTAATCTTGGCTGATGCAAATCGATCAATTCGTCGAATCAGAGGTAACATCTCCTTTTGCAGAAAAGCATCAATATTGTGATACATCTTCGCAAAATCACTTTCTTTTAAGCCTAAGCGAAAAAAGTAATTTCTGGTGAATTGAAAACGTCTTCTCTCGTGATTAGCGGCATCGTGAAGAAGGAATTCATTAGGCGACTGCAAATAGGAGTCTACCCATAGGCTTTCTGTGGCTACACCTGCAAACCCAATAGGTGCACTACTTATACTTAATAGGTCATAGGTTTTTAGATGGGATGATGACAAAATGGTAATATGATCAGGGGCCCAACCAAAAACGGAGTGAAGGTAATATTCATAGCGTTTAGCATAATGCAATGGATTGGATTTTTGAGGGCCATAAGAACGCTCCACCATATCGAAGAACTCGGTAACTCTGGCTACTTCATCCAAAACTCTACGATATGGATATTGTCCATTTTCAATGATTGTCTCAATTCTTTCAATAGCCCCTCGATGCATAAGCGCCAGTTTCGGTTCTGCTTTCAAGGCCTCTTCAACATTCTTTGCCGTTCTTAAAGCAAGATCAAGCTTCCTAACGATTGCCTCAAACTCACTTTTAAAACTAGTATTAACTCCATCCCTGAGAATTCTCGCACGATAGTCGTCATAGGCTCGATGGGGACCATTAGAAATTTTACGAACTAAATCCTTTTCCATTTTAGAATAGAGACGGTCTTCCACCTCAAGTAAAGTTTGCCAAACTGAACTTCCATCTCGCAAGCCCCTTTTAACTACTCTTGCAATCTCTCTTAGACTCGTATCCGCCTTCAATTTCAAAGATTCTCTTAAATCTTCAAAAATATATTTCTGAGAAGAAAGATTCATTGTTGAAATACTGTTAAAGAAAGTATTTGCTCGTTTGATTCGTTCTTTTACAAAATTATAGCTAGACCGATTTTGCCTAGAGCTAATTATTCTAAAAAACTCATTTACCTTTTCTAGAGCTTGATAGCTCGGTAGCAATGGAAATCTTCCATCATGCTTAA
>JAYZXX010000283.1:0-25701 GCA_036140815.1 Bdellovibrionota bacterium | reverse complement strand
ATCAATATCAGTTAGGAGTTGTACTCCAGAAGGAAGCCAGTCTTGCTTTTTCAATAAGTTGTTGCAAAAGTGCTGAATCAAATTTGCTGAAGGCGCTTTGATTAGAATATGATAACGAAATTTTGATCGTAATTTAAAGAGAGGTGCTGGGCTTGGCCCAAGGACTTGAATCTTAGAAAAGTCATTGAAATTTTCTTGTAGGTACTCAGCTCTTGCAGCCAACTCCTTGGCAGCATTCTCAACTTTGTACAAATCCAAGCCTTGCAAACGGATACTAGCAATTTTACCAAAAGGCGGGTACCTAAGTTCCTTCCTTAGCTCAAGCTCATCGGCTGCGAAACCTTCAAAGTCTGCAGTTTTAGCAAACTGTACCGAACTATGATCTGGATTGTAAGTTTGCAATAATACCAATCCAGGAATTTCGTGACGACCAGCTCTACCGCTCACTTGTGTAATTAGTTGAAAGCTTCTTTCAGCGCTTCTGAAATCAGGAATATTAAAACCTATATCAGCTAGCACCAAACTTACCAAACTAAGATTGGGAAAATCCAGTCCTTTGGCAATCATTTGGGTGCCGATTAAAATATCTACTTCATGATTTTCGATATTTTCAATCAATAGCTCCATATCTTCGCGGTTGGTAATTTCATCGCGGTCAGCTCTTGCTAAGCGAGCCTTTGGAAAAAGCTTTTTAAGATCTTCTTCCATTTTTTCGGTACCCAAACCCAAAGGAATCATTTCCCCTTCGCCACAAGATTTACAGACATCGTGAAGTTGTTCATGATAGTCACAGTAGTGACATAGCAAGTGGCTTTTAGCGTGCAAGCTTAAACCGATTGCACAATTTGGACATTCTCTGGATTCACCACAGTTATCGCAAATTACACTTTGTGAAATGCCTCGGCGATTTAAAAATAAAGCGGATTGTTCTCGCTTCTCTAGTCTTTCGGATAATTCAAAGTGTAATTCTTTGGACATCCAAAAGGGCAGGTCGTCAGGGCTATCTTTTTTGGCAATTTGTTCTTCTCTTAAGTCAATGATTCTAACTTCGGGCAGAGGACGTTCACTAATTCGCTTGGTCATTTTATGAAGTTTATATCTTCCAGCGATGGCATTTTGCCAGGTTTCCAAGCTAGGAGTTGCTGAGCCTAAAATGACGGGAATATTATTGAGCTTTGCCAGATAAACGGCGGCGTCTCTTGCATTATACTTCAATTTTTCTTCTTGTTTATAGGAGCTTTCATGCTCTTCATCTACAACAATTAAACCTAAATTGGGGATTGGACAGAAGAGTGCACTTCTTGCACCAACTAAAATTTGTTTCTGACCATCTATCATACTCCACCACTGATTGGTCTTTTCTCGATCCGTTAACTGTGAATGAATAACCGCCAATTTATCGCCAAACCTTTCAGTGAACCGGCGTAATAGTTGTGGGGTTAAGCTGATTTCAGGAAGGAGGAATAAAGCCTGTTTTCCGGCTTCGATGGTTTTTTGAAACTCCTCTAAATAGACCTCTGTTTTCCCAGAGCCGGTCACACCAAATAAAAGGTGGGCAGCAAAGCCTTCACAGGCTCCAATATCATCAATAATTTTCTGCTGAACTTCATTCAGAGGGTGAGGTTGAACAAGGTCTACCTCTGGGATAGGGGATTTCTTTTTTGTTTTTCTCCCCCCTTTTTTCAAAGGCGGAGAAAAATTAGAAAATACCTGACCAATTGGATAATGGTAATAGGAAGCAACCCATTCCGCCCATTTTATATAATTTTCTGGAAGTTCTGGGATTTCTGGGTCAATTTCAGCAATGTATTTGTATTTTACACCCTCAACTTGAGCTTCTTCTCCTAATATGATGCCATCTACTTTTCTATTTCCTCTTCCGAGAGGGACTTTGACCTTTGAACCTCTTTTAAGATCAAAAAAAGTTTCTCCTGCCTCGGGAGGAAGGTAGCTTAAAACTTGAGGAATTGGTGCGTCTACGGCAACTTTAAATGCATTCATTAACGAAATTTCAGATAAAACTTTCTAACGGAATCAATGGTTGGATTTTCCGTTAAAGCTTGGCTATCAGATTGGTTACTAAGGTTTTCAACTTCAAACTTTTCCTTGGTGTTTTTTCCAACGCTAATACGGTCAATATCCAAGGTTTGCATTTCGATGTTAAACAGGTCCCATTTCAAAAGCATTTTTTCAGGGTAGGAAATACTCCTGGCATATTTTTTAAAGTCTCTAGCTTCAATGGTGAAATCCGACTGCCTTAATTTACTTACATAAAAGTCATTTTGTAAGATCCAAGCTTGGGCCTTTGGAGTACTTGCCTGAACAGGGCTTGGTTCACCAAGACCAAAATGAACCACGCCATCTTTTCTTGTAAGGCGAATTCTTTCTTCTGGCGAGTATTTGATTTCCTCCATCTTATGGAAGGCTTTTGGTTTTTGAAGAACTGATGGTAACAAGATATTAGAACGAACTAGGTAGTTGCCTATTACATTTGCATCATTACTTACAAAAAGAGGCATATAAAAATTTACGTCATCTTGTGATTTAAGAAGTTGGCCTTCTTTGTTACGACGGTATCTTTGTCCATTTTGATGAAGGGCTTCAAATTTAAAGCCAGGGCCAGAAGCGATCACGTAAAAATTTTCGCTATCCTTGATGTACCAAGTCTCTTTGACGAGGTATTTATCACTTTCAGTTTGGAAGATAATCTCCTTTTTAATTCGTAAAGGAGAGTCTGTTCTGGTTTCGGCAATATTCTTTAAAACAGTTATAGTTTTAGGGATATAGGCAAAGCCAAAAGAAGGAAATGCTAAAATTAATACTAAGATATATTTCATTTAAACCTCTAAGTTTTTTAAGAATGCTCTAAAGTCGTCACCAACTTCAGGGTGTTCCAGTGCAACATAAACACATGCTTTTAGGTAGCCCAATTTATTTCCTGTATCGTGTCTAGTGCATTGGATCGATCGCCCATACAAATCTGTCTTTTTACAAAGTGCCTGCATTGCATCGGTTAGTTGAACCTCACCATTTCTTCCCGGCTTGGTGTTCTCAATTAATTCAAAAATGTCATTTTCGAATAAATATCTACCTGGCAAAGCTAGGTTACTTTTTACTTCTCCAGGTTCTGGTTTTTCAACCATTCTATCGATTCTAACAGTTAAATCATCCAAGCGCTCTTGAAATTCTGCAATTCCATACAGATGAACTTGATCTTCTGGAACCTCCATCAAACTTACCACCGGTTTCTGGTGCTGATCATAGTGATCCACCAATTCTTTGGTGGGGTTTGGAGAGCCGATCATTAACTCATCCCCCAAAAGAACGCAAAATGCTTCATCACCAATTACAGGTTTTCCCATGTGAACTGCATGGCCAAGGCCTTTTGCTTCTTGTTGACGAATGCTTATGATGTTTGCTTTGTTTCTGATCTTTTGCAAAATTTTAAGCTCTTGCATTTTACCTGATTTTTCAAGGCGGTCCTCAAGCTCATAATTACTATCAAAGAAGTTTATAATCTCTTCTTTGTTACGACCTTGAATAATGATGATATCTTCGAGGCCAGCATCAATAGCTTCTTCGATGATATATAGTAAAATGGGTCTATCCACCAAAGGAAGCATTTCTTTCGGGATACTCTGAGTGATTGGAAGGAAACGAGTGCCTAATCCTGCTGCGGGAATAAGTGCTTTTCTGGGCTTTTTCATGCGCTTATTTAAGCCTTTAAATGGCATTTTGGCAAGGTAACAAAGCTCATTGCTTACTGACAGTGAAGTTGTGGGAAAATTATATTCATAGACCTGGAAAGCCCGAGCGTTTAAGGAAATTTTGAGAAAGACAATGTCTTGTTCAAAAAAGGAAGCAAAAACAACTACTTAAGAGGTCTTCTCGGTTCCATATTTTTTCTGTTTCTGTTCTAAAGTGAAACGTCTCAAAACCCGATAAGTCCAGTATGAGAAACAAAGTAATGAAAACGATTTTAGGCCTATCTACTCTATCCATTTTGTTAGCTTACCAAAACTGTGGGGAAACAGGGATTACAGGTAGCTTACTTAAGAGCTCAGCTAAAAATGAATACCCTTTCCCAGTAAATGTAGAAGGTGATTTTTTTGCCTTTATGTCATGTCACGGCTTACCAGATGACAACGAAAGTAACAATGGAACGAAATACGAATACCGAGAAGAGTATTTTAATTTTAGAATGGTTTCTGATTCAAGGTACGGCATTGGTGGAGTTTCTTTAGCTGAAGAATTTTTGGAGGCGGTTGAGTCTGAACGGGTTTTACGACCAAAAAGCTTTGTTCTTGCAGATGAAATTGAAAAGGCAATGGATGCCAACACGCGATTAGCTGATGCGCAATTGATGATGAGTTTATTTACCATCTCTTCTAATTCTGTACTGACCAATCCCTATAGCAGTCTTCTGATGAGCGATGTTTATTCAGAATGGAGCTTTGAAGATAATGAGGTTATCGATTTGATCAAAGAACAAACCGATGAGAGGCCGGTTTATGGTTTGGACTTCTCTGGGCAGATTGATATGAGAGATGTAGGAAACTCTTATTTACTAGACAAAGTTATTCAGGATTTAAACGGAGGGGTTCTTGCGGTGGGGATTAACTACACCAACACAGGCAATAATCCAGACGCGAAATTAAGGACCCCAGAAGAAATGGGTGAGGACACAATTTCAGGAGCCTATGGAAGGTACTTATTGGTAGGTTTCAAGAATGATAATCCTTATAAAGTAAAAAATGTATCTGAATACGATGCTCGAATTATCAGTGGTGTGAACAAAGAGATTGATGGTAAGTTTACAACTTGTAGAGAAATAAAAATCATTAGACCTACAGATCAAGATATTTCTGATTCAAATTGTAATACCGATGGTGGCTGGAAACCTTTAATCCTTCAAGACTTTGCTGCTAATAAATCCATTGGTGAACTAAGTTTACAGCAAAGGGCCTTGGTAAGAGTTATTGATGGTAGCTTTCGTTACGATTCGAAATGGCTTTTTAACAAAGACCAATCTTGTATGGTTCATGCTGATTATTTAAATGTGTCTTCTGAAATGGCTCGACACTATGGTTGCTATGGAGACCCGTTTGTAAGTAGTGGGGCTGATACTGAGAAGTATGAAATTAACTATGGTGCATACAATAAAGATAAGTCAAACAATGCAAATTATCTGACTTATTGTTTTTAATGAATGCTACGATGTTCAAATAGTTCGCGATGCCTGAAGGGGTAAGAGCGAACCAAAGGGGCGGGGTCCACAAAGCGGCCGCGCTTTTTTACTGCAAAATGCAAGTGGCTCATTGTGCAATAGCCAGTACAGCCAATTTGTCCAACGATATCTCCAGGCTTGATATTCATACCAACCCGAATGCTTTCATCAATTTTATACATATGGTTGTAGTAAGATTTGTAGCTATTTGCATGTTCAATCACTACATAATTACCAGCCCCACGGGTTCTACCTTTTTTAACCACTTTTCCTTTTGCAGGGGCATAGATAGGTGCGCCTTGAGGCAAAGCGAAATCAATACCTAAGTGAGCAATACGGCGTTTACGAATTGGATGAAACCTTCTCGGTTTAAACATGCTTGAAATTTTAATGTAATCAACTGGTGAGTAAAATGCTCGGTCACCATGAGTGTCTTCTTTGGCAACGAAGGCGCCGCCACCAGGGAAACGGATGAAATTTCTTTCGTCCGTTTTTCCAGCGATTTCTAGAGAAGTATTTAAAATTTCCCCATATCTGATGAACTGCCCCTCATCGAACTGTTTCTCAATATGTAGGGAGAACTTTGCATTTCGTTGTAATTGTCTACGAAGTTTATAGTCCATCTGATAGGCATCCATAAAACGGTAGGCAGCCAATTCATCATCTAAAAGATGGCTAATACTTGCTAAAATAGAGCCATCAATTTTTCCTTCAAAATAGGCAACTTCAACATCAAGGTTTGATTTTTGTGTTTCCCAAATCACTTTTTCGCCATTTGTTTTAAGCACATAAATGTTTTTAGTGTATGGACAATAAAACTTAAACTGTTTTTCCTTGTCCTTAGTGATTGCTGATTTAAGCATATATTTGTTGCCCTTGATAAAGCGAAAGTCTTCATCAAAAGGATTTGTTCCTAAGCTTTTGTTGGCCAAGTCGTTAGATACACCGTGGCGATTAAGAATGGCAATCAGGCCATCGCCTTTTTGCACTTTATAGACTTTTACTTTATATTTTAAGTCCTGGTCGTAGATCAAATCTGGCTTAGCAGCCAAGAGAGGATTTGAGATCACTACGAGGATTAAGAATAGGTACAAAGGTTTCAGCATATGTCGCAACTCAAGTTTTTTCGTTCATTGGTTCAAATTCGTATTCTTCCATTTTACTTAATTGTACTCACGTGTATAGAAGTTTTGGCGTTTGGGCAACGAGGGCGTGGGCCCATTGCGTCATCAATTGGTGGAGCTGGTGTAGCCAGCAATGACGCCATGGAAGCGGCTTATTTTAACCCCGCGGCAATTGCTAACGCCCAAACAAATTACTTATCCCTACATTTAATTCAAGAGGAGCGTGACTCAACAGAGTATAAAGATTGGGGCGTTTATGCAGTGGATGCCGGTAGAGAGTCATATATAAAAGGAGGATTGGCATACCAAAAAGAAGAGATTTCAAGTGATTCTAGGCGTTTATCAAAATCGAAGTGGGAGATATCTGGGGCTAAATATCGAAAAAAAGGTTTTGCAGTGGGAGCAAGTTTTACCAAACAAATTTTAAGGGACCTGGAGCTAGAAACAGAAAAAGTGGACTACAATTTGGATTTAGGCTTTTTATATAACAAAAATGATCAGTGGAGCTTCGGAGCTTTGTTTGAAAATGTGTTTACAGGTAAAGAGGATCGTCAAAATTCCCTAATGACACTTGGTTTAGTCTACCGATTAGGAGAAAGACTTCGCTATTTATTAGATACCAACAAAGTCTTAAGTAGCAACACTCATTGGAACTACGGATTTGGGTTGGAGTTGAAAGCAACAGAGAGTGCTTTCTGGCGCTTTGGTTACCTTGGCAACAAGGATGAATCGAGAAATTATTACACAGGTGGTTTCAGTTGGCGTGGTCCAAGGCTTGGAATTCATTACGCTTTTCAAAATGCAGTGAGTAAAACTGCTGATTCCATGCACAGCCTTGACTTCAGTCTCTTTTTCTAATAATTTTCCGTTTCGATTAAAAATTTGGGAGTTTGGATATGGCATCACCTACTAAAATTGTAAAAGGCATCCGTAAAGCTAAAGACGCAAAAGCGGGTAAAAAGCGTAAAGCAAAAATCCGTAACCACGGAACTACAAAATCTAAAGCAGAACTTTTCGGCGACGAGTAAGTTTGACATACATCTTGATGTTTAAAGAGCTGGCCTAATACGTCAGCTTTTTTATTTTTTAATTGTTCAGAGCTTGAGAGTGGAAAAATACAGTATTAGGAAGTGATTCTTGAACAGACTAGAAACTCTAGCATTGATTTCCCAAGAGAGTTATTTCCAGAACTCGCAGAAGAGTTAAGAATTTTCATAGGCTCGATAAACCTGTACTTTCCTTTCTAGCCCAGGATATTGCGTAGATATTTGATATACCAAACTATGTTAAAAGTAGGATTCAGCCCTTTGTTGGAAACTTTACTAAATCCTACCTTAGAGTAAATGGGGCTTAGCTATATGTTTCCAAGAATTTTTTCAACTTGATAGCTAATACTTAAACTTTGATGAAATGTGCTTTCACCAAAACCTATGTTTTTACCAATCTCATTGCAGTCACTGAGTTGAACAGTTTGTACATTGTTATTTTGTCGAAAAGCTAAAAGAGCTTCATGCAATCTTTGATTAACATCCTCACAACTTAGCTTACTACTTAGGTTTATATTTTTTGTTCGAAGAATTTTAAATCCAAACAAATCTTGTCCAATGTGGTATTGGTCAGCAAATGCATTAAGGCCAATCAAAACGCTAAATATTATAAAACTCTTTTTCATAAAAACTCCTTTTGTTCATTTTGGATACTAAAGTTTTAGTGGAAAATATAATTTTGGCTAAAAAGACTGTTTCACTTAATTTGAAGCATGAAAAAAGGCCTCAAATCTAAAAAAGTATAGGTGGAAAAATGTTCATTTTTTCATGAAAATTCTAGAAATTTTAGCCAAATACATTCTTCATAATTTAAATAAAATGCCTAGTACCTAAATCGTATTTTTGAGCTAAAGAAGTAATTGGTATAACAAGCTCTTGGTAAAGCTGTGTTTCATATTGAAACAAAAATAGAAGAAACTTTTCAATAAAATAAAAGATTTTTTATTTTTCCTGGTTTCGATCCGATAAGTCATAGGTAAGGGGGTATTTTCATGTTCATAAAGTCTTTAATTTTGTTTTTGGCTTTAATAAGTCTTTCTGCTTGTTTACCAAGTGAGACAACTTCTTCAACGGTAATTACTTGTGATAATATAGTTGGAACATATAGTTTAGGAAGCTTAAAGTGTGATGGTGTAGCAAAAACCATTAGTTCAACAAACGTCTATACCATAAGTGATAATTCAGTTGTTTCTAAATTCGATGGCGGAAGTTGTGCTCTAGAAATTAACTGGAGCAAGGCTGGTGGAGATAGCGCATTTAATCTAACAGGAAAAAATAATGTAGTATGTTATAATAATGGAGCTAGTACCTCTTCTTGCTCTGATTCATCAATAACTTGTGCAACATCGGTCTCGGTGGATGGTGTGGAAAACTTTTTCTCAAGTTGTACCGCTAGTGAGAGTGGAGCTTCTTTAACAATTAAAAGAACAGTAACGAGTGCTCAAGTTTCCGCTCAGATGTCAGATTGCTCTGCAGGTGAAGAAGAAGTGGTGACTTTTTCAAAACAATAGATAAGGACAAAATTTGCGAGTGTTTATGAAATTAATTTTTGGAATAACTTTATTGGCCACTTCTGTGTTTATGTCCTGTGACTTTACAGGGGGTGATGGTGGTTCCGGTGGCAGAGTTATTGAAGATAATGAAAATGTCTTTGAGCCGAATAGCGATGGTATATCTTTAAAATTTAATCGCATTAATGGGCCAGGCTCTCTAAGCTCAGTGGAAATCATCATTTCTTTGAGTAAGGATTCACAAGCTATTTTAAATGCAAACCCTCGAGTTAGTAGCAGTAAAGGAAGTCTTTCTTCAGTTACGGAACTAGGAAATGGTCTTTATCGTGCCCAATTAGACCCTGATAGTACTGGTGAGTATCCAATTACGGTTAGTTACAACGGTAAATCCGTTACTGAAACCCCAATCGTTTTATATGCAGTTGATGATGCCCTGGGGCAGCCTATGAGTGTTTCGGGCTACGTTAATACTGCGGGTTATGAAGATGGAGTTACAGTCAGCCCTGACGGTGAGTACTTATTCGTGCAAACGGGTCCTCATTATTTTATGGGTGTATTTTTGATGCAAGCCTCTAAAGCCAATGGTGGCTGTGGTGGTGCTATGAATCGTTTAGGTGGAGTCGATGCTAGTTATACTCAGTGTGAACACACTTGGATAGATACTTTGATTGGAAGCTATAGCGCTCCTGAAAGGCCAGGTTTTTTTAGCGCTAGGTTTTCTGGGGGTAAGTTACTGCACAATTCGGTTTCTTGGGATATTGCAAATAATGGTTCTCCTAACTATGCCATGTCTACTATGTTTTATGGTTTTAAAAGGCAAGCCGATGGAAGTTTTAAAGAGCCTTTTTACATTGCTTTCGACGACCAAGGTGACGGATTAATTAATCCATATGGCATGAGTTTTATGATGAATGGTGATGGGACTGCCACAATGACCTACACATTTGATGATCCTACAGACCCAGATATGGTGGACTTTGATGGTAATGGAAGTGAAGATGCTCAGAGTTATTTTGATGTTTATACTACTCAAATTGAATTAGGAAAGAATAATATTCTAGGAACCTTTGTGCCAAGTGGAACACCTGGAACACACCCTGTTCGCTCTACGCCTTTTGCTTCGCAAGTGGTGAACTTTGGTAAAGTAGGGATAGAAGGCCTAGCCGGAACCCAAGGAAACTCTCATTTGTTTTATAATGACTCTAAGCAGATTCAAAGTATTTGGGTGGATGATGAGTTTGATTCCGGTGGAGATCATGGGGAAATTTCAGTGCACGTTTTACAAAGCGGAAGTTTTCCTGATGGAACTTGGAGCAAGGTTAGCTTACCTTCAAAGATAAATATTCCTGGCGATAGTGATGAAGTTCAGCCTTTTTTCACCGGAGATTCTTTGCTTTTCACAAGAAGTGGATCATCTAATCCTTCAATTTGGTATAGTCAATACTCAGGTGGACATAGTGCTAGTGAATATGCAAACGCAAGCAATTGGTCAACCCCAGTAAAAATTTTAGCTCATGATCCGAATTTACAAGTTGGCAATATCATTACAGTCGGAGAACCAACTGTCGCGGTATACAATGGTAAGTCCATTGTTTACTTTGTCTATGGTTACATTAGGGGATTTGATGCGGCTTCTGGTTTATATGACGTCGATATGCAAGCGGGTTACGTGGATGTGAAGTAAGGAGCAATACATTTCAGTTAGTCCTTACCAATGCTAATTGGCTTTTTAACTTCTTAATCAAGAAAGATATAAACTTTGGATTGTCAGATTTTATTCGCAGTTGCATGAACGTATAATCTCTCTCAAGTAAAGAGATACGTTCGACTTGATTGTTCATGTCCATGAGGCTTGCGCCCCACACATCTGCGCTATAAAAGCTATCCATTTTACCAGCCAAAATAGTTCCCTTATAATCTCCTTTGCTTGGATTATTATTTTTATTTAAAGCCTCTTGTATGTCCCTAGGGATTTGACTTTTATGGACTAATTCGTAGGTTAAAGGAGCAAACTGTGAAATAGCACGGTAATAATTTTGGGGGTCTCTACGAGTGGAGACCGCTTGAACCGTTTCATAGAACCGACTTAGGTAGGTGTCTGATTTATCTGATGTTTGATATGCAAACTCAAAAGTTAGGTAGTTAATAAGTTTCGCAAAATAAAAAAAACTGAGACTAACATCATGTTTGTCAGATAAGGATAGCTCCAGGACATTCTCAGAGCTGTGGGCAATATTCAGTACTCGCGAAAGGTCATTTACGCTGGAGCTCCTAGTAGCCTTTAGAGTGCTTTTTAAGTCATAATGTAGCAATTTTAATAAAGAATCAGACGCATTTTCTTCAAAAAAAGACATCATTTTAAATTTGGGGGTTGATGAGTTCAACTGTCTTGAAACTGAAAGTCGACAGCTTCCCCACAGACCAGGTTTGGGTGAATTGGAGTAAATAGGTTCGCCAAAGGCAGGGAATTGAATAAACAACAGAGTAAATATCATTAACTTTTTCATTTTGACAATTTAGCACATTAAGTTGGGTTTTCTTGAAAGATATTAACTTTATAAAAAAATTATTGAAGTGTCTGATATGTAAACAACCTCTTAATCAAAAACCTTAGAAAAATATCCAAAGTATTAAAAATTATAATAGTAATGTTTAAAACAGGAAAGGGATTCGAAAGCATATACAGACCTTAGAAAAAAATAACGGCAAGTTCTAATTTTTAATTAATACTTTTTTCTTTTTAAAAGCTCAGGCTTGATGGCTGCGTCACCCGTCAACTTAAACTCAAACTCTTTACGAAAACGACCTGTTTTTCCAGGCTTAAAGCGCCAGTTTCTAACAGCATCATAAATGGTTTGATTGATAGAACCCATTCGGGCCGCATTCACGAATTCAATATTAGAAACTCTACCGTTTGGATCTACATCAAACTCGATTTCTACTGTTGGTTGATACCTTCTCATTCGAGCATCTTCAGGATAAGACGGAGAACGATTTCCGTTTAATGGAGTTAAAACATCAGCAGAACGAACAGCACTGCTATCACCATAAGCCGCTACTCTTTCAGGTGTGGAAACTTTTTGGTTACCAGCATTTATTTTATCTGGGCCTTTTTGTTTTAAGGCTTTTTCTTTTTCAAGTTCGGCCAATTCTTTTGCTAAATCATCATTAAGATCAATTTCTTTATCCGGCAAAGCAGCAGGTAAATTTGCGATATCTTGTTTTGCTTTTTGAATTTTGGAGACTTGTTTTTTTACTGCTTTAGGTTTTGGCGCCTTTGGTTCTGCAACTACCTTTACATCGCTCTTAGCAACATCGCTTGCCTTCGGCTTGGCAGCGACTTCTTTCGGAGGTGTTACCACTTTCTTAGGTACTGGTTTTGGCTTAACACTGGCTCGTTGCATTTTTTCTCTAGCTTTAGAGTTCTGTTGATCTTCGCTTTTGATTGGTTTTTCTAACTGCCTTCCTTTGTAGGGTTCTACAAATTCAATTTCAGTGAAACCACTTCCTAATTTTTCCGGTTGATGTAAACCGGCGTAAGCCATCGCAGCTACAAAACCAACATGGATTAAAAAAGATAATCCGATGGCCTTTCTTTGATTCAATTGTTCTTCAATATCCAATCTTCTCATTCTAAGCTCTCCACAATTTTGCGTAGCACTTTTGTTAAGTGGATTGGCTTAAGGACTTAATACTTCAACCAAACTTTTCCATCAGGACTTTTTTCGACTTTGAAATCCATCCCAAAAAAGCTCTTCATATCAGTACTTTCTAAGACATCTTGAAGCTTTCCACGGCTGCCTATTTTACCACCATTTATTAAAAATGTGTTACACTGTGAATCGTTTACAAACCAGTGTAGGTCATGAGAAGCAATTAAAATGCATTTGGAGCTTTTTTTGATTCGCTCAAGTAGTTGAATTTTGTATTTTGGATCTAAAAAATTGGTTGGCTCGTCTAAAAGTAAATGGGAATAATTGGGGTGATCCAGGCAAAGGCCTAATAGGAGGCGCTGTTTTCCACCACTAGAGAGGCTACTTAACTTGGCCTTTTGAGGGATATCTTGGAGATCAAAGTGATTCGGAAGACTTTCTTGGTCGAAAATTTGCAATAGTTCCCAGACATAAAGATTGGGATTTACCTCAAATTCAGCAGGCATATAGATGCTTTTATCGCTTCCAAGTTTTTTACTTAACTCTTTTAAGAGGCTGGATTTACCACTTCCGTTTGGACCAATGATAAAGTTTAAATTTTCACAAAGGTCAAAATCTTCAATGGCTAGGCGAAAGTTTTCCGAAATTTTTAATTGGATATTAATTTTTTGCATAAGATTTTTCTCCAATTAAAATATTAAAAAAGAATGGAACTCCCAAAAGAGAAATGATTCCACCTGTGGGTAAACTAGTTTCAAAAGAAAGCTTCATAGCAAGAAGATCGCTAAATATTAATAAGCATGCACCGACTAAAAAACATCGAATAAATAGCTTTGAATGCAGACTGGTTTTATAGAAACTCTTTGTTAAGTGGGGAGCGATGAAGCCTAAAAAAGCGATGATGCCACATAGATATACTGAAACACCACAAACTAGGGCTCCTGAAATTAAAATGGCAGATTGAATTTTTCCTAGAGGAGTTCCCATGGCCGAAGCCATACTTTTACCAAGATGTAGTTTGTCTAGATGTTTTCCGAAGCGCAACTGTGTATAACTTAGACTGAGAATGGGAAGAAAACATAAAAACCAATAGCTTGTTCGAAAATGTTCTAAGCTACCAATTAACCATTGGTAACTAACTTGAAGTTCTTCAGGTCGAAATACCGACTGAAGCACAATAACAAGTGCATTACAAAAAAAGCCAAGGCAAATTCCAATTAAAATAAGATCTGCTGAAAAGTTATGGAAGACCTTTTTCTGGATGTTTAAAATGAAACCAACAGCGATTAAGCAAAAAAGAAAGCCTAATCCGGCAATTAGAAAAGGGGACTGAATTCCAATATAGATTCCTAAGGCGATTCCTAGTGCTGAGGATCCACTAAATCCCATGGTAAAGGGCTCAGCTAGTGGGTTTTTAAGAAAGCTTTGAAAATACAAGCCACTCACTGCCAAACAACCACCGACAAGTAAGCAACTCATGATTCGGTCAATTCTAAGCTTTAAAATTTGTTGATAGACGGGGCTGTCTTTTAAGAATAAGTCCAAAAGAGATATTTCTGAACTTCCTTGGCTAAGGTGTAAGGCAAGCAAGGAAAAGAATATTAAAAAAAGGAGTCCGTCTTTTTTATGCATTCGCTTTTAAAATTTTTCTCAACTTAGGTATCTGGGCAAGGCTTACCATGCTGCGCAGGTAGTCTTTCATGGGCTGAACGGGTATTCCCCCATACTGTCCTTTTTCGGTAATATCTTTATCGACAAAGGTCATTCCGCCACATAAAACCTGATCAGTAATAACGGTGTTGGGTTCGATAAATGAGTTTCCACCAATGGTAAAATACTTTCCACAACGAGCATTGTGTCCAATCTGAACTCCGGCAGTGATAAGGCAAAAGCTATCCAAATAGCTACCAGCACTTATTTTTACCAAATTATCTAGTTTGCTGGATTCTCCAATGTAGGTTTCTGATTTAGTTGGTCTATCTATGCAAGTCTGGCTTCCTACCTCAACAAAGTTTTTTAGTACAACTTTTCCTCGGTCATCTTCAGAAGATGTGAAGTGTAGCATGGAAAGACTGCCGACGCTGCAGGCGGCACGCAGAATGCAAGCCTCACCAATTTCTGTTCTTTTTCCAATAAAACATTGGCTGTGAATCTCAGTATCTTTTGAAATTGTAACCTCGTCTTCAATGACTGTGTTTGCTCCTACAAAACAATTTTCTTCAATCACTACGTTTTTACCAATAACAACACTTTCACCAATATAGCTACTGCTGTGAATCTTTGCGCTTTCCTCTATAGTAGCGGATTTTGCTATAGAGGCTGATTGCTGCTTGATTTTTTTTGAATAAAAGTAGGTCTGTAATATTTTAGTCACTAGCAGATCAGGAATATTTGCAAATACAAAACTCTTATTTGAACTGGCGCAAAGTTCTTTTAACTTGATATTTGTAACGATAACTTGTGCAGGACAGTCTAAGGCTTGCTCTAAGAATTTCTGATTATTAGCAAAAACCAAAGAGTTTTCGCAAGCATCTGAAATTGGCTCTACATTCTCAAAAAAATCTTTATTAGTAATAGACACTTCTTGAACTAAATCGGCAAACTTTGATTTTATGTCATTAATTAATATCATTATATTTCCTCTGGAAGATTCCACTTTGCAGATTCTCTGATTCCTTCTGCCACTTCTTCCCACTGATTTTTTTTCATTAATAATTTACCGGCGTAATGTCCAGGTTCTTTCACATTATTATTAATGATGACCATTGATTCGGATTTGAAGCCGTCTGCAACCTCAATGTGCCCGACACAGTTACAGCGATAACCCAATTCAATATTATCTCCAAATTTCGTGGAGCCTGCCACAACAAATCCAGGCCAGATGGTTGCGTTTTTCCCGATTTTGATATTGTGGGCGATATGACTGTGCCCGCCGATAATGGAAGACTTTCCTATTGTAGTTGAAGAGAAGGCAGCACGATCAATACTGGTGTGGGCCATGATTTTCACATCATTTTCGATTTTTACAATTCCAATTTGAGGGGTAAAGTGGGAGCGCCCAATATGATCCTGGGCATAACCAAAACCGTCAGTGCCGATAACACAGTGTGGGCCGATATAACAGTTTCTACCAACTTCACAATTTTGATAAATATGAGTGAAGGCTTCAATTCTAGTTTGCTCGCCTACGATTGCACCAGCTTCAATGCTAACGAAGTCGCCAATGAAGCAGCCCTCGCCAATTTGAGCTGACTCATGGATTTGTGCAAATTTTGAGATTAGAGTTTCTTTAGACATTTTCGTAATTTAACAAGCTTTACTTGTAAGATCAGTTAATTTAGGAGTTTTTCACAAACTTTATTCATTGCAGCGGGAAGTCTTGGTCCGAGACGTAAAAACTCATCTCCAGAGAATTCAAGTTTCTTGGAATTTGGCCAAAGTTGTTTTGGCATTATTGTTTGGCCTTCGTTCATGGAAAAAGCAACTACAGTCTTAGTGCTTAGACTGCTCAATTTTTCAACGGGAACTGTTGGCCAGGCCTTCTCTGAATCCAAAATGTTTTCAAACCCACAAAAGTGGTGAAGAGCTTGAGAAAGAAAAGAAGATTTTCCAGCCAAGACATAAGGAGTTCTACCGATTAAAATCAAGCCAGATTTTTTGGAATTTCTAACTTCAATTTTTGGAGAAAGCCATTTCATTTTTAACTCATTAGTATCAATTTTAAATTCCTCTTCCAAAGTTTTTAAATTGTCTAAATAGTCACTGAGTTGAGTTCCTTTTAACTCAACAATCTTAAAATCCAAACTAACGGGAAAAATCAAATTTGGTCGGCCAGAAGCCATCACCAAAATATGGGTGGGTTCAAGGCTAATAATTTTTTCCAGCTTTGGCTCGTTGTAGGTACCAACCTTTTCTATCTTGCTAGTAGCTTCTACGGGGTAGTTACCATAGCTAGTTATACCAACAATATTTCCTGCTAAGGGAGTGCGAAAAAGCAACTCGGTCACCGCAGGGTCTAAGCTAACAATTCGAACTTCTTTCGCCTTAAGCTGAGAAGGTGTAAGGGCATAAAAGAATAAAAGAAAACAAATTCGCTTCATATATTGATCGAAATCCATCCCTCTGATCTACCAGTCCCCAAAATAAAACGCAAATTGCAAAAACTAATGTCAGAAGGCTTAGATCAAAAAGAAAAAGGCTTTCAGGGAGCTTCAACAAGCAAAGTTTATATCAAGTCCTAAGTTTTCGCTTAGCGTGCTCACGCATTCATTAAAAATAGCTCTAAACTCGGGGGTTGAAGTTGGTAATCAAAAAAACCGAGAGGGTATTGCATGAAAAACCAGTGGACGGCAAAAGTAGGGTAAAAAAAAGAGGCCTAAGCCTCTCCTGAAAAATAGGTAAAAATTTTAAATATCAGGTAGAAATATCTGCCGGCAACTCCTTATCGGCAATGGCTTTAGATAGCTGTAAATGATCGGGATGACCAATTCGTTTTGCAGCATCTTCAAACTCAATCAGGTCGAAGTTTTTAATGCGACTTTTCTTGAGCTTAACCGTCATATCTCGGTTCTTTTCAATGGTTTTAATGTCCAGTGTTCCATCTTTCACAGCTTTTTCCACTGCATCTAAGCCAATTTTATGGGACTCAGGATCGTTACAGTAAAGCATTATATGAGCACCAGCTTCGATGGCTTTTACTGGCAGTGTTTCTTTGTCATGATACTTGGTTAAAGCATGCATATCTAAATCATCGGTGATGATCAATTTTTTGTAACCAGTCTCTTCCACAAGCTCACTTAAGATTTTTTTACTTAATGTAGCAGGATTATCGGGATCAATATTTTTATATAAAATATGAGCGGTCATAACCAAGTCTACGCGAGCGCGGAAGGCTTTTTTGAAGGCTTGTAGTTCTCGTGAGCGTAGTTCTTCAAGGCTAACTTCTTCGACAGGTAAATCAAAGTGACTATCAATGATTGTATTGCCGTGTCCTGGAAAGTGCTTTGCGCAAGCGATAATGTTAGCTTTCAAAAAGCCACGCACTAGAGCTGAGCTTAAGCGGCCCACCAAATCAGGGTCAGTTCCAAATGAACGATCGCCAATGAGTTCGTTTTTTGGATTGGTTAATACATCTACGCAAGGAGAGAAGTTTAAATTAATTCCAGTAGAATAAAGCTCATCGCCCATGGCTTGCGCAAACTTAAATGCCAAGCTAGGTGAATCCATATCACCAAGATTTTTCATCGGTGGCCATTGAGTATAAGGAGCTTTTAGTCGAGCTACTCTTCCCCCTTCCATATCTATGGAAATAAAAAGAGGTGCTTTGTCAGCGCTTTGGTGATGAAGACTTTGAATCTCTGCGCATAAAGAATGCAGCTGTTTTGGTGATTCAATATTGCGGCTAAAAAGAATAACTCCACCAATGTTGTTTGATGTAATGAAGCGCTTTTCTTCATTAGTCAGACTTGTTCCGCTAATTCCAATAATAAAAGTTTGTCCAATGATTTTACGTAGATCCGCCATAGCTCATTCAAACATAGTGGCTTGTAAAAGGCAATTCTTAGTGTTTTTTTGGGTCTAGATAATCGCGAACACCATCGCCCAAAAAGTTAAACCCAAGTACCAATAAAACAATACATAGGCCTGGGAAGATGCTGATGTGTGGAGCATCTATTAAAACTTTTCTGCCCATATTCAACAGAGAGCCCCAAGTTGGCTCGGTGGGTGGCGCACCTAGGCCCAAAAAGCTTAAACTACTTTCAGCGATAATGGTTCCAGCCATTGCAAAACTTGCTTGAACAATTAGCGGGCCTGTTAAGTTGGGCCATACATGAAGTAAAACCACTCGAGGAGTTTTTGCACCTAATGCCACTGCTGCTTGCACATACTCTTTGTGTTTTAAGTGTAAAACTTCGCCACGAACCAATCTTGCAAAGGCGGTCCAGCCAGAGATACACATAGCTAAAATTAAATTTCTGATACTTGGTCCAAGCACTGCCACCATAGAGAGGGCTAATAAAAAGCCAGGAAATGCCTGGAGCATATCAATGATTCTCATAATAGTAGAATCAACCCATTTACCATAATAACCAGCGATAGACCCTATTACTAAGCCGACCAAACAATTGATTCCCACCACACAAAGTGCAACCATTAAACTAATTCTTGCGCCAAAAAGTACTTTCGAAAAAATATCAGAACCATTTTCATCCGTTCCAAACCAGTTGACGGCATTTGGACTTAGAAAGCGATTTTCTAATTGAATATCATAAGGCGAAAAGGGGCTTAATACCGGTGCAAAAAGAGCCATAACAAGCATGAAAGAAATTATGCTCAGTCCTGCAATAAACAAAAAGTTTTTGCTTAGAGACTTCTTCATTTCAACCTCACTTGCGGATTTACCGCTGCATAAGCGATGTCGACCAATAGATTAACAGCTACGTAAGTTAAGCTAACCGTTAAAATACAAGCTTGAACAAGAGGGTAGTTTCTTTCTTGGATGGCACTAAAAAACAAAGTCCCAATTCCTGGCCAGTCAAAAATAGTTTCAGTGATTACCGTGCCCGTAAGCAGAGCGCCAAATTGTAAACCAATGATTGTAATGATTGGCATTAAGGCATTTCTTAAAGCATGTTTAAAATATATCTTTCCACCAGCAAGGCCCTTTGATTTCGCAGTACGAATATAATCCTCTTTAATTACCTCTAGCATGGAGGTTCTAGTCATTCGCATAATGATTGCCGAAAGGGCAATGGCCAAACTAAAAGCGGGTAGGATTAAATGCTCCAATCCACCTCTTTCACTTACAGGAAACCAATCCAACTGAATGGAAAAAATTAAAATCAACATTGGACCTAACCAAAAACCAGGCATGGACATGCCCAACAGACCAAAAACCATTACTACATTATCAGTTCCCGAATATTGCTTTAAGGCAGCGAAGATGCCTAGTGGTATCCCAATAAAAATAGCTAAAGTCATTGCTCCTAAAGTGAGTTCTAAAGTGGCAGGGATTCTTTCAGCGATTTCCTGAAATACGGGTCGCCTGCTTTGAATGCTTCTACCTAAATCTCCTTGCAAGAGGCCGGAAATAAAATTTCCATATTGAGTTAGCATTGGTTGATCTAGGCCAAGTTCAGATCTAAGTGCGGATTTTTCGATTACATTGGCGGATTCTCCGAGGATGATATCCACCGGATCTCCGGGAACAAAATGGATCAACATAAAACACAGTGTGGATACGCCCAGTGCCACAGGAATAGATATGAGTATGCGTCTTAAGATGAATGAAAACAAAATTAATCCTTAGGGTAGTTTGCCAAATATTTTCTTTAAACTCTTTAAAGGTACTGGAATATTACCAGTGGCTTCCTTTTGTGTCGCCTGTAAGTTGGTAATTAACCCTAAAGTGGGAGCTTTTGTAGCAACTAGCTGCCCAGAGGTATCCATAAGGCTTACGTATTTAACAGACTTATAATCATTAAGAATTCGGAACAAATCTTTTTGCCCAGCCTTTTTAATTTCTTTAATCAAGGAGCGACCGGTGTAGATTTTTGCATCTTCTTCGGCCACCGCTTTGTATTCAAAGTTAACACCTACTTTAAGGCCCTTTTTTAACATTAACAAAGCTAGGTGAGAACTAAAGAAAGTTCCCTTTTCTAGTTTGGTTTCGATGGTGGTTTTAGTGGTACTTGTTGTTGAGCCAGTGCTTGCCGTCGGTGATTTCTTTGCGGCAGGAGCACTGAGACTGCTCACTTCTTTTACGGCCACAAGGACGTTTTTCTTTACGGCAGCATCTATGGTTGTAGTTTGTCCACCAACGATGGAGGTATAGGTGTATTTGATAGGATTCATACCTTCATCAGAATACACTTCCATACTCTCGGTGATATCACCTCCGGCAGCATTGGTTTTTAAAAAGCTTTTACTGATAAATTCACGCTTCTTTGCGTCGTATTCGAAGCGGCTCACGTAGTATCCCACATGAACATTAGCTGACAAGACTTTGTACCAGCCTTCGGCAACGATATCGGCTAGACTGGGTAAGCTAAAAAGGGAGAGGCAGATTATACTTAAGATTAACTTCATGTTTACTCCTGATGTCACCATACTATATTAATGAAAAATGCTTTTAGAATCTAAGATTCGCTTTGGCTTTGGCCTTTTGTCTATGGTTTTTGGGATTTAACGCCTTTGCAAGGGAATCATTTTTTCTCAGGCGTTCTGTTTCGTTTCCTTGGAGGAATGCATTGAAATAAAGAGTTCCTAAAAAGTGTTTCGGGTGAGCCTTTTTATGATTAATACGTTTTATTTGCTCTGGGACAGTCACAAACTTAAGCGATTCATTTTGCCTAATAGACCTTAGAAAGAAGTCTAGAATGAGTAGAGAATTCATTAAATCTATAAGCGTTTTTTGTTAACCTAAAAGGAGTGAAAAACAAAAATACTAAAATATTTTTAATGAATTAGCCTTGATATACAGCTTTGGTAAAACATGAAGACTTTAAAAAATAATATTCTCAAAAGTCAAAAAGGGCAGATCACGATTTTTATCGTTTTGGTCTTTCAAGTTCTGTTTGTGTTTTTTGCCATGGTTACAAATATTGGATTAGTGGTTCATGAAAAAATTAATGTGCAAAACTCGGCAGATCTGGCCGCGATGTACGGCGCTCAAAAACAAGCTGAAGTCTTAAATGCCATAGCACATACCAACTATCAAATTCGTCAGGCATGGAAACTTTTAGCTTTTAGGGTAAGAGTCTTGGGTGATTTTGGTCGCACCCAACCGCAAGGTGGGCATCCACTAAAAAGAGTCTTGGCAACAAATGGTAACTCTCCAATAGGCAGCCCTTTGGATAATTGGGGTGGAAGTGCCGTTGGGGGAGTTCCATCAGCAACTACATTGCCACCAATGGTTTGTGTGAATCACGGTGGTTGGGTTGTGCAGCCTGGTGCAGGAGCTACCACTGGTACAGATAATATTTGTAAATCTGAATCAGGTAGTGTGGGGATTACTCTTCCAACTCTCCCCAATATTAATGTGATTCTTCCTACTGATGCGATTATAGCTAGTCAATTTCGCAGGCTTCAAAGTCAGATTGATAGTACATGCCAGGGGGCTGGCGGATATAATTGGAATGCGGCAGCAAACTTTATGGCTAACTTTAAATTAGATGTTCGGAATAAATTAAAACGCATTCGACAACTTAAACAAAAATTGGAAAATGGACTTGATCTTGAAGGAAATTCTATTGCAGAGGGTGTACGAAGAACCTTCTGGGGAAATCGTACTGGTGGCCAAGATAAAGTGAATATTACATGGGTGAACTCCTTAGACCTGTATACTGGAGCTACCGATTGGCTCATGATTAATCATGTATATCCGTTAGTTTTTTTTGTTGGGCAAAGGGCTTCAAGTGGTTGTGCGGGAGAAAGATCTTCTCTCGCTGAAGCCTATCTAGATGCTGGAAAGGTTATTGCTGATGCGAGCCCTGGTGCTTTGGCCCCATATGGTTACACAGGATATTTGAAAAACTTGTCTGTCGATAGTACTACTTTATCACAGCCTTGGTCTGACGATGACCTTATAAAAAGCAGTATAGGTGTAGAAAAAAACCCATGGGTGGCAATTTACAGTGGTGTCTCAGTAAACGTTCCAGCCACTAAGCCTTTTATGCCAATTTTAGGAAGCCATAATATAAAAGCTGAATCTTACGCAATGCCATTTGGTGGTTCCATAGGCCCTTGGGCAAACAACACTTGGCCAAGTGGAGCTACAAGATCTAGTGGTGCTGCAATTGATCCACTTCTACCTGCGATCTGGAGTGGAGACGGATTACCAACAGGAGAGGCTTACTCCATCCGAAATATTCCTAATTACAGTCGATTTCCTGGAGATACAGTGGGTCTTGGTTCTCAGTACTCCTTAAGTGAAGTGGCAAGAGTTTGGCCAAGAGCCGGTTCTCAACCAGGAAAGCTATCTTTAAACTCTTTTGGTTCTATTATTCCAGACCAGTTAGTGAACGGAAATGGTAACGGGCAAAACCCAGTCTTAACTGAAATGGAGGCCTTAGCAGTAGCCCCAGATCTGTTTGATTTAACTTATTACTCTATCGAACCGAAAGCTGGAGTTTATTATGATCAGAGAACAGGTCAAAATAGAGCAATCATGATACCAGATTACATTATCACTGATACGCAAAAAGATGTAAAAGATCAGATTACTCAACAGGTAGCTAAAGGCTTCGCCCCAGCTAATCCCTATCGTGTGACAAATTGGAAACACCTCTTAACAGGTTGGGCTCCAGTAGGAGTGGGCAACTATGGCACACCTTCGGAGCGTTTTGGCGATTGCACTGCTGAAGTTGAAGATGGTGGAGTTCCGAGCAACGGCAATTGTAAGGTTGGCGGTAGAGTGGGCTATAGTGTTAAGGTAGTATCGAAAGACTTTTTACAAAGTACGGCTCTACCTTTTGGGGGAGAAGGTCAATCTGGGCCTCTATTAAATCCACCAGTTACTGGTCAAGCGGATGCAGGCTTTTAAGAAACGAAGGTTAATATGTTAAGATCTAAAAAAAATTATAATATCTTGGGTGTAATGAATGGCACTAGCATTGATGGTGTGGATTATGTTTTATGTAGTTGGAACAAAGAATCGCAAAACCTAAGAGTATTGGACCATGTCTCTAAACGTTTTCCAGAGCAAATTAAGAAGCACATTCTTCATTGTGCAAAGGGTTTGGCAAAGGTAGAAGAACTAAGTCTTGCTCATTATGAATTGGGAAAAATGTATGCTAAGCAGATTAAAAGCATCCAAAGCGCTAAAGACTGGAGAATTGATTTAGTGGCTTTACATGGACAGACTATTTTTCATAGTGGGAAAAATGCTAGCCTACAAATCGGAGAGACCAGTTTTATCAGTAAAGGCTTGGGTATCCCGGTTTTAAGTGACTTCCGATCAGCGGACATTGCTCTTGGAGGGCAGGGGGCTCCATTGGCGGGATTGTTTCATGAATATCTTTTTAATAAGAAGGTAAAAGCAAAATCTTGTGTTTTTCAAAATTTAGGTGGAATCGCAAATCTTAGCTACTTTGACAAAAAAGAAAAGAAGGTTTTTGATACTGGTCCAGCAAATATGTTAATGGATTTGTTTTTATTAAAATACTCCAAAGGGGAAATCCATTTTGACAAAAACGGCAGCATTGCAGCCAAAGGAAAAGCAAATGCTTTGTTGTTCCAGAAAATGTATATGCATCCATTCTTTCGAAAAAAAGCTCCGAAAAGTTGTGGACGAGAAGAGTTTGGAGAAGTGTTTTTAAACAAGTTCTACAAGCAGTTAAAGGCTCTTGGGCTCTATGATGCTATAGCTACCCTTAACTGGCTCACGGCTTATTCTGTGTTTGATGCCTATCGAAAGTTTCTACCCCAACTGCCGGAAAAAGTATATTTGTGTGGGGGTGGAGCAAAGAACAAAACTCTCGTAAAAAACTTGAGTAATCTTCTAGAGGGAAATTCAGAGGTCTTTAATATAGCTAAACTAGGAATAAAAGACCAAGAAGTGGAGGCAGCTGCATTTGCCTACCTTGGTGGATGTTATATCAGTGATAAAGCCTTGAATTTGCCTGCACATACTGGCGCGAGTAAAAAGGCGGTACTCGGTAAATTGAGTATTTAATGAAAGACCTAAAATGTTAGGCCGATTTTGCCATGATAGTTTCGTCACCAGAAAGGGCTTGAGCATAGGCTGTACCATATTCAGTGTGTACTTCTATTACGATCCCCTTTGAAGCAAGTAATCGTTTGTAGTTTCCACTATGTCCCGTGTGAAAAGCTAGGTTCTCAACTAGATCAATGATACCTTTTTCATCTTTGCTCTTAATGCTATTGTTAAACAACATTGAGCCAATTACTTTTGCTACTTTTGCTCCATCAAATTTACTATCTTTTTTGTTAGGAATTAAACGCTTTGCAATTTCTTGCAAAAGACTTCCGTCAAAGCCAACGGCAAATCTACCTAGAGTTCTGCCTCTTTTGATGGTCATAGCACAAACAAATTCTCCTGCAAGATTTGCCTTAGGAGCTTTCATTTTAGGAGAGTCGATGCTTGGGGTTTGGCTAAGTGCTTGGCTAAAAAACTCTTGAACTCCTGTAAGGAAATCATTTAACAAATAAGCGGCAACCCTTTGGTCTGTTCTTCCTAGCTTAAGCTGTTTTTCAACCTCTTCTACAAGAGTTTTAGCTCGAATTGGTTTTTCTAGCATAGTGATATGCATAAAAGAATTCGTAATGGATTCATCTGGAAAGCCCGTTAAAACTATTACTGGTGTTTTGGCATTGAATTGAGATTCCATAACAGCATTAATTAATTGGCCGCCGTCTTTTCTTGGCATTTTTAGATCAGTAACTATACAGTCAAAAGCTTGCAATTGTAATCTGCTAGCTGCATCGCTACCATCTTTTGCCTCTACCACCATAACATGCGTGCCAATGCGATTTACCAGCGCATCTCGTACAATTTTGCGAATTTCATCTTCATCATCTGCAACTAAGATCCAAATCTTGTTTTCCATATAATAGATTAGTCGGTAAATTGCTCTTATAATGTAAGATCTATTTAGAAAAGGGAAAAAATTAGGTTTTTTGTCTCACAAGGTAACACTTTTTACTTTACCATAAAGCTCTGTAGTGGCTTTAGACCAGACTAATAATTTTTGGCTCGGCAGAGCCAAAATAGCTGCCAATGGGTCTATCACCTCGGAAAAGCCTAAGAGAAGTGTTTAAAGAAATATTTGCTGATACTTTTCCGATTCTTCACCATTGGGTAAGCCTAGAAAAATGCACTGAGAATAAGAGTCTATATTTGAGACGTCAAAGCCTGAAAGATTTATGTTCCAACCTCCACCGGTAGAGCTTTCTAGGTGGCTATGTATGTTCCCAGGTTTTTCTGGCTCTAAGTTGAGTAACTGTTTTTTTAAGCTTATGGGGGCAAAGTTATGAATACATGACTTTAAAATTTCAGAACAAGGATCTTTCCATAGATCAAAGACAACATTATGTGCTTCGATGAATTCTTTTTGATTACCCAACTCCTCCCAAACACAATCTAGCTCAAAAGCATTGGCCTTATAGCCGTTTTTTAAT
>JAYZXX010000282.1:0-16346 GCA_036140815.1 Bdellovibrionota bacterium | reverse complement strand
AACGAATTTTTAGAAAGAGAGCAGCGACGTTTGACCGAAAAAGGTGAAAACTTTGACTCAGAGGCTTATCAAGAAGGTGGCCTGGCAATCTATAAGGCTCAATATAATCCTCTAACGAAGACTTTGTTTTTTCGATCTCCATTAGATGAAAATGAAATTATCACCTTTTCATATGATAAAGAGAAAAAAGTTCTAATGACTGGTAATGATAAAAATATAAGTTTTGCTATCGTGAATATGAGTAGTAAGCAAGAAAAGTTTGACACCAGTGTCATGGAAAAAAATGCGGAGACTGACCCATTTTCCAAAGCGAAGCTTAATAAGCAAATGACAAACATCTGGGCGCTTGCTTCTAGGTATTTAGGTTTCAGGCCAGAGAGTATTAAAGAAGGGGACATCGATGAATCCCATTATGATTTCAGATTCCTTGAAAATGTCCCTTTAGATATAGAGGTACAAATTGACAAGATAGAGACTGAGTTTAAAGACCAAGGCACTTCTGTTTCCTATATGGTAGACCCTTATTTAAAATCATTAAATAATATGCCGGTCAAAACCCCTGCTTCTAAAATGCAGCTTGATGATATAGCTCAAGCTCATGAAAGGTTCATAGAAGAACTAAATTACAAGATTGAAGCTTTAAAGGGTAAAAAACTAAGCTACTTGAGCGAATCACCTTACTCTGAAAAAGAAAACTATTTTCGAGAACAAGCGGAAAGACTTTCTCAAGAATTGGAAGAGGCCTATCGTTCAGGAAGTCAGCAAGACAAGGAAATTGCCGCTTTAAGGTCAGTGCGTGCCTATTTTGAAGAAATGAGTTTTAAGTATATGGGGGCTGAAAATAATATTGAATCACTAATGAAAGGCTTTTTGAGTGGTCTGAACGTTTTAATGTATGGTCCTCCTGGCTCTGCTAAAACAAAAATGGCCAGAACTATGATCGATAGTATTTTGGAAGTGATGAACGAAGAGCAAATGATCGACTTGGTAAAAGAGCTTGGGGATATTTACCATGAACTTAAGAAAAAGGGCGTTGATTTGGGCGCTTTTGAAAAGCAGTTTCATCCAATGTCTTCTGAGATGGATATTTTTGGCATTAGCGATATTGGCGCACTCGAAAGAGATGAAGTAAAAATGATTCGAGACAAATCTATTGTTGCGAAAAGATTTTTATTTGCTCTATTAGACGAGTTTGAAAAAGCCCCGGTTTCATTAAGAACTGCAATGTTATCTATACTAAATGAACGTGTAGCTAAGGACACAGGTCATCCAGAGAAGGTTAATATATACACAATAATTTTGATTACCAATAGCACTCCAGGGGAATTCATCCAAGCCTTTGATAAATCAGAATTTGAGAAAGCCTATCCAGTTCTTTCTAGAATACATCAGTCAACTTATGTTTTTAACAAGCTTTCAGACAACTCAACCCACGAATTAATTCGTAGGATGGTTTATGGGTTTGACATGAAGATTCACAATAAACTGCCTATTTATCAAGTTAAAAGTCTAATTGAAAAATATGATTACGAACAATTAATAGAACTAGAGAATGTTTTAGCCAGGGTTGAAAATAAGTTTATGAATGAAATGTTTCATGGAAAATCAAACTTTTTGGACCAATTGGGCGATTTTTTAAATGGCGCCAAAGCTTCATTTTATTACCCCACAGCAGGTTATGACAATCGTAGAATTGTAAGTGTATTTAGAAAAGAATTAGTACCTGCCATTATTATGAGAAGGGTGCTGCGAGGAGATTCTGTAGAAGATCTTGTTAAAAAGGATAGGATTGATTTTGAATTTCAAGACCTAATAGCTTTTATGGAGATTTATACCACCTCAAGCCCTTTATTTAAGTTTAAGGCTGAATACGACAACGAAGGAATTATGCAGTACAAAGTAGTTGATCTTACCGAGGAATATGGTCAAAACTTCATGAATCGTTTAAATAGTAGGGAAAAAGAAGCCATCGAAAATATTCAAAAAGAGATGGTGTTTATAGCTAATCAAATGTCAGTGCAAGTTAAAGAGTATTTAAAAGAGTTAGCGAACACAATTTACGCCTACCCAGAGTTTTTTCCTGATCTATTTGCCTCTCAAAAAGACCGAATCTACTTCTTAAAGAGATCTGGTTTTGGAATGGAAGAGATTATGAATGTTTATGGCAAAGAAGGGGCTGATCTATTGTTAGAAATTGAAAGAGAAATTGAGGGAAATTAGGTTGAGAAAAAATCTGTTAGTCTTATTTTTGATATTAGTCTCTTTCCGCTCTTATGGGGCGGATCCTATTTCTTGTGTACACTCATTGAGGCAAATAGAAATTCCAGAAATAGATCTACGAACAGAACAAGAAAGAATCACCAGCGCTCAAGAACTCATAAAAAGGGTTCCTCAGTACCGAGCAGCTGTAGAGCAATACGGCCAGATGACAAATAATCAAAAAGTAATGGGGGTTGGCGAAACTTTTCTTCTTAAGTCTTATCCTTTTTACTCGGAGGTTATGAAAGTAAAAACTTTGGTTGAGAAAAGTTCGGAAGACATTTCATTGGCTTACTATTTTGATTTTAGAACAAAGCTTTTAGATTCCATTTTAAACGAACAGTCGCTTTCAAAAATGACTGTTCCTATTAAATTAATCGGTATGTACCGAGGGCTTTGGTATTTAAGTGTTTTAGAAGCAAGGATTGACCCAAAAGAAAGAGAGGCGCATCAAAAACGAATAGAAGACAAAGAAAAAACTGAGGAGCAAGAAGAAATAGATGAGGAGTCTCCGGATAAAAACGATGATTCACAAAAGGATACACCACCACCAGGTGATGCCGCTGCTGATGCCTCAGGGAAAAAAGATCAAGAAAAAAAAGATCAAGAAAATCAAGAAGGGGAGCAAAATAGCAATTCCAAGAAAGAAAAAGATGAAGGGATGAATGACAAAGAGCGAGACGAGTATGAAGATCATATTAAAGACCCGGGGCTTCAATCAGGTGATTCAGAGAATTCTTATGTGATTTTTATCAGACAAAATGGTCTTGAAGATCTTGATAAAACTCCTTTTTTAGCCTCTAGTGTTTTTGAGTCGATCCATTCACAAAAATTTCAAAAGTCCTATTCTCTACGTTCTAGTAATGCTGAGTACCAACTTGGTTACTACAGTGAGATAGGAAGTGCCATTTTTATTCCCCGCAAAGGAATTCGCGAATTGATGCTACCAATGCACAAAGATTTAGAAATCTTGACGGGTGACTATGGAGATTTTCGAGTAAAGAAAATTGCAGAAAGAGAGTTTATTGCTATTGCCAATTCTGGTAAGACCTTGCCTAGTAAAGTCGAAGTGCAATTAACAAACCCACCAGAGAAAGCCTTAGAGGCTTCTCAAATTGCATTACTGACTCAAAAGTCAGGAATTGATCGAAATTCATGGCCATCTTACATAAGAGAAATTGTAGATCTTTATAAAAATAATTCAAATTATAGCAGTCTTCAAAAAGTTGAGGAGCTTGCAGAATACTTTAAAAACTCCACTGATTTCACCTATGCTTCAGCGAATGAAATGGGAAAACAAGCCTTTGCCGATTACAAGCAAAAGATGAACAATCAACTACGTGAAAGTGGAGTTAGTAGAGCTCTACTATATGCCCAAAATCAGAAATTTAATTGTGATGGTGCTTCAAGGTTATTCGCAACCTTGGTAAGAGATTTCTATAATTTACCGACAAGAGTGGTTGGTGGTAGAACTCTCAAAGGGCAGCTAAAAGTTGAAGGCATTGATTATTTGGTTTCTTCTGAAAATGATCCTCTTCACGCTTGGGTGGAGGTGTATATTGATGGAAAATGGAAAAGCTTTGAAGTCACTCCAAAAGAAAGAGAGCAAACAAAAGATGAGTCTAATTCAGAGTCCAGCTCGGATGATTTAAAACCATTTGAGGATCAAGAGCAATCTCAAAATGACCAAGACTCAAAAGAAAATAAAGAAAAATTAGACTCAGATAGCCAAGCTGAAGAGACTAAAGAGTCGAATGATGAGCAAGAGAATAAAGAGAAAGCTAAAGATATATCTGATAATAAAGAGGATAATCCACAAGAGAATGAAAAGAAATCGGAAGATTCAAATTCTAGTAAGGACTCCGATTCTGATACTGAGGTAGATCAGGGAGACTCTGAAGGGAGCGCCAAAGGTTCCCCTAATAAATCTCCGAGTGACTTTTTGGAACAAGAAAGGAACAGGTCAGATACTAAGAATGCCATAAAAACAAAAGAGGAAGAGTTAGAAGAATACTTTATCGATAGTAGAGAAAAGCAGGAAAAACGCTTAGAAAATTTAAGGGATCAACAAAAAAAAGAGATAGAGGAAGCCAAAAAAAGAATAGAAGAATTAAAGGCGGAAAAAGAAGAAGAAGAAGAAAAGAATAAATCTAATGAAAAAAATAAAGATGGAAAAAAGAATGAAGCTGAGCCTAATACAGAGGAAGAGGCTTCCATTAAAGACTCGAAAGCTTTTGATGAAAAGAATAGGAATGAAGAGGATAAATCTTTAAACTTTAAAACGGATGTTAAGGAAACACGCTTGGAGAAGTTTCCTGAGACCTCTGAAGGCTTGTTTCTAGCTGCGGGGGTTGCGGAAAAACTAAGAGTTTATTTTCATAAAGGTACTCGTAAGGAACTCAACAGTGATTTAACGAGTTTATTCAAAAAGTCTCCGGACATTTATAAATCGGCCTATATGAAAGTTAAATCTCAAGTTAGGGCTTTGACGGAAAATATGTGGGCTTATGATGATAAAAGTTTATATAGCCTTTATGGTGAATTACGGCGGGACACTCAACGTCATGCTAAAGAAATTATTTATCTTATAAGGCATATGCGTGAATTCTTGGAGCTAATCGATGAGTTAAGTCCTCTCACCGAAGTGGAGCAAGCTCTGTATCGTGAGATTCAAAAGATTTTGGAAGAAGCCCAAAAGCATGCTGATCCAAATTCTAAGAAGCTTGAAGCAACGGAAAGGTTTATGGGTGAAATGAATGGTCCACTAACCAAAGCCTTGGTAGAGAATATGCTAGGTGGGGCAAAGGATTATCTTAAACCAGGAAGCTTTTCAAATGACCTACTCTTTGATTGGCTAAAAACAGGGAAACTTTCGGCGATAGATCAGGCAAATTTAATCGCTAAATACTATCCTTTCGTGACCGATGGTGAAACGGTTTATACAGAATCCCGTGAGTTGAACTTATTGAAGGCGTCACAAAGGGATGACAAAAACGAAGGAATTGTTAGTGCCAGCATTAGTGGTTTTTCAAGATGGATCCTCGATCCAGAGCCGAGTTTAGATACTAAAGTAGCTTTGTTTTCAAAGTTTGCTCGAGGTGAACAAAAGCAAAGGGGCTATCTAAAGCATGATATGGTTCCTGGTACTGACAAGCAAAATGAGAAAAAAATTTCTATTCTCTATTTTGATATCAGTGGGTCAATGGGCTCAGGACATATTCCGAGAATATTAGCTAGTTCAATTTTAGCCTTTGTAGATAAAGCTTTGTCAGAAAGGGATGGGCACGGGCGAAGTTTACATCATGTATACATTTTTCCTTTTGGTAATCGAGTTCATGTAGATAAAGGCATCTATATAGAAAATATTGAAGATGCTGCTTTATTATTGAGGCATTTTGTAGAAAATGCCACTCAGGCCAATGAAGGAACTGTTATTCAAGACTGTTATGACCACTTTCTTGATACCATTGTAGCCAAGTTCAATCAGTCTAGAAAGTCGGGAAGTGCCTCAGACTTTCGCTTTACAAAAGCCAATATGTTTTTAATGTCTGACGGTGATGATTCGTCGATTAAGTTTGATACTATACGTAATTCGGTTCAAAACTTACCAGAAGATATACAGGTTCTTTTCAATTTAGTTTCCTTTGGAAAAGAAAATGAGAATTTGAAAAAATTGGCTGCCGTAACAAATGGCGATCGTCCAACCATGCATAACTACTTTGACACTGAGTCTATGGAGAAATTAATTGCTGAGACACAAAATTATCATATCGACGAACAAGCATTTCGTCCTATTGAGTTTGATAATATTTCTTGGCTTGATACTCATGCTTTCGAAATAGCATTAAATGAATTGAAGAATCGTAGAAGCAATTACCAAGACTATCGATCACAAATTAAACCTGTGGTAGAATACCAAGGCGAAAACCAAAATATTCCTCCTGAAACTCTATATTTCATTAAAGAATTGAAAAATAGGTATCCTGCAGAGCAATTTGATTATGCCACGAGAGAAATGATGGGTGAAGCTGTTCTGAAAAACTATAGAAGAGTTAATGGTAGAGATCTAGGTCGCTTATACGAAGTGGAAGTTAGGGCTTTACAGTTTTTTCATCGCTGGGTGGAAGGCGAAAGGTAATAAAATAAAAAGAGCAGAGAAACTCTCTGCTCTTTTTGTCTCTATATAAGAAGCTTGTTTATTTGTTGGCTAAACTTTACTGGGTCTGGAAGCTGTGAGCCTTCATTTAGGAGAGCTTGTCCATAAAAAAGCTCTGCCCATTCTTTTTGATCCGTACTAGATGCTTCTTTCATTTTTGTAAAAACAGCATGCTTAGGATTAATCTCTAAAATTCTTGGGTCATCAAATTTTTCTCCTCGATGCTGAGCTAGAATGCGTTTCATATTGGCTGACATATCATTTTCTTCATCTACAAGAACCACGGGTGAATCAGTAAGGCGACTTGAAACTCGAACCTCTTTTACTTTTTCACCCAATCCAGTTTTAAAGCTTTCGATGATATCGCTAAATTCTTCAGAAAGTTTTTTACTTTCCTCTTCTTTTGCTTTCTTTTCTTCTTCCGTATCAAGGTCTAGGTTTGATTTTGTTGCTGACTTTAGAGGAACATCTTTAAAACTATGAAGGTGTGAAACTACCCATTCATCGATATCATCATCTAACAACAATGCCTCAAAAGACTTTTCTTTTAGAGCTTCTAGGTGTGGACTGTTTTTTAGATGCTCAGCGTTTTCACCGGTTAAGAAGTAAATTTCTTTTTGGTGCTCAGGCATTTTTTCGATGTATTCTGCCAAAGTAATTCTTTGTTCGCTACCAGTACATTTAAAAAGAAGCGTTTCTGCGATTTTTTCACGGTTTTTGGAATCACTGGCAACGCCCTCTTTGATAACTGGGCCAAACTCACTAAAGAAATTATCGTAGTTTTCACGATCGTTTTTTAAAGAGTCTTTCAACTCGTTTAAAATTTTTCCAACAATGGCTTTTCTGATTTGTGTAAGCTGGCGATCTTGCTGAAGCATTTCCCTAGATATATTTAAGCTTAAGTCGCTAGAATCTACCACACCACGAACAAAGCGTAGGTAGGCAGGAAGAAGCTCTTCACACTGACTCATGATAAAAACTTTTTTAACGTATAGATCTAAACCAAATTTTTGATCCACCGTATTAAAATTAAAAGGTTTCTTAGCAGGAATGTACATTAAGGAAGAAAACTCCATCATTCCTTCTGCTTTGTAGTGAATGTGTTTATATGGATCGGTCCAGTCAAAAGTCATTTGCTTGTAAAAGTCTTTGTACTCTTCATCGGTCACATCAGAAGGTGTTTTTGTCCAAAGTGCCTTCATAGAATTTAAAACTTCTTTTTTAAGGACTTTTTTGCGAGTGGACTCAATTTCTTTGCCTTCGTCGTCGCGATCCACTTCTTCTCTTTCTACTTCCATTTCAATGGGGTAGGGAATGAAATCTGAATACCTTTTAACTAGGTCCCTTAGAACCCACTCTTCGGTGTAGTCTTTGTCTTCATTTTCTTCTTTAGACTTAAAGTATAGAGTAATTGTAGTTCCTGCAGTGTCTTTGTCTAAAGGCATGATACTGTAAGTACCATCTCCTTTTGAATCCCAAAACCATCCTTCGGTTTGATCCGCGCGGCGAGTGTGAAGAGTTACCCGATCGGCAACCATGAAACTAGAATAAAAACCCACTCCAAATTGACCGATCAATTCGGGATTGTCTTTCATTTCTTTTGCCAGTTGGGTAAATTGCTTGGTTCCAGACTTCGCAATGGTTCCGATATTTTCTACTAACTCTTCTCGACTCATTCCGATTCCAGAGTCGATGATTTGCATGCTATGAGTTTCTGGATTTGCTTTTAATTCAATATGGGCGTAGCCATTTTCTTGTTTAAACTGAGGCTTTGTTAGTGCCTCAAATTTTCTTTTATCAATGGCATCTGTAGCATTACTAATAAGCTCTCTTAAGAAGATTTCCTTATTTGAGTAAATAGAGTGAACCATTAGGTTTAGTAGCTCTTTAACCTCGGCCTGAAATTCTTGAGTTTGTTGCATTGTATATCCTCCTAAATTTTATTTAAAAGGCTCTGTGACTTTCAAGGAGTCAAGAGCCCTTTGTATTTTTTTACCCATAAAATCTGGGTATATTTAGGAGTTTGGCAAGGGCTTTTGCTAAAAAAAGCCCTCAAATCGAATCCTTAGGGGTTTTGCACTAAGTTTTCATAGGATTTGCGTTGGAAGCTTGGTAGAGCGAAGGCTGCAGAATGTAAATGTTCGTTGTAGTATTGAAATTCTAGGCCCGAATCTTTAACTCTTTGTGGGTTAAAATCCTTGATCGGGTTAGGTCCTTTTGTCGCCATACTGAATGACCAAAAGCCACCTGGGTAAGTTAAATTTGCGTAGTTATAGATAAACACTTTTGGAAAAACTTCATTTTTGATACTCAAAAGTTTTTTCTGCATTTCAAGTTCAAAGTATGGGTTCTCACATTGGCTTACCACGATACCATCCTCATTAAGGATACGGTGCAAGTCTTTATAAAAATCTACATTGAAAAGTGGAGTTGCTGGTCCAATTGGATCTGTTGAGTCTACAAGAATTACGTCGAACATCTCCGAGGTCTCTTTTGCATACTTAATTCCGTCATCAATGATTAGTTCGGCGCGATCATCATCCAATGCAATGGCTGTTTGTGGAATATGCTCACGGCAAGCATCCACTACCATTTTATCAATTTCTACCATCACACATTTTTCAATACTTTGGTGGCGAAGAGCTTCACGCAAAGTTCCTCCGTCTCCTCCGCCAATCACTAAAACCTTTTTAGGGTTTGGATGAGTGAAAAGGGGAGTGTGAGCGATCATGTCATGGTAAACAAACTCATCCTTTTCAGAGACCATGGCCAAATTGTCATTAAACAACATTTTTCCAAGCCCAGAAGTTTCAACAACATCTACTTTTTGAAAATCAGATTGGCCGCTGAACAAGCTTTTATTAACGCGGTAGCCATATCTAAAATCTTCACTCTCTTCGGTGATCCATAAATTTTTCATTTTTTTACCTCAATCTATCTCTAAAATTTCTGCTGGTTTAATTGTGTCACTTACTTTGTAGTAATGGTCAAAGTCCACTCGATAGCCTGCGATTTCGGCACCATAGCTTCTTTTTTTCTGGAAGGCGCAAGGGATTTTGTTATCTAAACCTTGTTTTTCAAAGTACAAAATATCACAAGAGCTTGGTTTGAAAACCTCTAAAACTCTTTCTACCAAGGATTTTAACTCGTCCTGGTCAGAGTGATTGGTTTCAAAACTCACATAAGAGCCGAAGCTTTGCGGTGTTACATGAATTGTATAGTACTGGTCTTCTTTGATGGCGTTTAGAGAATAGCCCTGTGGCTCAAAAATGAAGTCGTCTACTTGGTAGTCTTTTAGTAGTTCGCGAACTCCAGATTTTAAAACGCTTTGTTCATTGTGAGCATTACCACTTTCAAAGACTTGTGCGGCGGAACGATCTAGGCCATGCATTAAAATTTCTAGCGTACGATCTTTTTCGCTCGCTTGAAAGTTATTTTCCATTTGAAATAAATAGATGTGATGATCGTCTTCATCACCAAAACGGTAGGCAGTTCCATCTACATGTTCTCTAAGTAACTTTACATCCTGGTAAAAGTTGGAACGTTGGTACTCAGGAAAGATTTCTCTTTTTCTTTCGTAAATTAAAAGTTCAACATCTTCTTTGGGAATGAATTTTAACATAGCAATAACAGCGTGAACCAAAGTCGTGGTTCCGCAAGTGATCATCAGGGCTCTGCGGTCACTTACGAAAAGAGAGCTTTCTGATAATAAGTAGGCATCCATTTGTTCATTACTAATGTCACTTAAAATACTAGCGCGCGATTTCGCAACCACTTCTTCCCAAGCTTTACGTCCATAACTTCTTAGGCCTCTCGCGGAGGATTTTACTACTAGCTCAATTTTTTTTTCTGAACCTTCAAAAAACAAAGCTCAACTCCTTAGGTTAATGTATTACTGATTTAGCACTAATTTTTTTTGCTTTTGCAACTTCTTCGGCATCTGCAATTTGTACATCAAGAACTACAATGTCGAAAATTAGATCTTGTCCAGCCAAAGGATGATTTCCATCAAGAGTGACATCATTGTCATTGATATCAATCACTTCAACGACCATGTCATTTCCATCAGGACCTTTTGTGGCAAAGCGCATTCCAACCATAATACTGAACTCGTTGGCGAAGTGAGATTTTTCTACTTTAGTGACTAACTCATCTCGGTAATCACCATAGGCATCTTCTTTAGCCAATACTACTTGTATTTCATCTTGTGCCTCAAGCCCAAGGATGGCTTCTTCGATTTTGGCTAAAACAAAACTGTATCCAAAAACGAATTTTAAAGGTTCATCTCGAGGGTGTTCGTCAATTACATTTCCGTCTTTGTCTTTGATTTGATAGGCAATGCTTACCAAAGTATTTTCATCGATTTTCATATCGAATTTATACCTAAGACTTGAGGCTTCCGCAATGCAAGATTCTAATAATGAGTCAGTTTTTTTACCGAAAAAGCCTAAAAAGTTTAAAATAAAATGTGTTTGGGTGAAGGCTTAGTTTTTTGTCTTTCAGGAGGAAATAAAATTTACTATTGCCTGTACTATAATGGGGCAGATGGATTAGCTTTCCATATTTATTTAACAATTGTCAATTAATCTTAACAAGAAAGCTGGGGCTCTAGACTTGAGAAAGTCCGACTTTGATCGATAAGAATAATGCACGGTCTGAGTGAAGTTTTTTGTGGTGGAGGAATAGGTGCAAAAATTATCCTTAAAATTTAGATTATTGATTTCCATGACTGTCTTGTCCATACTGCCAGTGTTCGCATTGTACTTTGTGGTTAATCAACAGGTTGAATCCGCATTTTTACTACAAAATGAGGAAAGAGCTAGTGCTATTGTGGATCAGAAAAAGAAGATCTTAAGTGATTTCGAAAAGTCTATAAAGCAAGAATTGAGCTTTTGGGCACAGTCAGAAATAGCGAAAAACTCCATTTCAGAGCTTACAGAGCAATATAAAGCATTAAACAGTAGTATTTCCGAGGCCAGACAGAGAACAATAAGAGAAGATTTACTCAAAGTCTATGAGACCGAGTTTTTCAAAACCTATGCTAAACTTAATTCGCAAGAAAATAGTGAATCCTTGAATCTGGGGCAATGGGTGTCTGGGCTAGATGCTGCATCCCAGTTCTTGCAGTCTAGAAAATATAGAGAAGAAAGAGATGGCTTGAGCTTTTCAGAGCCATCTGAGTATGAAATAGCATTACAGCTTTACCAATCTACATTTAAAAATTTAGCGAAAAAAAACCGCTATAAAAATCTATTTTTAATAAGTGTTGAAGACAGTAAAATTATATATTCGTCTAACGAAGGAGTTTTGATTGGTCGAAAGTTGAATGAGTTTCCTTTGCAAAACACAGCTGCCTATCAGTTGTTTCTTGATGCAAAGAATCTGGAAAAAGGTGAAAGTATCTTAAGTTCTATCGAGAGTTTTGTAGCTGACTTTAACTATTCTAATTTGTTTGCGGCTAGCCCTATTTTTGATGAAGATGAAGAACTCGTTGGTGTGATGATCGCTCAAATAGGTCTCGAGGAACTGGCTGAGCTTATTTATGTTCCAGCAAAAGAAGGGGTGGCACCAGAGAATGATATGATTGTGGATGAAAAAGGTTTTTTTATTACAGACCCTATGTTTATCCGAGGTGTTGAGGAACAAGCAATTCGTGCTAGTATTGAACAGGGATTGGTTCAAAAATCACCTGAAGAAGCACTGAAAAAGAAAACTTTAGTTGAGTTTGGGGTCTATCCTCACTTTGAATTTATGAAGTCTGCTAAGAATTTTTTAAAGGTGACCGAAGACTTAAACCATCGTCCGATTACGGCCGTAATGTCTGATTTTCACTTTGGCCCAAATCATTGGTATGTGGTATCTGAGATTAGTAATGAGGCAATGGTTGCGAATTTAAAAGATTTGGGTATTGATTTTCTTTTAGGGAGTCTGCTTATAGTGATTGTAGCAGTTTCCTATTCTTTTGTTTTTACCAATCGAATCAGTCAAAGTCTCAGTAGTGTCTTCGCAAGTCTTAAAAGCTCTTCTGTAGACTTAGAAGGGGGGTCTCAAAACCTTGCTGCCCAAACTCAGCAGTTGGCTGGGGCTACCAACGAGCAGGCAGCAGCCACTCATGAAACTATTTCTACAATGTCTGAGCTATCCAGTATGATAGAGATGACAAAAAATAATACGAAACATGCGCTTGAGAACTCACAAGAAATTGGACGTTTATCGGATGAGGGGCAAGGCTCAATTCATAGAATGTCCATGAAAATGGATGATATTTCTCAAGCGAATCAAAGGCTTGCAGAGGTGAAGGTGGTTTTTCAAAGTGTGACAGAAAAAACCAAGGTAATTAATGATATTGTTTTTAAGACACAGCTTTTATCATTTAACGCCTCTATTGAAGCCGCGCGAGCAGGACAGCATGGTAGAGGTTTTTCTGTAGTTGCGGAAGAAATAGGTGCTTTAGCAGATTTATCAGGTAAGGCAGCCAGAGAAATTAATGCCATTCTCCTTGAAAGTGAAGAGACATTAGTGGAGATTGTTGAAGAGCACGATGGGATTGTGACTGAAGGAAAACAAGTCAGTGTGGAAGTTGAGGATCTATTTGGAAGATTGAGTAGTAATATTGGAGAGGTGATTGAACAAATTGAATCCATTGATTCAGCTAGTATTCAGCAAGCAGATGGTATTGTGCAGGTGAAGCAAGCCATGAAAGAACTAGAAGCAGGAACTTCTGAAACTGAAAATAGTACTTCCTCTGTTAATAGTATAGCTAACCAAATGAAAGGTCTTGCACTAGATTTGGTAAGTGTTTCTGGAAAACTAGAAAAACTAATAGAAGGGGAAAACCACTCTATGAAATCATCTGTAGACTTGAACCCTAGAAAAGAAATGGATGTTGATTCTAATGATTTTGATGCGGATGACTTTAGTTTTCAGGAGCGAGTATCTTGAGGTGGCCATATTGTGTTGCTGAGCGCTTCTAATCTATAAAAATTCCTAATTGTTTATTTGATTGAGTTGTTGCAATCTGAGATTTACTAAGGAAAACTTAATCTTCCCTTCAACCTTTGGCCAGTTCAGCCGATAAATTCATAAGAGATGCTAATAGCAACACTAGCGGAGGCGAGATTTTGGAGTTTCTCTTTGAGAGTAAAAGGATATTTTTAGGTTATAAGATTCAGATGTCGATTCTTGGTTTACTAATTCCTTTAATTCTTGTTTCTATAGTCTATCAAATTCGCTTCACCTTGAAAGACTTTACCTACAAGTTAGCAATGATTCTTGCCTTTGGCTCAATTGCGGTAATACCTGTAGTGATCGTTTATTTGCAGTTTACCCCCGCTTTAAAGGTTTCTTCCTGTGTGAAGCATGCCAATCGATTTATCACCATTAAAACAAAAGATGGGGAAAGTATCTCAACCACATTGGTGTATAAGATCAGTGCTATCGCCGATGGGCGTTACGAGATGAAGGGTAATGATGGGGCTCTATTAAAGGTGGCCTATAATCGAGTGGATCTGGATCGCCGCTATAAAATAACCAAAAATTGCGGTGGCATTGAGTAAGGTTTGCTTTTTTGAGGCGCAAGTTTCTTGAAAAATATAAGACAAGGTGCATTCCAGTTGCATTCTCGCCAAAATTTATTTTTAATAGCGGCAATGTCATTTCAAAATTTAATCCACTTAAAAGATTTCGAACGAGGCCAGGTCGATGACCTGATGGAAACGGCATTTGCTATAAAGAGAGGAAGCGTTGAACTTCCTCTTTTTTTTGGCAAAAAACCGATTCTTGCCACCTTTTTTTTAGAAAATTCAACTAGAACAAAGCTTTCTTTTACTGTTGCAGCAAAGCGACTTGGCGCTGAGGTTTTAGATTTTCCTGTAAGTACATCAAGTTTAAGTAAAGGGGAGAGTTTAGAAGCTAGCTTCCAATGCCTGGAGGCATTTGGAGTGGATGGAATTGTCTTTCGAGGCAGTGATTCGGTACTTAGTGATATTAGTGCAAAAATAACGACTCCAATCGTTAGTGGAGGAGAAGGCAATTCAGGGCATCCTACTCAAGCACTTTTGGACTATATGAGCTTCTTGGAAGATTTTAAATCTTTACAGGGGAAAAGGCTTTTGATCGCCGGGGATTTAAAGCACTCAAGAGTGTTCGCTAGTCATCGAGAATTGGCAAAGCTAATGGGGGTTGATTTGGTTTTTTCTGGGCCAGATCATTTTCTGCCAAGTGAGGGCTATGGGCAAAAAATGGATTTTCAAGAAGCGATTGAAAGTTCTGATATGATCATGCTTTTAAGAGTACAAAATGAGCGTCATGAAGCAGAAGGGCATATTGAAGACTATAATCAAAGCTATGGCTTAAATCTTGATAAACTAAAAAAGCTGAAAGCCAGTGCAAAAATTTATCATCCCGGTCCATATAATATTGGTGTGGAAATTACGGAGGATGTTTTAAAAGACTCTAGATGTCGTATTTGGGATCAGGTTGAAAATGGGGTTTATCTGCGTATGGCAGTTTTAAAGAATATTTTAGGAGAACGAAAACAATGAAAGTAGAACTGCATTTAGAAGATGGAAGTGTTTTTACTGGAAAGGCCTTTGGCGCGACTAAAAATCATCAGCTAGGGGAGCTGGTGTTTTTTACTGGAATGACAGGTTACCAGGAGGTTTTAACAGACCCTTCTTACTGCGATCAGATGGTTTGTATGACTTATCCCTTGATTGGTAATTACGGTTTAAATCGTGATGACTATGAGGCTTTGATGCCGCACCTTTCTGCTTTAATCATTCATGAATATTGTGACAGACCTAGTAATTGGCGTTCTCAGTTTAGTTTGGATCAAGTTTTAAAAGAGCACAATATTCCGGGTATCACTCGTATTGATACTAGAGCTTTGACGAAGAAAATTCGTGAATACGGAAGCATGAAGGCTTGTCTTGTTTATGAAGGTCAAGACGTAGAAAAAGCAAAAGAGCTACTTAAAGAGGAGCTCCCTACGGATCAGGTAAAAAGGGTTTCTACAACTCAGGTAATTCATTCTCCTGGGGCCGGAAAGCGTGTAGTGGTATATGACTTTGGTTGTAAGAAAGGGATTCTGCGAGAACTTGCCAAACGCGGCTGTGATGTGATTGTGGTTCCCTACAATACTCCTGCAGAAGAACTACAAAAATGGCGCCCAGATGGAGTACTCTTATCAAATGGTCCCGGAGACCCTCGTGACCTTCCAGAGGTGATAGAGGAAATTAAGAAACTAAGGGCTAGTTACCCTATTTTTGGAATTTGTTTAGGTCATCAACTCTTGGCTTTAAGTTATGGATGCGAAGTTGAAAAACTTAAGTTTGGTCACCATGGCGGAAATCATCCTGTTTATGACTACAGAAAAGATAAGGCGATTATAACTTCACAAAACCATAATTACGCTGTGATGGATGAGTCGATTCAGAAACTTGGACTAGAGTTAACTCATATCAATTTAAATGATAAATCTGTGGAAGGTTTTTTAGATCCAAACTCTAAAGCCTTCAGCGTTCAATACCATCCAGAGGCAAGTCCTGGGCCTGAAGATTCAAGTTATTTATTTGATGATTTCCTGGAGAATTTAGAAGACGAAAGAAGAGGTAGCATTTATGGCTAAGCGAGAAGATATTGAAAAAGTATTGGTGATCGGTTCTGGTCCAATTATCATCGGCCAGGCTGCTGAGTTTGACTACGCGGGTACTCAAGCCTGTCAGGCCTTGAAGGAAGAAGGATATGAAGTGGTTTTGGTAAACTCAAATCCTGCTACTATCATGACCGATGTGGATACGGCCGATAAAGTTTATATGGAGCCTCTTACCGAAGAGTTTCTAACGAGAATTCTTCGTAAGGAAAGACCGGATGCTTTGCTTGCTGGAGTAGGTGGGCAAACCGGTTTAAATTTGGCCTTGGCATTGGCTAA
>JAYZXX010000281.1:0-4849 GCA_036140815.1 Bdellovibrionota bacterium | reverse complement strand
ATGCTTGGACAAAGGCTCCGGTCTTACCGATTTACAACTTTCGTCGAGAAGATGGTAAGATAGAGGTGGTTTTTGGGGAGCCAGTTTCTCTGCAGGAAGCAGAAGATCGAGATCAAACGGTTGCTTTGATGACGCAAAAGTACAATACTGTTCTAGAGACTATAATTCGAGAACATCCGGAGCAGTGGTTGTGGGTACATCGCCGCTGGAAGGAATTTAAGTACTAGTTGGTGATATGAATCTTTCTCTGAAGCAAAAAAACGTAAATTTGAGTCTTGTTTTGCTTTGTCTTTTAATTTCATCTTGTGCGACATCGAAAGACTATATGAAGGTTCTAGATGATATCTATATGGAAGAAGAGTATGACTCTGTCATTCAGGTAGAGGAAGCTGCAAAGCCTGCTGAAGAAGAGAAAGAGCTTGAGAAAGTCCCAGCAAAACCGAACAAAGTTTCCGCTGAAAAAAAAGATAAAAAGATCGTAAAAGCTCCTAATAAGAACAAGCAAGGTTCTAATATTAAGGAAAAAGATTCCAAAAAAAACATTGCTAAAAAAGCAGAAAATAAAAAGTCTAAATCATCCATAGTATCCAAAGAAGCTGATAATAAATCAGTGGATGATATTAAAAAAGATCTATTGCGTAAATCTGTAAATGCTAAAGGAAGAAAACTACCAGACATCGAAGATGCAGAGGGCTTTGTCGGACGAAGGCCAAAAGTCGATCCATTTCAAGTCGGAGAGGAAGTGGTGTTGGCAGTGGAATACTTTGGTGTTAAAGCCGGAGAGCTAAGTTTAAAGGTATTGCCATTTAAAAAAGTAAATGGAAGAAAGGCCTACCATTTTCGTTCAGAAGTAAGGTCAAACTCTTCTTTTTCAATGATTTATGAGGTAGATGATTGGTCAGAGACTTTTGTGGATTACGAGACCATGCTTCCATTTAATTATTCTGTGCATGTGGATCATAGTAACGAAAAAAAACAAATTCGCAGTATTTTCGAGCATGCTGAGAATCATGTAAAGGTTTGGGAAAAGAAAATTGATGATGATGGAAATGTAAAAAAGAAAGTTTATGAATGGGAAATGTATCCATTTTCTCAAAACGTGATATCGGTGTTTTTCTACATTCGCAACTTTCAGTTAGAAATTGGAAAAACCATTAAGTTTCCTCTCACAGACGAAAATAATAATATGATTCTCGAGGCAGAGGTTCTTCGAAAGGAAAAAGTAAAAATCCCAGGGGGCAAAGAAGTGGATGCTTTTGTAATTAAGCCCAAGGTTAGCATTGAAGGAAACTTCAAGCCAGTAGGGGATATTTTTCTTTGGCTTACAGCTGATGATCGTAAGCAAATAATCAAAGTCCAATCTGCGCTAAAAATTGGTACTCTTCGATTTGTACCAGTTCGCTTAAAATAACTAGCATTAGGTCTAGAGATTAAAGTTCAGTTTTGGTCTATCTATGTACTGTCTCAGAAAAGGCATCCGTCTTTAGCTTAAAACTTTGCTAGACTATTTCTATGGCTAGAACTAATTGTCGAAATTTTAATGGATATAAACCTTGTGGTCTGAATATAAATTGCAATGAATCATGTTCGCATTTTCAGCCTGCGGGCATGAATATAGTGATCATTCATCTAGGGGCATTAGGAGCTGTCTTGCGAGCGACATGTCTTTTAAAGCCCATTAAAAGGGCCTATCCACAAAGTCAGATCACTTGGGTTACCGATGCACCGGCTCAGCATTTGTTAGCCAATAATCCTTTGATTGATAAGGTCTATACTTCTAGCCCTGAAAACATTCAGTCTTTGATGAGTTATGAATTTGACCTTGGATTTTGTATAGATAAGGCTACGAAAGCGGTAGGGATATCTAGGCAGTTGAATATAGAGGAGTTGAAAGGTTTTTCAACGGATGCAAATGCATCCATATTGCCGATCAACCAAGAGGCCAGAGAGCTTTGGGAGTTAGGTTTAAATGATCACAAAAAGTTTTTCATAAATAAAAAGCCAGAAACACAATTGATGACGGAAGCTCTTGGTTTAGAATACCAAAGGGATGACTACCTTTTAGCTCTAACAGCTGATGAGCTTAATTTAGGGTTTCTTAGGCGCTCTTCTTGGTCAGAGTATGGTAAATACCCAATCATTGGAATTAATACGGGATGTTCAAATTTTTTGCCTTATAAAAAAATGAGTGTGGAAAAAAACATAGAGTTGGTTCGTGCTCTGAATAAAAATTTTTCGGTCAAAGTGGTTTTGTTGGGTGGTCCTGAAGATACTATAAGAAACCAGCAAATTGCTGAATACTGTGATGCCATCGTTTCACCAACAACAAAAGGCATTCGAGATGGTCTAAGCTCGGTGGCTGCATGCGATATGGTGATATCAGGGGACAGTTTAGGTATGCACATGGCAATTGCTTTAAAAAAGCACACAATTGCTTGGTTTGGAAGTACATGTGCTCATGAGATAGATCTTTTTGAACGTGGGGAGAAAATTCTTAGTCGAGTGTCCTGTGGGCCTTGTTGGAAGAGGTCCTGTGATAAGGAGAAAATGTGCCATGAAATGGTGAGTTTAAAGGCTCTTTTGCTGGCAACGAAAGCCTTTTTAGCACCAAGTTCAAAAGATAGCGCCTCTTTTGAGATTTGTTTAGACCTTAATTTAGCGTGATTTTTTCTCAAAGTTTGTTAAAACTAAGTGCATGAAAATTCTGTTTTTCCAAACCGCATTCCTAGGGGACTTACTCCTATCCACTGTCTTCTTAAAGAACTTAAGAATGGCATATCCCGAGGCGGAAGTTCATTTAGCAGCCCGAGGCAACTTTGCGGAATTTTTTAAAGAGTTTTCTTTGGTAGATAAATGCTATTCTGTGAATAAAAAAGATAAAGAGTCACTGGTAAACTTAATTGCGAAATTAAAAACACAAAGCTTTGACCTGGTGTTTTGTCCCCACGAGTCTTTCCGATCGGCGAGTATATGTGGAAAATTGGATAGCAAATTATCTTATTCCTTTCGTCGCTGGTTTTCCTCTTTTTTCTTTGATCGATTGGTTACAAGGCCAATGGATCTTCCAGATGTTTTGCGACAAACGGCATTGTTGGCAGCGGCCAATGCAGATTTTGGTGTGAAGTGGGTTGAGTTTGTTTCTCTTTATCGTGGTAGCAAAAATCAGGTCTTAGATGATTTTTCTGATGAGCGTGTGCAAATTCCAGACTTTTTAAGCATGAAGCTTACAAAGTCAGAAGCAGAAATTAATCAGCTGGTTGAGAAATTTGACCTACCAGCGGAATTTATCTGTATCGCTCCAGGGAGTGTTTGGGAAACGAAAAAATGGCGTGAAGAACATTATGTGGAGTTTTCTAAAAACCGACCTGAGAGGGTTTTTGTTCTTGGTGGTCCTGGAGAGGAAGAACTCTGTGAAAGAGTTTCAAGGCAAATTCCTGGTAGCACAAATTTAGCGGGGAAGACTAAGCTAATTGAGTTGTATGCAGTTTTAAGTAAAGCAAAGTTTTTGGTGTGTAACGATAGTGGTACTATGCATATGGCAAGTTGTGCAGATTGTCCAAGTCTAGCCAACTTTGGTCCTACCACTTTAGATATCGGTTATCGACCTTGGAGTAATCAAAGTCTGGTAAATCAGATTGAACTTTCTTGTAGGCCTTGTGGGAAGCATGGCCACCAAAAATGTCCCATTGGCACTCATCAATGTATGAAAGATCTATTGCCGTCTCAGCTTGAAGCGAAAAGCCGCTTATTTTAGGTTTTTATCCTCTAATTTTCTATTAATTGTCGAAATCATGCTAATCTAATTCTGCCCTGTATTGTTGTACGTTTACTAAATTAAAACGACTTAGTTGCCGATAACTTAAGGCGTTTTGTGAAGGGAAAGTTATGAGTGCCAAAAATGTTCTAGTTCTCAGTGAAGAACTAGAAGACGCAGATCGTATAGAGGACATTTACGCATCCTCAGAATCGGTTGACTATAATACAAACATGGTCTTTAAGGCGGATGAGGCGGTGGACTTATTAAAAAATAAGGATACCGATCTACTTGTTTTTAATCTAAGAGATTTTTCAAAGAAAAAATTAAATGCGGTTCTTAACCTTAGGCAACTGGGGGTTAAATTTCCTTTGCTGAGTATTTCAGATACTTACGATGAAGATGCTTATAATTTTGTTCGAAAACTGGAAAACTCGGTAATGTTAAACAGGCCCTATAAGGACTCTCAGTTGTTGACGATGAGCGAGAAAATCACCAACGGAATTGATGTTATGCAAAGGCGTTTTCCAAGGTTTTTGACCGAAGAAAATGCCTACCTAAGTCTATATCCCAATGGTAGTCCCACAGAGTGTTCAGTGAAAGACATTTCAAAGGGAGGGGCTTGTGTTATTGCTCCTGTGGATGTTGGCATAAAAGTGGGTGAGATTGTAAGAATGAAGCTTTATCTAGAAGATGTTGGTAAAAATCACAATTTCTTTGGTCGGGTGTTATGGATGGATTTAATTGTTGATGAGGGGACTTACTATATAGGAATCCAGTTTATTAGCGAGGCTCAAATATTTAAAAGTTTACTTTCGAATCGATAATTCGTATTTTATCTGCAAGATTGTATCTTTTGGAGGATGAGTTTTGCAACTTTTTGAAGGTGTAGATAAAATTAGCCGACACGATTTTCGCTCGGTAGTGACAATTGGCAATTTCGATGGGGTTCATCTGGGCCACCAAGCGCTTATTCAGAAATGCATTTCAGAAGCGAAGCAGAGGTCTCAAAAAGCAGTGGTATTGAGCTTTCGCCCGCATCCCATAAAGGTTTTGTTTCCAGAGAAAAACATTAAAAAGTTATTTAGTTATGCA
>JAYZXX010000280.1:0-6671 GCA_036140815.1 Bdellovibrionota bacterium | reverse complement strand
TTTTAAATCATAATAAAAATAGATAAATTCAAATGAATACTTTGATTTTATTAAAGTATGAACTAAATTGGTTTTCACAAAACAAACAAGGAATCACTATGTCTTGGTTAAATTATCATCACCTTATGTATTTTAAAACCATTGCCACCGAAGGAAGTATATCAAAAGCTTCCGAGAAGCTATTAGTGGGCCAACCAGCTCTCTCCTCTCAACTTAAAAACTTAGAAGAAAGTTTTGGTCAGGCATTATTTGAAAGAAAAAACAGAAAGTTAATTTTAACAGAAGCCGGAAAGGCGGCATTAAAATACGCCAATGAGATTTTCAGTTTAGGTCAAGAACTTACTGAAGTATTGAAAGATCAATCTTTCACCCTACGCCCCCATGTAAAAGTTGGAGCAATGGATAGCATTCCCAAAAGCTTAGTGGTTAAGCTAATTCAAGAAATCAGAAAATTCGATCAATGTAAAGTGACAGCCATTGATGGGTCAGGAGAAGAATTATTAAGGCACCTCCTTGCAAGTTCCTTAGATCTAGCAATTACGAACCATCATTTATTAGGACAAGAGAGTGATAAAATCGTTTTGCGTAGTATCGGCAAAGCGCCCATTGGAGTTTATGGACATGAGAAGTATAAAGGATTAAAAAGAAATTTTCCATACAGCCTAAATGGTGAAGAGGTAATCTTACCTACACCTCATAGTAAGCTTCGACATGATGTGGAGCATTTCTTTCAAGAAAACAAAATTCTTTGTAAGCTATTTGTAGATACTCAAGATACGGCTGTTCAAAAATTATTGGCTACCAATGGTTTAGGACTAATTGTTGAACCAGATTTTGCGGCCAAACCATATATCAAGGAAAAGAAAATCATTAAGCTTGGAATGCTGCCTGGAGTTTACGAAGAATACTTTCTAGTGAGTGCCCAAAGAACCATTGAGAACCCTGTAGCTGAGCACGTAATGAAAAATTTTAGTCCCAAAGTCAGATAGGGATAACTTCAGTAATTTAACTGTATCGCTACTTCAAACCTTATCATTCACTTCAATCTTTTTGAGAAGGAGAAGCTTAGTCCTAATTTAAAATACTAAAGTTCGAATGGTATATAGTAAGCTTTCCATTTTCTTTTTTTGATAAATGCCATTAAAGTATCTGCCTAGCTATAAGATTACCAAATTTGTTACCTAGAGCCTGAAGTACGATGAAAGACGATGGCAAAGGTATTAAAGAAGAGAGTAAAATAAAAAACCAGCCCCTTAGGCTGGTTTTCTTTTTACCGAAGATGGGGATTGGCTTTTATTAATCCCCGCCTTTATCGATGAGCTCAAGATATCTTTGGTGTTCTGCCCATCTACGGTCTTTTTCCGCTTTCTCAACTTCGTTTTTCTTTAAAAGAGATTGATACTCTTGCGTAAAATCAGAATTCGGTTTTCTCGTTACATTGTTTTCATTTGCTCGAGCGAAAGTAAATATAAGTGCAAAAGCAAATAAACTTAAAATAAATTTTGTCATAGTCCCCTCCCAGAGTGATTGTTTCGGTCTGGAGGTGGTGCACTCCCTCTACACTTATATGACAATAGAACTTATAGTTTCGGTTAAAACTAATTTTCTAACTCGACCTCAGGCTTAGCCAGTTTTTTAACCTTTGTTTCCCCATTATTTCCCATTAAAACCTTTAGGTTTTGCGTAAGTTTAGACTTTACGACTAAATATTTCGCCAACTTTTCAGAACCAAACAAGTCTTCCAAGCGGTCTAACTCTTCTTTTTGTACTGCCAAATAAGCGCTTAGCTGTTTTTTATAAGACTCTATTAACTTAACTCGGTCTTCTTTATTTTCAGCCTTTTCAATCGCTCTGATGCTAGCTCTCATATCAATGTTCGCTTGCAACTTTTTTTGGTTTAGGTCTTCGATGATACTTCGAAACTCACTATCTTGTTCCGATGAAAGTTCTAAAATATCACTAACCTTCCATATAAATAATTCTTCCAGACGTTTGCGACCTTTGTCACCGGCATTCGCCGTGAGCAAACAAAAACTCACGAAAGTCACTAGTGTCGCTTGGAGCCAAAATCTTGTACTCTTCATCATGCTTCTCCTTAAGAGCCCCCAACAAAATATTTAAAACTGACCCATCAGTTTTTCAAAATCTTCTTTCGACATTTCATCGACGGTCTCCTCATGGCGATCCATCATGAAATCCATATCAGATTCATGGCTAAACACTGTATCTTGCACACTACTTAAATCTTCAATTTGTGCGCCTTTGATCATTTGCTTAAAATCCAGTTTTGCCACCTGATCTATATTTGTATTTTTATTTGGCTTAACTACATCCATTATTGCACTTAATGAAAGTACGCCAACAAAAATCGCAGCTAAAAAGTAACCCACCTGTTTTTTACCAAAACCAGGATTAATTACCTTTTGCGGTGTTGTGTCTTTAATGTCTGCCATGATCTTATCGTGCATTTTATCGAAAAATAAGTCCTCGTTTTCAATTTCGAAAACAGGTTCATTTTTTTCCATAAAAGCTTTTACCGACTGATAATCATGTACCAGCTTTTTCGCTTCTTCATCCCCTTCAAGCATTCGCTCAAAATCTTCTGCTAGGGAAGGTTCCAGCTCGCCTTCGAGATAATCAATCCATTTTTCTTCGTTCGCAATTTTGCTTTTAAAGTCATGCCCCATAGTTTGCCTCAGTGATCGTATTTGATCTTGTTGTTGTTAGTCTCTTGGATGTGGGCTTCTTCATCATTGAATTTCAGCCAGTTACTTAGGAGTTCATCACCACCCATTGAAGCCTTTAACTTCATTAAACCGTGGCGGTAATTTGCTTTTGCAGTGTCGTATGGGCAATCCATAATCTGTGCAATCTCCTTAAAACTTAAATCCTCGTAAACACGCAATAAAACCGCAGTTTTTTGCTTGCTTGGCAGCTGCTCTATTTCCTCCGTGAGCCTTTTTTGTACTGCCTCTTGTAACAATCCACTTTCAGCCTCTGCATTCATGGACACTTGAACATCATCGATACTCACCTGCTCAGAACGTAGCGACCGAAGCTTATTCTTGGCCGTATTAATCGCTATGCGGAATAACCAACTCTTAAAAGAAGATCGCCCCTCAAATTGGTGAATCTTCTGGTAAGCCTTGATAAAAGATTCTTGCAACACGTCCTCTGCTAGATCCATGTCTCTGCAGAACTTAAGGACAACCCGAAACAACACCTTCTGATGCCTTTTCACTAACTCTGAATAAGCTAGCTGGTCTCCTTCTTTAACTTGTTGCACTAATTCTATATCCGCTTTCATAATAGCAACCGTCCCTTAGACTAGGTGAACCTCCAAAAAGGTTAAAAAAAATCGAAGAAATTTTATTTTTTCTCGGTACTTAGGTCTTAAGACTTAAGTTTTACGAATAATACTAGACCTTTAGGGGCTTTGCGTCCAGACCCTGGTCTAGCTAGTAGGATTGAGTTTAATAATATAAGTAAATATTATTTATCAAATTAAGATGGAAAAGCCTCTCGTCTCAAGACCCCTTAGATTCATGTTTAGATCTGTTCTTGAGTTGAATCTGCAGAACAATATTGGTTTGAATAAAGGTTCACCAAATCTTGGCTATAGGAATCGTAGGCATAATGCGGATTGGAATCCACATAGGAAAAAAGTCTTTCACAACTTTCACCTAGACGAGTTTTCTCTTCAAGAGAACGGTTTTCAATGTATGGGAGCTGTTCAAAAACATCAAAGAATGAAGCCAATTGGTCTCTAAATTCTTTATTATACATTGAACAATTATAGCTCACTTGATTTAAAAGCGCTTTAAAATTTGTGCGCCTATTCAATTCTGTGAACCTAAAGTATGCACCATAATTCCATTTAAAAACCCCAGATACAAAACGAAAACTAACAACAGCCTCAAAGTACTCACTTTGCATCTGTAGTTTAGCAATTGGATGATTGGAGAAAGATAAATTTTCAACCCTACTGCCATTTTCTGTCTGATATAAATCAAAGTTTAGAGTATCCTCTTTAGCGCAATAAAATCCTTTTTCTTCACAACTATATTCATCAGGAACACAATTCACTCGATAAACTCCTGATTCCAGAGATAAAGGCTGTGCCAAGGCAAAATGACCAAATAGAATAAAGGCTAAAATTACTAATTTGTATTTCATATCAAAAATCCCTTAAAAGCTTTGCGTCGAAACTATTATAATAGAAATAAGCCTTAGCGAACATGCTTTTTAGATTTCTAACATTGGATTTTTCATAGTTTAGACAGTTTTTATAAGTGAGAAATCCAATCCCTAAAATTTCAAGGATTTACAGACCTGTGCATATTGTTTACACCCAGTAAATTATTACAAAGCCAAATTGCGTGTATTCTTATGTTAGGTTTCTATGGCTTTAATACTTCTTAAAGCAATAGCGATCCTACCAAGTCAAGCGAGCTTAGAATTTGTGTTTTTACATTTTAGCTCGATCCGAAAACTACAATTGATTCTATACGCAACTAACTCTCTATTGGTTTTCATTTAAGAACTATAAAAGCAAGCACTCTGTGAATCTAATACAGATTTTAACCCCTTAATTTTTGCTTGGTTTTCACTTAGCGAATTTTCAAAATACTAATGTCTTTTTTGAATCAAAACTTTTACTTACTTTTTTATGAAACAGATTTTTTTTAGTTCTTTGATCGTCGTTCTTTTTGTTTTTAGCCTAGTAAATGTTGCCACGGTACAAGCCTGCCAAAGAAGCGCTGCCAAGTTAAAACGACATGACATTTTGTATCACCTAGTACTTTCCTTATCTCAGTGGCATACGAGAGAGTGGCAGGTTGGAAAAAGAAATCAACACGTTGATATGGAGCTAACTAACGAGTTCATTTATCCATACAAAAGCTTTGAGTGGCCTCAAAAAAATCAAACTAAATTTAGATTTACAAAAGACAATTTAATTCCAATACAAATTAAACTTTCAATGCCGCCCCACAATCGTAAAGATCTATTGGTCCTTGAGCTGAGTTCAAAAGTAAAAAATAAGTTTGCTACGAAAACCATCCAAGAAATGCTGCGAAGAGCAAGTACGCAGCATCCCAAATTTAAAGGTGTAAATCTGGCAAATGGGCAATTGGATGAATTCGGTATTCCTAGCCCCCAAATGTATCGACTCCTTCAAGAATTAGGTATTCAAGCGCAAAGCCTTTTGGCGGCTCCAGAGCAAAGCGATTATAGTCTAAAATACTATTTGAAACTGCCTAGAAATAAAAAACAATGGTTTGAAATTTCAAATTTTCTCAGCCGACTTTTATTTGATAAAAATTTTCAGATGGAGTTTAATCCGTTTATCAATTCACTAAATGAATAAAAAAATAGACTTTGAAAATTCAGTTTTATTAAGACAAATCACGTTTTTTTATTCTTTAAGAATGCCATCAGCTGATGAAAATAAAGCGCAATGCTTCATTTACTTTCGTGAATTTCTCCGCGTATTTCATTGGATTTTTTTGAAAAGCCGTCTGCCAACTCTACAAGTTCACCTCTTCCGATAAAAGGAACTTCCTGACGTTTGGGAAACCAAGTTAAAAACTCTCGTTCATCGCTACGACATACCATTTGACGAACTTTTCCTCGCTCTTTCAGTGTGTTTCCTGTAACTCGCAACTTTCCTTGATTTGTGTTTTTATAATCTTTGCTGACATAAAGATAGGAAACAGAAAGATTACTTAATCTCATAGGTATTTTTGTTTCAATATTTTTTAGGTAATCTGGGTACTCCACAAAAAAAGTGTCATGACACCAGTCTTTTTTTGATTCCTTCAACAAAGGACAAGCTTGTTGGTGTGTACATGGTGCAAGAACTTCATACCCATCCTCTATAAGGTCATTTCGATAAGTCATCAAACGACGACCATCCTGATTGGTAGAGGGTTCTAGAATTAAAATTTGATCGAAATCGTATACAAAACTAGGTAGACTTTCCGACTCTGTCAAAGAGTAACAGAAACTTAGGAGATCTCCCCCACTATCTTTACTTCTATGAAAATCAGTCACTTTCTTCTTGAAAGAGTCTTTAATATCTCTTTGTAAAAGCTTGTGCTGAGCTACCGCCTGCTTACCTTTTTCGACAAACTGAAAACTCAAACTATCATTGTACTCAAAAGCCGCCAAAGAAAAAGCACCGTTTCCTGAACCCCATTCAAAAATGCACTCAGTGTCTTTAAATGCCTTCAAATTTTTGATCCTATAAAGAACCCCTTTAGCTCGAAGATGATTCAAAGGAAGATAGTACGCCAAATAAGCCTTTTGAAACCATTGTTCCTGCCAAGGGCTTTCTGCTTCCGGGTTTTGAATGTAAAATTCGTGGGTTCGAGAAATGGCCTCGGCCAATTTTTTGTCTTTATCTAAAGAGCATGAAAACTCCTTAGAATAAACCTCTTGGATGTTTTCTAATAAACTACTCGATATCTTGAAGGTGGGTGACTTGATTTCTACCATTTTCTTTTGATTTATACAGGGCTTGGTCACCAATCTCAAAGAGTTCTTCCCAATTATTGATTTTTTGGGTGATTGTACTCACGCCCATTGAAACGGTTACAGGAAGTTCAGTTCCTTCAAAGGCAAAAACATGCTTTTCAACCAAATCACGAATACGGTCAGCAACGTCAATG
>JAYZXX010000279.1:0-14605 GCA_036140815.1 Bdellovibrionota bacterium | reverse complement strand
AGTGACAATCTATTTCAAGAAGTAAAAAGAAAATATAAAAACTATCCTCTTGAAAAAAACGTATACCACTATATGTACGTATATAGAGATAGACAACATGTCGAATTACCTGAACACGACTACCCTCTTTCATCACACAATAGTATTGACCCAGAGCTTGTAAGAGAGTTCTTTAAGAATCGTACAAATACATTTGAACAACTAAGCATTGATGAAAAAAATGCGATTAAGAAGATTTATGGAAGCCCAAGTCTTATTCGTGACACAGGTATTTGCCAAACCGGCCCGGAAAGCTCAAGAGCCAATATGCGCTTCCCCATATCCCTAAGATCGGATTTAATCTCGGGTAGTGCACTTGAAAGAAACTACTCTCAAATTATTGAGGCATCTACATTAGGCGCGGCAATATTTACAGAAAAAGATTTAAATAATGGAGATCTTGTAATTTTAAAAACACGTCTTAATGGCAAAGAGCTCAAATTAAAAGGCCATGTGATTTGGCAAAACTCTGAGTTCAATCGCTATGGAGTTTTATTCACAGGCGAAATCCCTAGAGAGTGGTTAATCTACAATGACTATTTAAGGCAAGCCTACTACCCAAGTTTAGAAACGAATGTCATTGAAAGAGACGAAGATGCTGTAGTCTTAAAATTAGCTTAATCTAGAACTAAAAATGGAGAGCACACAGACTCAAGCAACTTCTGCGTGCTTTTACTTATATCCCCAAAGAAATAAAATGAAGAACGCTCTAACTCAAAATAGTTTTGCAAATACTCTTCCATTGAATTAAGGTCAACCTTTTGTAAACCCTCAATTAGCGCTTCAACATTTAGATACTCTCGAGAGAAAATTTCATCGTAAATCAAACTATTCATTCTAGAATCAATATCAGTCTCCCCTAAAAGAAGTCCACAACGAATTTGCTCGGCGCTAGCATCAATCTCTTGTTGGGTCAGGGATTTTTCTTTAATCTCTTTCAATAAATTGAGACATTCTTGCACCAAGGGAACCATTTTATCTTCTTGAGTGGAAGAATATAATGAAAACATCCCTGCCTGTTGACTTGGCCCATAGCTTGCGCTGATTTGATAACATAGGGCCAGGTCTTCTCTGATTTTTTGGAACAGCAAAGAGTTCATCCCACCGCTAAGGTGATTCGTTAAAATACTACTCTCAAAAAACCTACCCTCACGCAAACTATGCGACGGATAACTCATTAAAAAGTGATTGTGATGAGACTTTCTTTTTTCAAAATGCAAAAAAGAATTTCCCCGAAGAGGCGGATAAATTCGGTCATCTTTAAAAGATGATTCTCCCTTTGGAAGAAATTGCGGGAGTTGTCTGATTAATTCATCCCAATCAAAATTACCTGCCACCGCCAAAACACAGTTTTCGGGTCGGTAATACAATGCCTGAAAGTCTCTCAGTTTCTCGATATCCATATCTCTAACAGACTCAATACTACCAAAAATTGGATGAGCCATAGGCCCACCGGCAAAATATTTAGACGTAAAATCGTCGAAAAGAAAGTCTTCTGGATTGTCATGACTCACTAAAATTTCTTGAGACACAACACTTTGTTCCGCTTGCAAATCCTTCTCACTCCAATTGTTATAAAAAACAATTTGAGTCAAAAGATCTAGTCCCATTTCTAAGTCCTCTTTTAAACCATAGGCATGAAAACAGGTATATTCCTTCGCTGTAAAGGCGTTTAGATCTCCTCCTCTACTTTCCCACTTGTTCACTAGCTCAAAAGAGTTGTACTTTTCCGTAGATTTAAAACACAAATGCTCCAACAAATGACAAGCTCCTTGCAATTCTGATTCTTGTTCATCTCTGGAACCAATCTTAAGAGCAAAGCCCAAACTTACTGCATTGCCATAGGGATGAATTTCACCAACCACTTTAAGGCCGTTATCTAATTGGATTCGCTTGTGTTGAATTTCGTTGGACATATTTTTGAGATAAAAAAAGCCGAGTGCAGTTTTTAACAACACTCGGCCAATTGATAAAAATTAATTAGTTATTTTGCTCAGGCTTTTCTAGTAAAGCTTTACGAGAAAGTTTAATCTTTCCGTATTTGTCTACTTCTAGAACTTTTACATCTAACTCTTGACCCACTTTTAAAACATCGCTTACGCTACGAATTCTTTCGTGAGCAATTTCACTAATGTGCAACAATCCACTGGTATTTGGAAGGATTTCTACGAAAGCACCAAAATCAGTGATTTTAGCGATTTTACCTTTATAAGTCTTTCCTTCTTCTGCTTCAGCAATAATGTCTTCGATCATAGCACGTGCTTTTTCACGAGATTCTTTTTGAGTAGAAGCAATATTAACCGTTCCATCATCAAGAATTTCAATCTTAGCACCAGTCTCTTCAACAATACCTTTAATCACTTTACCGCCAGCACCGATAATTTCACGGATTTTATCTGGATGTACTTTCATTGTATCAATACGTGGAGCGTATTCAGAAACTTCACCGCGAGATTCTTTAATGGTTTTTTCCATTTCGTCTAAGATATGAATACGTCCATCAAATGCTTGTGCAAGAGCTGTTTCCATAATCTCAAAAGTCACAGAGTCAATTTTGATATCCATTTGTAAAGAAGTAATCCCCTCACGAGTACCAGCCACTTTAAAGTCCATATCTCCAAGGTGATCTTCATCGCCTAAGATATCTGTTAATACAACGTAGTCATCGCCTTCTTTAATAAGTCCCATAGCAACACCGGAAACGTTTCCTTTAATTGGAACACCGGCATCTTGTAAAGCCATTGATCCAGAACAAACTGTACCCATGGAGCTAGAACCATTACTTTCTAAAACTTCAGAAACCACACGAATTACATACGGAAATTCTTCTTGTGTTGGTAAAACTTGTTTCAAAGCTCTTTCCGCTAAAGATCCATGACCAATTTCACGACGAGACTGACCACCCATGCGACCTGCTTCCCCTACAGAGAAAGGAGGGAAATTGTAGTGCAATAAGAAATGCTTTTTAGTGTTTCCAGAAAGGTTATCTAAAGTTTGCGCATCATCTCCAGTACCTAGAGTCACAACACCTAAAACTTGCGTCTCACCACGAGTAAACAATCCAGAACCATGGGCACGAGGAAGCATATTTACTTCTGTGTGGATCGGACGTACTTCTGTAAATGAACGTCCATCAATACGTTTTTTCTCTTTTAAAGCCATATCACGAGCTACACGGTATTTAACATCACCAATGATCGCACCTAAATCCTTAGAGAATTCAGCTAAGTTTTCTTCAGCAACATCTGCTAATAAAACTTCTTTCGCCTCTTTAGCAGCGGCATCTACAGCAGCGTAACGAGCCATTTTCTCAGTGATAGAAAGGGCTTCTTTGATTTTAGGAACCAAAAACTCTTCTGCTTTTGTTTTGAAATCAGCATTAAACTCTTTTGGAGCGTAAGGACGTTTTTCTCTTCCTAAAGTTTCACGCAATTCGTTTTGCATCTCGAAAACTGGCTGTAAAGCTTCGTGAGCAAATTTAAGACCCGCTAAAATGTCGGCTTCTTTTACAAATTTAGTCTCACCTTCCACCATCAAAATACCTTCTGGTGTTGCCGCTACAAAAATTTCCATATCACCAGTTTCTTTTTGCTCTGGAGTTGGGTTAGCGATGAAGTTTCCATCTACGCGACCTACTTCGATATAACCTACAGGTCCTTCAAAAGGAACATCACTGATGTGAAATGCCGTGGAAGCACCGATACCAGCAAGAGATGCTAATGGGAATTCACCATCAGTACTTAAAGCGGTAGCAACAACTTGAGTTTCTTGGTTATAACCTTCAGGAAATTTTGGACGAAGTGGACGGTCAATCAAACGACAAGTTAATACACTGTCAGTACTTGGTTTTCCTTCACGTTTAAAAAATCCACCAGGGATTTTACCAGCAGCATAAAAACGCTCTTGGTATTCAACCGTCAAAGGAAAGAAATCTAAAGTAGATTCTCTTTTAGAAGATACAACAGTTACTAAAACTTTGTTATCTCCACAGCTAACAAGTACTGCACCATCAGCTTGCTTCGCCATCTTTCCTGTTTCGATTGTGATTTCGTGATTTCCGACTTTTCTAGTCACAGTTGTTGGATTCATAGAGTCTTCTCCTTAAAATGAATGAATCATGTTGTCAGGAGCTAGCATCTTGAGATTTGCACTAAATTGCTGGTTTCAACTAATTAAAAACACCAATTTAGAGCGAATACTCTGACTGCAGCCCCCTTGCATCATTAAAAAAGGTCCGCAGAGACTGCGGACCTTGATATTTTATTTTCTTAAACCTAATTCTTGAATCGTTTTTTGATAACGGTCTAGGTCTTTGCCTTTTAAATACTCAAGAAGCTTTCTTCTTTTGTTTACAAGACCGATCAAACCACGACGAGAATGTTTGTCTTGCTTGTTAGATTTGAAGTGATCATTTAGATCAAGGATTCTTTCAGTCATCAAAGCCACTTGAACTTCAGGACTTCCAGTATCACCAGCTTTTAAACCAAATTTTGCGATGATCTCTTCTTTTCTTTGTTTTGTTACTGCCATTTTTACCTCCGAAGAATAAACCCTCATGTTTTGCCTTATACAAAATAACGTCATGGCGATCGCTATAGAGAGCTGTTAAATTTGCTAACTTTTATCTATTTAAGGCTTGTTTTGCAAGTCTTTTCACTGATTTACTGAGCATTCTCAGTCATGTCTGAATGGCTTACACGGAAAACCCTAGCAATTTTATAGCTAGCCTGATCCTTAGGCACCATCAAGGCCAAAATTCGTTTCGATTTAGAGGACAAAACCTTAATTCCCAACTTATCTCGATCACTTAGCTCAAATCGGCCGCACTCCATACCTTCACGATCAATCCACTGCATTCTTCTTTGCACAGAGTCGGTAATAGCACCGTTCATAAGCATCTTTTCATCGCGACCATCAATATAAAGCTCTGGCCATGTTTCAAGGCAGTTTTCTAGTGGAACCAAAGCCTTCGGCTTTACGCCAGCTTGGTAATCCTTTGCAAATTCATCAAAAGTCTGCGCCATATCAATTGTGTAAGGCTCCGAAAAAGAACGCCTTAAAGCCGACAAATTTGCGCCACAGTCGAAACGATCTCCGAAAACCTTAGCCCAAGAACGAATGTAACCGCCTTTCTCACATCTAAGCCTTACTCGAAAACTAAAATTTTGTGCATTCATAGATAAAAGTTCGAGCTCTCTAAAGTTCATAGGCCTTATGATCTCTTCGATTTCTTTACCTTCTCTGGCGTATTCATAGAGCTTTTTTCCGTCTTTTTTTACAGCAGAAAATATCGGCAAAGGAAGCTCAAGTTCCCCTTGCATTGTTTTGCAAATTTCTTGAATCTTAGACTCACTCCAATCCACTGCCGCAGTACTCTGAGTCTCCCCAGTGCGATCCCAAGTGTCTGTGATCCTTCCTAAGCTAACTTCCGCCTCATAAGCTTTGTCGCCTCTCAGAATATAATTAGAAAACTTCGTTGCATCACCAACCAAAAGTACCATTAATCCTGTAGCCATTGGATCCAAAGTTCCAGCATGGCCAATTGTTTTTGTTTGAAGTAGTTTTCTTAGCTTTCCTACTAAGTCATGGCTAGTGATCCCCTCTGGTTTATCCAAAAGAACTAATCCGTGAAATGGTGCTGGCTTGGATTTTCTTGCCATTCTAACTTCCTTAGGCATCTGCCCTATTATTACATTCATTTAAACTGCAAATTAAAGTTTGGAGCTAAGACACATAAAGCTTCTTTTTTTTCAAACTAGGCTGAAAAACAAAAAGACTCTTTACTATCCCTAAAAAGAAGGAGGCTTCATCCAGCAAAAACCAGAGAAGATCCTTCCAATGACTTTTAAATCTTAAGATTCGATAAAATCATCCGCACTAGTTTCATATCCTAAGTCTTTTAATTTCCCCATAATACGAAAGTTTTCAGCTACCGTATCATCTAAGAAAAACTGAAGTTTAGGAATGTACTTAGTTCGAAGATTTTTTGAAAGATGAGCTTGGATATCACGTCTGAGCGACTGAACGATTTGCAATGCCTCATCAGCATCGCCATCTTCACCCAGTACGCTCACGTATACATTTGCGTTTCTTAGGTCTTTAGTTACCTTTACCGTAGAAAGGCTTACTAAAGCATCTGTATGAAATGGTATTTCTTTAATGAAATACTGTGAAAGTAGAGCACGTACTTCACGCTCTACCTTATCCATTCGGTTCACACTTTTTTCTGACATTACAACTCCGCTTCTACTTCTTTCTTCACATAGAATTCGAAATTGTCACCTACCTTAATGTCGTTGAAATTCTCGATGCCAATACCGCATTCGTAACCGGATGCGACTTCTTTTGCCTGATCTTTGAAGCGTCTTAGACTGGCGACTTTTCCATCGTAAATCTGTTTTCCATCTCGTACCACTCTTACCAATGCATCATGACGAGCTTTACCATCTGTCACCATACAACCAGCAATGAAGCCAAGATTTGGAACTTTAAATAAATCACGAACTTCAGCCTGACCGATGTCTTCGTTAACGATGTCTGGATCTAACATACCTTTCATCGCGGCACGAATATCGTCAGCTAGTTCGTAAATAATATTGTAACGTTTGATTTGGATACCTTCTTTTTTCGCCGCATTGTTCGCAGTACCTTCTGCTCCCACATTAAATCCGATCACCATCGCACCGGAAGTACTAGCTAAAAGAATATCACTTTCCGTAATTCCACCCACAGCAGAGTGAATTACATTAATTTTTACCTTCTCAGACTTCTCTTTATCAAAAAGGTTTTTGATCGCCTCACCACTACCAACAACGTCTGTCTTCAGTACAACTGGAAGTTCTTTCACTTCGTTATTCACAACTCCAGCAAAAAGATCCTCTAAAGAAACCTTCGGACTCTTCACTTTTTGCTCTTCAGCTTTCTTCTCTTCTAAACGCTGGTTAGCAATCTCTTCAGCCTGACGCTCTTTTGCAGTGGTATTCACTTCGTCCCCAGCAAGCGGAGAATCATTCAAACCTAAAATCTCAACTGGAACACCAGGACCAGCAGATTTCATCTGCTTACCTTTATCGTCCAACATGGCACGAACACGGCCAAAAGCTGTACCAGCAACTAAATAATCTGATTTATTTAGAGTTCCATCTTGTACTAAGATTGTAGCCACGATACCGCGACCTTTTACCATCTTAGACTCAATCACAACCCCTTTCATACTACGCTTAGGATTTGCCTTAAGCTCTAAAAGCTCTGCTTGTAAATCGATCGCCTCTAAAAGCTCAGGAATCCCTTTGCCTTCAATGGCTACCGTTTCGATAAACATTGTGCTTCCACCCCATTCTTCTGGGATCAATTCAAACTCAGTTAACTGTTGTTTGATTTTGTCTGGATTTGCATTTGGTCTATCCATTTTGTTCACAGCAACGATGATTGGTACACCAGCTGCTTTTGCATGATTAATAGCTTCTTGTGTTTGCGGCATCAATCCATCATCGGCTGCAACAACAATTACCGCAATATCAGTAACACTAGCACCACGAGCACGCATTTGAGTAAAAGCCGCGTGACCCGGAGTATCTAGGAAGGTAACCATATTTCCATTAGGGACCTTCACACGATATGCACCAATATGCTGTGTGATTCCACCGGCCTCACCTTCAGTTACGTTGGCATTGCGAATAGCATCCAAAATAGAAGTTTTACCATGATCCACGTGACCCATAACCGTAACCACTGGAGCTCTCGGTACTAGGTTTTCATCTTTCATCTGCACTGTTTCTTCAACCAACTCTTCTACTGTTTTATATGTATTTACAGCCTCATGATCAAACTCTGGAGCGATCAATGCGATTGTATCAAAATCTACTTCGTCGTTTTGGCGAGCTTGGATTCCTTGTTTCATTAAAAAGGATACCAACTGCCCCGTCTTTACTTTCATCTCTTGCGCTAGATCAGCTACTTTCATGGAGCCGTGAACTTTAACAATACGCTTTGAAGCTTTTGGTTTTGTAATTTCAGTCTTCATTGCTTCACGTCCCAAGTCTTGCATTTTCTTTTTCGGCTGGAAAACGATCTCACGTTTTCTAAACTCTGTACGGTTAAAAGCGGAGCCTTCCGACATCAAACGAGTTTGCTCGTCTGCGCCTTTAAGATTGCCTTTCTTTTTCGCCGCAGCAGCTGCCGCACCTCGTGCGTCACGGGACATATCAACCGACTTCATACGAGGAGCCGATTTTTTATCTCTAGCCCCTACCGGGCCAGCCGATGCAGCCGCTTGCTGATCAAGGTTCACATTTGGTCGAGAACCACCAGCTGATCCACCTCTAGGCGGACGATCTGTTTTATTCCTAGCAGATGCAGGTGGCTTAATTTTAGAAAGATCTACCTTCCCTAAAATCTTACCTCTACGTTTCTCTTGCATTGCTTTGCGTTTTTCTTTTTGTTTTTCTTCGATTTTTTCAGAAACCTTTTCAACTTCCGTCAACTCACGAGGAGCTTCTGCAACTTCTTCAGGTGCTGCCGCCGCTTGAGCTTCGGTTTCTTGCGCAACTTCTTGAACCGCAGTTACTTGTTCATCAGTTTCCACTTCTGTATTTTCTTGAGCCGCAGCTGCTTCTAGTGCTGCTGCTTCAGCCGCCTTCGCTTCCGCCTCTTTTTGAGCTGCTAATTCTTTAGATTTCTTTTTAGCCTCAGCCGCTTCAATCGCTTTTTCTGCCTGCTGTGCAGCACCTGCTTTTCTGCGAATGATCTTACGAGACTTATCGTCTGCAGAAGCGGAAGAGTCAGACTTTTTCTTCACAACCTTGTTAGAAGCGGTCGCCTTTTTCTTCGCAACTGTTTTCTTTTTCGCTGCTGTTTTCTTTTTAGCTACTTTTTTCTTAGCGCTAGCAGCAGGAGCAACATCGCCACCTTCCGTTTTTAGTTTTTCTTTGATGGTTTCAATTTGCTCAGGACTTAGAGCCGACATATGACTCTTAATTGGCAGATCCCACTTACGTAACTTATCCATCAACGTAATGGTTTCCACTCCAATTTCTTTTGCAAATTCATATACTTTAGGTTGTGCCATGTTTCTCCTGATGTTTGCTTAAAAGCATTTTGCCATTAAGCAAATCTCAAAATTAAATTAAAAATTCATTCATTATAAAGTGCAGTTCAAAAATGAACTACTCTGCCGTTTCAGTGCTTTCTGCCTCTGAATCCGTTTTTGCTTCACTAGCTCCCGCTAACTCAGCAAGACCTTCTTTTAATCTTTGCTCGGCAAGGTCACGAGCATTTCCAGTAGGAACTGAAGCACTTTCGGCGCTTACAGAACTATCATCACTACTAGTATCTTCTGGACGAGTTGGAACCGTTTCCGAATCGTCAGCATATTTTTCTACAAGTTTTTTAGCTTCTTCTACCAATTTACCCGCAGAATTTTCATCGAATCCTGGAATATTAGAAACTTCATCGGCGCTAGCGTCAGCAATAGACTGGAAGCTTCCAAAACCATGTTGGAACAAAGATGTAGCAAGGGTGTCGTTTACTCCAGGAATCAACATTAAGTTGAAAACCGCGTCAGCTGCTTTTGAAGCGGCCTGTGATTCAGAAACGATATCAAGTTTCCAACCAGTCAATTTGGCGGCCAAACGTACATTTTGACCCTTTTTACCAATCGCTAAGCTTAATTGATTATCAGGAACAACTACTTCCATTGCACGACTAACTTCGTCGATAAAAACTTTCGAAATTTCAGCCGGAGCTAAAGCATTACAAGCAAAGCGAGTAACTTCTTCTTCGTAAATTACGATATCAATTTTTTCGCCTTTAAGTTCCTGAACAATGTTTTGCACACGAGAACCTTTCATACCAACACAAGCACCTACTGGATCTACAGAAGGGTCGTTTGTACGAACAGCAATCTTTGCACGTTGACCTGGCTCACGAGCCGCAGCAACGATTTCAACAATGCCATCATAAATTTCAGGAACTTCCATTTCAAAAAGCTTCATCAAATAACGCTCATCTGCACGAGACATAATAATCTGCGGACCACGAGTCGTTTGACGAACTTCACTCAAGAAACCTTGAATACGATCACCAGACTTAAACTGCTCACCAGGAATTTGTTCACGATATGGTAAGTAAGCTTCAGTACGACCTAAATCTACAACAATAGCTCCTCGCTCTACACGACGAGCAATACCACTAGCGATTTCACCTTCACGCTGAGAGAACTCCTCATGAATTACATCGCGCTCAGCATCTCTTACTTTTTGAATGATAATTTGACGAGCTGTTTGGGCAGCGATACGTCCTAATTCTTTGGTGTCTAACTGGATACCAATCGAGTCACCAATTTGCGCTTCAGAATCTAGCTCTTGAGCTTCTTCTAGAATGATCTCAACTTCTTCATCAATGAAGTCTTCTTTAGAAACAACCTCTTTAAACTCAACCAACTCAACATCGCCGATATCGTCATTATACATTGCCTCAATGTCACGGTAGGAACCATATTTTTTACGGGCCGCTACAAGCATACCTTGTACTACTGCATCGATTACAATTTGTTTATCGATTCCTTTGTCTTTACCTACCTGCTCGATCATACGATTCAAGTCAGAGAATAAACCTTCTGCCATTTCTTACCTCTCAAAAATCATAGACAAGATGAGCCTTTGTCACTTTATCTAATGGAAGATCATAGGACGCGTTCTCAATTTCTACTTTTAAAGTATCCCCTTCGATGGAAATCAATTTCCCCTGCAAAGTCTTTGCACGGTGAATCGACTTTGGCGCCGATTCGTGAATTCTTCCCAATGCTTCGAAGAGTTTAAACTCTATATTTTTTCCAAGCACTTTTTCATAGTGCCATTTCTTTTTTAATTTACGCTCAACACCAGGGCTAGAAACTTCTAAAGTGAAGTCTCCACCATAAACCTCGGCTTCAGTTAGCGCCTCGTCCAACTTACGAGCTACTTTTTCACAGTCTTCTAATTGGATGCCATTTTCTTTATCGATAAAAAGGCGGAGAATTTTCGAAGAATTTTCGGCTTCAGCATCATATAAAATCAATCCATGCTCTTCAATAAATGGAGCCGCTAGTTCTTCTAATTGATTTACGATGCTTTGTTTTGCCATGTTATCCTAAAAAAAAATGGACCTTCTAGGGTCCACTTTTTCAAATCCCCTAGAGGACTGAATTCAAAAGTTTGTCAAACCATAACAATTATTTTGAGAAAACACAAGTAGAATTACTGGTTTCTAGCTTTCTAATGTGAAATTATTTATGCCGCTCAAAGGGCTCTAAATAGAAATTATCTTTCAAAAAAATATATTTTGCTCTCTTATTGCGCAAAATGAACCAGGGAAATGTTCTTAGCACAGAAAAATAAGTACGAAAAGCCACTTAGAGTTGCTTAAAAACTAGCCCACTTATTTCCAGCTCAGTTCCTGTAAATTGCAATATTCAATCTGGCATTCTCACTAAGTACAAACTGCCCTTTTTGGTAATTAATTCTAAAGACCTTAAACCAAAACGTAATTAAATGTAGAAACTTTAAGCCATACTACTTTTTACACCAAGAAAAACAATGCGCATCCTGGCCAGAACTGTAGTAATTCTTTCTCACTGAAAATTCTTGGAAGTCGCACTTTTTGTATAAAGTGATCGCCGGATAGTTATCTCCTGCCACCTCAAGTAAAATCTTAAAATCAGAGAAATGCTCACAGAAAGCTTTTAAAAGACTTTGCCCATAACCATTTCTTCGCTGGGCTGGATCCACAATAAACTGATCGATCTCCACTTCATCAATGCCACTTCGAAAAAACACAGCCGCTATTATCTGCTTTTCTGAAAATAAAGCAAAACAGTTTCCTAGTTGCACGTAAGACTCTAAACTAGCATCGGACCACTGACTCAAGAAAGAGTCATTTTCCCTACACTTATGCCATAATTCTAAAATATCCCTTAAATCCGTTTCGTTCAAAAGTCGCAGAAACATTAAAGGACTCGAACTTGGTATTTATTACGAAGGAGTTCAAACCACTCCCTTAATTGCTTTTCACCCTGCTTGTTGCCTAAATATTGCTTTACACGGCTCCTAAGCTTTTCTTGGCTAAAAAGCTCTTTTTCCATTTTATTTTGTTCCATATACTGGTCAATTTCTCGATCTGTAACTAAAACCTGAGCAGCTTCTTTTTTTATAGATATAAACTTTCGTGAACGAAGTTTTTGTTCAACAAAAATATCATACTCATCCGTCTCCACCCCTAGACTTTTCCACATCTTTGAAAATTCTGATTTCAAGATCCTAGCCAAAACCTTTGATCCCTCCCTCTTCACAAGAGTCTCATCCACCTTGGCCAAACCAAAACTTTTGGCCTCTAAAAAGATAACTCTCTCAAGGATATAGTTTCCCAATTCTCGATTTAGGTATTCATCCTGCTCAACCGAATCAAAATCCAAATTAGCACTTTTATACTGGTACATCATCCTCTGTAAAATGCTATGGATTTGAACATCTCTTTTGGAAACATACTCTTTTCCAAGAGAGGCCATACTGCGATTGCTCAAAGCATGAGAATGAACGGAAACAAATAGAAAGAATAAAAAGACAAGAAGCTTCATAGTAAAATTATGAAAAGCATTCTCGAAAAAGGCAAGACACAATTCGGTAAAGTCAATAGAACCACCATTGATTCTGAAAAACTAAAACAGCTCTCTACAGAAACCTAGAGCAATGATTCATAAAAAAAAGCACACTCGGTTTGAGTGTGCTTTTTAAAAATTTAACTTATAATTTGATTAGAACTTAAACTTCATACCCACATTAAACAGGTAGTAATCCAAGTCTTCAATCGGTGTGGAATTAGAGTAAGAGTTATTGATGAATGCAGCATTGCCATTCACAGAATCTCTATCCACACGATTTGCCAGATTAAACATATAACGAAAATCTACGGCAACTGACCAAACATCGGAAACGTCCACATTCACTCCACCCAATAAACCTAAGTCAAAAGCATTCGATTTAACATTTGAAGTTCCTGAAGAGTAATAAACTTGCTCATACTCTCTAAGGGTGTACGAAAACACACCACCAACAACTGGTCTTAAGCGCCCAGAAGCATTGAATTGATATTTTACGTTCGCTCCAAAAGAGTATTGAGTTAACTCTAACAAGTTATTTTGATTGTAAGAATAGTTACAAGAAGATGAACCATAACAGTTGTATAGGTCATAGCTTGAAAGATTAAAACTACCTTCAACCATCAAACCATTCATGTATTCCGCACCAAGGTTAATCCCTAAGGAATAGGCACCTTCTACATTATTGATTCCAGGATAACTTCCCAAACCAAAACTAGGCATGATGTAATAGATCGGTCCAACATCTAGAGTTTCGAAGTCTTCCTCTTCTACTTTCTCTACCGACTTCATTTCAGAAATTACTTCTCTAAGATCTTGTTTGAAATCTTCACGAGCCAATTCATCGTCAGCACTTGTGTCAACCACAGGCGCTGGAGCAACTACAACTGGAGCCACTGGTTGAACCTGTTGAGGAGCATACACTTCTTCTTGCTTATCTAATTTACCACCAAATAAGCGAGCTGCTCTTTCTCTTTCTGATTCGATACGATCTTCTTCCAGCTTTTCAACGATGCGCATTTCAGTTTCTGCTTCGAACCCCTCGCGTTGACGTCTCAAGCGAGCTGCCTTTGACTCATCCAATGGAGAAGATTCAACAACCGCCTTAGGCCTTCTTTCATAAGAAGGAGCTGATCTACGCGGAACAACTACAGGAGCTGCTTCCACAGGCTGTGGATAACTTCTTTGCGCCAACTCCTCACGATCCAAAGCCTCTCCACCTGATTGGCTATATAATTGGCCAACCTCGTTACGAAGTTCATCGCGAAGAGAATTTGATCGATCCGATTGCGCATACGCAAAAGAAGATCCAATAAAAACTACAACTAGTCCCAATAATTTTGATGACATCTTTAATACCTCAAAACCCAAAATTAATAATACAATTGCCACACGGCATTGGCATGATAATACAAAGCGCCATAATTTGCTGGCTATTGTAGCAAACTTGTAATTCTTACCTGTTTTCTGGTGTCTTTTTGATTTTTTTTATAGCATTTTCACGATTTTAACTCGATTCTCTTGTCATAAGTAAACTTATCTCATAACAATGTGCGTTCCAATCAATGGGCCCGGGTGGCGGAATCGGTAGACGCAGTGGATTCAAAATCCACCGATCGCAAGATCTTACGAGTTCAAGTCTCGTCTCGGGTACCAAAATTTTTTTCGGTAATTCAAGAACCTTCTTTTCAACATAGTACATATATAATGAACGCCATATTATGGTTCGCTAGACGTTCAGCGACTGGAAAGTCGCCTCACCGCTCACTGCGTGGCGGAAAAGCAATGCTTTTCCTCTTATCCACGCTGAGTTCAAGTCTCGTCTCGGGTACCATAATTTTTTTCGGTAATTCAAGAACCTTCTTTTCAACATAGTACATATTTAATGAACGCCATATTATGGTTCGCTAGACGTTCAGCGACTGGAAAGTCGCC
>JAYZXX010000278.1:0-3003 GCA_036140815.1 Bdellovibrionota bacterium | reverse complement strand
CTGAATCAAAATAATAGAAATTCTGACCATCATTTGAAATTTGAAATTTTAAATTGCAGTTCTCCCTTTCTTTGATTTTTATTGAAAATAAACTTTTATAAGAGATACCTGTTTTGTTCACCACTGCATAAGAACTTTTGAAGTAGCTGGAGTCTTTTACGAACTCGATTGATTTTAGTTCAGGAAGGCATTGAGAGCTATTACAAGCGCTGTTTTCTTCGGATTCAAAAAGCACCTTATATTGAAAGTACTTTCTTTTGGTTAAGTAGGTCTTTAATGTACTAAAAGAAAGATCTAGAGGGCCGCGGTTCGCCAAACTTTGAGGAACATACTCAGGTGTTTTTAAATTACTCGCATTTTGCATTTCACTAAAAGCTAAGCCCTCAATGTTTTTTATTCCCGTCCAATTCTGATCGCTACAATCCGCTTGATCGCAGGTACGTACAAGATATTTGATTCGATTGGCTGTTCGTCGATAAAGTTCATTGGCTTCGTCGGCATTGAGCGCACGCTTCCAAATTCCAAACTCATCTATTTGGACACCAGCTGCTGAATTACCAATCCAAACGGCATGTGTAGGAGAGTCAATATTCCCAACTACAGAGATGGGCATCTGCCGATTTAATTTACCGTCGATATAAAGTTTTAATGTTGTTGCATCAAAGGTGTAATTAATGTGGTGCCAAGTTCCGTCGACGACATCGACGTTGGATACTAAGGTTTGTGATGAACTTCCATTAACATCCATCCTCAATGCAATCCTTCTATTGCCTTTAATTAATTGCAGTTTCAAAAAACTTAATTTGTCACTAGGGTCACCTTTCCTAAAAATTTGATCCCAATTGCTTGGTAGTGTATCCTGTGCTTTTATCCAAAAGGCTATACTAAAGGTATTCTCTATGACTAAATTTTTATCGGAACTGATATTAAATGAATTAAAGCCGAGGGAGTGCCCTATCACGCCTTTTTGCATTTTCTTAGGCCCACCCTTATACACTCCATGGTAGGTATTCACTCGATCTTTTACTTCATCAGTACTTCCATTGTAGGAATCCACTTCGAAGTCGTAATAAGCTACAAGGTCTTTTGCTAGGTGACTACTAAAGGATTCATATGCTGTTTCAGCTTGTAAACTTAAACTTTTAAAAAATGCTAGGGGAGTTTGCACTTTTAAACCTTCAATACTTGTATTTTCTCCTACCTTATAAACGGGAGATTCGTAGCTACTATAATGCTTTTGTTTACCTCGCTCATATAGCTGGTTGACTTTCGAGTAGGCCAAAGCCTTTTTCCAAATACTCACATCATCGATGTAACCGTTTGCAGGCCAACCAGCTCCAGAAGTTGATGTTCCGTAGGAGGCAGAGCCAATATAAAACTTTGCACTGCCATAAGTTCGAACGTCCATGCTTGCGTAGTCTCTACTACCAATTAAAACAGAGTCGACATAGAGCCTCGCCTGTTTATTTTCATAATCAAGCACGCCCACAACATGATAGTATTTATTGGGAGTAAAATATCCATCACCTGTGAAGCCAATATAGCTACCTGATGGAGACCATAGGTCAAACCGAAATTGCTTGTTTTCATTATAGAGCAATCCCATATGGAATCCCATTTTAGTAATAATACCGTGGCGTTTATTTAAATTGTAATCATTCTTAGGTTCAGCAATAGGGTAATACCATGCGGACAAGGTAAAACTACTTTGTTCTAAATTGTCCAAATCACTCGAATTGGGAATTTGTGCGTACTGCAATTGTGTATCATCAAATTTTGCCGCGCCAGTTCCGGAATGACTAAAGGATGAAAAAATAGGGAGTGAATCATCAGTGAAGTTGTTATTGTGAGGCTGAGCATGATTTGTATTAGATGAATGGTCTAACCAATTACTATCCAAGGGATAGTAGGCAACCAAGGAGTCTTCCTCTTGTATTTCTTTTTGATTGAAACTACCAAACTGTCCAGCTTGTTGGAAGTAGATTTGCTTCAGTTGATCTGCTGGGATTTCCTTATTCCAAATAACCAATTCATCGATTGCTTCATTACCAATGGAATTGTTATTAAAAGCGCCGATTTGTAACAGGGGAGTGCTTGTGCTGAAGTCTTTAATAGCACTAGTATCCCTTGGACTAAATTCTGACTCTTTCCCATTGATAAACATTCTTAAGCCAGAGCTTGATTCGGCTTTAAAACTAAAACAGACGTGATTCCAAATATTGGCATTCGCCACAGAGTCATTTGCTTCTATTCTATTGTTATTTCCATATTGGTCTCTGATAAAAATAGTGTAGGTATTGGATCGGCCAAAAGCTGCTCCGTTGTAGTCTCTAAAAAGCTGAACTCTTCCCTTACTAGCTCCAGGATAGCTATAGTAGCTAAATAAGTAGTCATCATTGTTTTCGTAATTTAAATGTTTAACCCACAAACAGGCACTTATCTCAGTTATATTATCAAAGCCATTTGGCGTGGTCTTTTTGGGCATATCATCCACGCCATCTAAGAGTAGGTGCTGTCCCGTTAGTAGTGAATGGGCACTAGATGTAGTCTCCCCATTGGTGAAGCTAAGGTGATTGGCTTTGCCTGAGGAATCTGTACCATCTCCTTCAAATCGATAGTAGGCGATGATATTGTCTTTGTAGTTGGGAAGAATTTTTTTTGCGTCTACAAAATCATCATTACTACTAAAAGGACGTAAATATTTTGTAGAAGAATCTAGTGTACTTCCGTGGTAATTTCCATCTGGAAAACTTGTCGAATCGCCGATGAGACCTGAAGACCTAAGATAAGTTCCTGAACTTTTTATTTCTACAAATTCTTCGTCATAATCAATTTCTGTAGAATCAGAAAAATCAATTTTACCTAAATTATCATATTCGTCGCTACAACTACCATCATCTACTCTTTGCCCAGGGCAAAAATTCAGATCAGCTTGTTCAACGATTTCATCTAGTAAACAGGCGGAGCTAGTGATTAAAAAAATAAACTGTAATAATATGTTTA
>JAYZXX010000277.1:0-3976 GCA_036140815.1 Bdellovibrionota bacterium | reverse complement strand
CCTACATCGCCCCTGGCCCCCATGAATTAGAAGATATGATCAAAGATGTTGATTACGGTTTGTTCGCACAAAAGCTTGGCGGTGGCTCAGTGGATACAGGAACTGGTGCTTACAATTTTGCCGTTACCGAAGGAAGAATCATTCGCAATGGACAACTAGAAGAAACGGTAAAAGGTGCCAGTTTAATCGGTACTGGTTTTGACACTTTAAGTAAAATTACGAAAGTAGGAAAAGATTTAAAACTATCCCCAGGAACCTGCGGCTCTGTTAGTGGCTGGGTACCTGTAACTGTAGGGCAACCCCCTCTTTTAGTTTCAGAAATCACAGTAGGAGGAGCTGCAAATGACTAATAATGAATCCATCGAGTTTTTATATGATTTAGCCAAAAAAGATTCAATTGAAATAGAAGTGGTTCAAATTGACGGTAAATCCAATTCTGTTACTTTTTTAGAAAAGAAATTAGAAGAAATTTCTATTGGTGAAGATTTTAGCCTTGGCGTGAGATTGGTAAAGGATCAGAAAGAAGTTTTCTTCTCCTCTGAGAGCAGCAAAAAAGAAGATTTAGAAAATCTTTTTAAACAACAAGCAGAAGCGCTTCAATATGCAAAACCCAATGACAATATCGTTTTGAATGACAAAATTGAAGCCAGTGGCGAAATCAATGCTTTTTTCCCAGAACAAGTAAGTTCGGAACAAAAAGTAGAGCGAACCAAAGAATTGGAAGAACTTTTATGGGACTGTGATGAAAACCTTAAAAAAGTTAGAGAAACCAGCTTCAGCGAATCTTACTCTGAGGTGACTCTACATAATAAACTAGGAGATTCTAGTTCCTATCAAAAATCTTACTATTCCATTTCTAGTGAATTGCTAGGCGAAAAAGACGGAAAAAGAGCCAGCGGTCACTTCAGCTTCACATCTCATGATTACGAAGACATGATCAGTAACGAAATGTTTGTTGAAAGAATTAAAAAACACAGCCTTGGGCTTTTGGGTGCAAAATCCCCAGAAACTGGCGACTACCCTATCGTTTTTGAAAGAAAAGCTTTTGCAAGTTTACTTAGCCTGGTTTTACCAATGCTAAACGCAGATACGGTAGATCAAGGATTTTCTTTGTTCGATAAAAAACAGGGAGAAAAAATCGCCTCTGGCTTGCTTCACATCGAAAACGATCCAAGCTACTACAAAGGCTTAGGCCGTAAACCTTTCGATGGCGAAGGAAACCCAACTAAAAAACATTGCATCATTCAAGATGGTGTATTGAATAGTTTTTTTAGCAACAATGAATATTCAAAAAAATTGGGCATCGATAACACGCACACCGCTTCCAGATCTGGAAATGGCAGAGTGGGAATATCACCAAGCAATATCGTCGTTCGCTCTGGAACCCTGGCCACAACAGCCATTAAAGCCATGAAACCAAGTCTAATTGAAATCGTAAGATTAAATGGCCTACACGCAGGCTTCAACTCTGTTACCGGAGACTTTTCTTTTCAGGCAGAAGGATTTCTTTACGACTTTGGAAACTTGGTAAATCCACTGCAAGACTTTTTAGTTGCTGGAAATATCAAAGACATCTTGATGGGAATTGAAGACTTAGGAGCGAATGTCATTGATAATGGCGGTAGTATAATTTGTCCTGACGTTTTAATCTCTTCTTTAAAAATCATTGGATCTTAACCCAAAAAAAAGCTTGGTGTTTGGCACCAAGCTTTTTTCAAAATAAACATTTGTCTACTAGTAGTTTATAAGTTCACAGCCTTTTATTTCTTTTTTCTCTCCAGCAATTTGTAAATAGCCCATTCCAGTATCTATCTCAAATTCTCCCACTAGATTGTCTTCCATGTCGTAATAAGAAATATTTGTTTCACTTAGATAATCCTTTGAAAGATCATCCATTACTTTTCCTGAGCCGTCTTCTATAAAATAATAAGTATACATTGCATCGTCTTCAGGAAATTCTTGAACTTGAAATACTTGGTAAGAGCCTAAGCCACAGTCCAAATGTAAACTAACGTACTGTTTTAAGTTTAAGCTAAAATATGTATCCTTCCATTCCGGATAGACTCCATTGATGGCTTTTTTCATCGGCACTGACAATTCACTTACTAAACTTCCTGTTAAAATGTTAGCTAGAATCAATTGCTCTGTTCTTTCGGGGCCATCGATTTGTTCAAAGGCGTCTTTTAAAGCATGTAATAAATTAATACATTCCACTTCATTACAATAGGCCTTCTCGACAGAAAACTTCCCAAGCAATAGACCCGCTTGATATTCAGGACTCTGATCCTGTGAAAATACGTTTATGGAAAGTGTTAAAAAAAGAAAAAATCGAAATAAAAAAGACATATCCAACCCCTTGTTAGTCATTGCTCATTTTTCTTAGCAAAACATTTCAACAAAAGAATCTTTATTTTCAATTTTAGAAAAACTGACAAAATATGGCAATTGGAAGACATTTTTTGCCAGTGTACTTTGAAATTTTTAGTCTGACTAGCTCATCTTAGCTTTAAATGCCATTTCAGACTGGCGTAGGCCTTGCTTTCATAATAGTCGGAGGAATATTGTTATGAAATTTAAAAGCCTTAGTTTAATCGTAGGATTTAGCATTTTGAGCCTAGTTGCCTGTAATAACGGTGGTTCAGGTGGGAATAGCCCTGCTCCTGCTGAGCAAACGGCACCTACCACTCCAACTGAAACAGAAAACACAGCAACGCCAGCTCCGGAAGTTGCTCAACCTAAGAATAAGAAAAACAAAGAAATCTCTCAAACAGAAAAAGAACTTCGAGAAAAGTACGCCAAATTAGATAAGCAGCTAGTTCAAATTCAAATGAAAGATGATGAGAAAGACTTAGTAGAAGCGCTTAGTTTTTCCAAACTTCTTGAAGAAAATTATGAACACCTTGATGAAGTGGATGAAAGAGCCATTTTTATTGCTCGCTTAAAGGCAGACACTACTGCAATTTTTGAAGTGGATGGAGAAGAGGTAAAAAGCTATAATTCACCTAGAGGCGAAACTAGAATCATCGCCATTGTTGGAAAAGAGCTTAGACTAAAATCAGCTCACCTTCGATCAGAGGCATACGGCGCTACAGCTGCAAATTCAATCCCAATGATTCGAGTTAGCAATGAATCAGTTACATCTATGGATGTAATCGAAGTAAATGTTCCAAGAAATGAATCTGTCGAAGAATTAGACCCTGTATATGAGGATGGAGAGCTGAGAGCAGAATTAGAAGCCCATTTACAAGAGCAGCTCGCAAAAAGCAGAATGAATTTACCTACAGAAGAAACAGATGAAACCTATGACTGCGATGAAAAATGTAACCACCAAGGATTTCATGATCAAAGGCTTGAAAACAATCCAGCCCCTAAAGAGCCAATTCATGGCGTAGACTTCTATTATTGGTATGAATTGAGTAACTTAGATGTGGATCGCCAACTGAAAGTTAACTGTAGTAAATATGGCTTTGAAATCGTAGAAGAAATCATGGAAAGACAATTGAACAAGTCCTTTGTAAATGCACAAATGGAGAAATCTGGCTTAATTGCTATGAAATGTATGGCAAGAACCTATCCAAAGGAAACAGCAAAAATCATCGCTCGAACTTTAGATGGCAGAAAAACAATTGATGCTTACTTAAAAGAAATTAACTCCCCTGTTTTAGCTGTTGCAGCTGGTCAGTTAGCTCTTTTAAAAGATGGTAAATCTGATTTAACAGAAGATCTTTTAGATGATTTAAAGATCGACCAACACAATCTTCGTAAAGATATCAGTATCGCCATGGGCTTAGCCAATGATGACAATATAGTTTTAATGCTTCTAAGACATTTAACAAAATATAAGGCCGATAGTGATCAAAAATTTATTTATCGCCCAGCTGCTCAAGCTTTAGTTCGCTTAAACCATAGTCGAACAAAATTAGAAAGAGCAATGTTTGCTTTGATGAAAAAAGATCGTAATGCGAGTAACTATCGT
>JAYZXX010000276.1:0-10986 GCA_036140815.1 Bdellovibrionota bacterium | reverse complement strand
CAAAGTGACAATCCTCGCTCTTTAAATCCCCATATCAAACCTAAAGCATTCCCAGACTGGCCCCGCCTTTGCTTTATATAGAGCTAACACCCCCCAATACTCCCAATTTTTTCCATGACCACCATCTCCCCCCAGTTGGTGGTCAACTTTTTTGAGCCCGAAAAAAACTCCATAACTAACTAAGAGGCCAGCATTTTGAGGCATTTGCTGTGACCTTAAGAAATAGGCATGCTATGCTAAGGCGGTGTAATTAAAGAGGTATTCATGAGTAACGACACACTTTTAAAAATTGAAGATCTAAATATTGAATTTCATACCGAAGACCGAATCGTTAATGCCGTGAAGGGCATTAGTTTTGAAATTCCCAAAGGAAAAACCATTGGCTTAGTTGGTGAGTCTGGATCGGGAAAATCAGTAACTTCATTAAGTGTTATGCGTCTATTGCCTGAGCCCCCGGCAAAAATTCCATCAGGAAAAATACTTTTTCAAGGTGAAAACCTTTTAGAAAAAACGGAAGAACAAATGCGTAGAATTCGTGGAAATAAAGTATCCATGATCTTCCAAGAGCCTATGACTTCTTTAAACCCTTTGTTTACCATTGGCGACCAAGTAGCTGAAGTCTTAATGCTTCACAAGAAAATGACAAAACAAGAAGCCATCGATAAAACCGTAGAACTTTTTGACCAAGTGGGAATCCCTGATCCTAAGGGGCGTGTAAACTCCTACCCTCACGAGTTATCCGGGGGGCAAAGACAAAGGGTCATGATTGCAATGGCCATCGCATGTGAGCCTGAGCTTTTGATTGCCGATGAGCCAACTACCGCTCTAGACGTTACAATTCAAAAACAAATCCTAGAACTATTGGCCGATTTACAAAAAAAATATGGCATGAGTGTATTGTTCATTACTCATGATCTTGGTGTAATCGCAGACATCGCCGATGAAGTGGTTGTTATGTATCGCGGAGATATTGTTGAACAAGGCGATACCGAAACTATTTTTAAAAATGCACAACACCCTTATACAAAGGGACTCCTAGCTTGCCGACCAAGCCTAGAAAAAAATCCTCACCGCTTACCAACCGTTTCTGATTTTATGACTCCCGATGGGAAGGAAACTGGTTTTAACGTAGATGATCAAAAAGTGATTAAGGCCAATCGCCCTATCACTGATGAAAATCCAGTAATCTTAGAAATTAAAGACATTAAAACTCATTTCCCTTTAGAGAAAAACTTTTTTGGTTCTGTACAGTCTTGGGTGAAAGCCGTTGACGGCGTGGATTTAGAAGTTCGCAAAGGAAGAACGCTTGGTGTGGTTGGAGAATCTGGATGTGGAAAAACCACTTTAGGTAGAAGTATTTTGCGTTTAATTAATCCTACTTCTGGACAAGTGATTTATAAGGGCGAAGACATCACTGCTATGAACAGTAGTGAGTTGCGCGACCTTCGCAGGAAAATGCAGATCATCTTTCAAGATCCTTATGCTTCATTAAACCCACGAATGACATTGGCTTCAGCCATCATTGAACCAATGCAAATTCATAATTTAGGCGGCTCACGCGAAGAAAGAGTTCAAAGAGCAGGAGATTTACTTGAAAAAGTAGGTTTACAAAGAGATATGCTGAACCGCTATCCTCATGAATTTTCAGGCGGACAAAGGCAGCGTATTTGTATTGCACGAGCTTTGGCAGTTGAACCTGAGTTTATCATCTGTGATGAGTCCGTTTCCGCTTTGGATGTATCGGTGCAAGCACAGGTTCTTAACTTGCTTATGGATTTACAAGAAGAGTTTGATCTAACTTATATTTTCATCTCTCACGACTTAGCTGTTGTTAAATTTATCGCTGACGAAATTGCGGTGATGAATAAAGGAAAAGTGGTTGAATACAATGACGCTGTAAACATCTATTCAAATCCTCAGGACGCTTATACCAAAAAGCTTCTTAGTGCTATTCCCAAAGGCTTATAAACAATTTTCTTGGTGGTCCATTCTGAGGCCACCACAAACTTTCCCCTGGTAAAGAGAAACTGTTTTACCTAAAAGTCATTAATACTAAGAATTTTAATAACTTATTCCAAGACCAGATAATCATTGAATTTTTGCCCAGTTCGCTTAATCCCTGAGAAGCTTTTAAACACTAGCGTGACTTTTTTTGGCAAATGCTTTTTCTTTCAGTTTAAGGCAAAACAGAAGGCTTTCTAGGGAAATTTTTGGGCCAAGATTTTGCTGTATCAAGGGGTAGAATGAAAGCGATAGTTTTAGTTCTTTTTTATTTATTTTTATCGATTTGGCAAACAAACTCGTTTGCCTCAAGCACTCCTATACCTATATGCAAATACTCAGCGGCTGATTTTCAATCATTGGTGGCAAAGTATTCAAACATCGAATTTCAACAAAGAAACCCAAAACCTGAGGCAAATTTAGCAATGGCGCAGTATATGCGTCCTGCTTTGCAAGAAATTTTCCGAATTCTTGAGTATAAAACCAACGGTAAATCCTTCCTCGCGGAGCTAAAAACTCTAGATACAATTGAAGGCAAAAGTGAAAGAAAAGTAAGTGAGCATGGCTACAAAAACACCAGAAAAATACACGACTACCTTCGTGGAAGTGTCGTTTTTGATAGTATGAATGAGCTAATTGGTGCTTTTAAGTTCCTAGCCAGTTTTAACACTATTGATATCGGTGAAGTCTCAGACTACTTCAGTCGTCCAAAAAAATCAGGTTACCGCGCTTTAAATTTTTCCATCCGTTTTAAGGAAAATGGATATATAGCTGAAATACAATTTCACTTAAGAGATTTACTTGAAGTAAAACACAAATACACAGATGAAGTTTACAGTGAAATTAGAAAAATTGAGTTAGAAATTAAAAATCAACAAAGCAGGCTTCAATCTTTGGTATCCGAAAAAAATGAAGCATTAGACAGTTACAGTACTCTAAAAAATAATATGCTGACTAGAGCTGTACTTGGCTCAGAAAAACGAAAGCTTCTTCTACAAGAAAAAAATAGTTTTCAAAATCGATTGAACGAAATTGAACTTGAAATTAAAGACACTGAGAAACTTATCCAAGACCTTTCGAAAGAATTGAAGATCAACCAAGATCTTCATGATGCAATTTATAGAAAGGCACTGATTCCTTATATGGATGAGTTAAGAGAAATTTTTGGAGAAGACTATATTTAAAATTATGTCTTTTATATTCGACTTCCTAAGTACGTATAAATGATAATAAGGCGAAGTTTTCTCAATGAATTATAGTTTTGCCCCGATTTGCCTTCTCGTGATTTATTTATACATTTCATAAGAAGATGGACTGAATCAGCATATGTCTAAAATTTTATAGAGGTCAGCTTGTTAGGGTTAAAGTTGTTCAAAATCAAAAAAATTAACTAGAAATACTTAGTCTAGATCTATCTTTCTGAGACTTTACTTTAACTTAGATGGACCAACAATCTAGCGTTTTAAAGCGATTGTTAAGCCTTCGGTTGTTGGGACAAAACAATTAATAAACTTATCTGAATCCGCCATAGCTTCATTAAACTTTCTCATCTCGCGCCATTGCGAATTAGAAACTCGATCTGGCTTATCCAAACCAACTTCTCCAAACAACAAAGTATTATCACCTACAATCATTCCGCCTGTTCGTAGGTTCTTTTCCGCCCAAAGGAAATACTCATAATAACCAGCTTTGTTTGCATCTATAAATACAAAATCAAATGGACCTTCAGATTCAATACTTGCTAGGCCTTGCCTGGCGTCGCCCTGATGTAGATTAATTTTAGATGGTCCTTGGTATGCTGCAATCACTTCCTTGGCCATTTCCGCGTGATCTTGATTGTATTCAAAGGTATGCAGCTCTCCGCCGTCCAAAGCCTCAGCAATCCACAAACTAGAATAGGCGGCGAAACAACCAATCTCCACAGCCTTCTTATAAGAATGAGTCTGAATTAAAAACCTCAGAACACTAGCCTCAGCTGCGGAAATGCTCATACCTGCTTTATAGCTTGGCTGCATTTTTTGTTTTGAAAGTTCATGTGCTGCACTTTCTTTCGCAAACAAACTCTCAAGATACTTTACACTTATCCCAGCAGCTTCGTCTCGCATCTACCACCTACCCAAACTCTTTAAAGAACGAATCGCAACAGTGCCTATGATATCTTGTAGGTCTTCCATTTGTTTTTGAGCTAAAGGATCTCCACCTTTTAACTCGATAGTTAGAACGGGTACTTCATTATCTTTCCACATATAACGCCCTAAACTTCCTGGCATATGCCCCAGTCGGCGCCACGGTAAAATGGATGCTGGTTTAATCACATCTGGACCATCAAAATCTAAGACGCCATATGGTGTGTGGATAGAAATGATAAAGTCGGGCTTAAAGTCTTCAATATGCTTAATGATACATTGAGTTTCTTTTTCCGAACCACCGGCGTTTCCAGGAAAGCGTCTGGCCCTAGCTCCCTTACTTCTCCAAAATTTTTGTGCAGAATCAAACCAATCATTGGTCGGAAAATTTCGATTTAGATCTACACCATTGGCATTGGTACGGGTTCTTTTTTCAAGACCATCAGGGTTTAAAACTGGAAGAATCCTCCACTCACTTCTAGGTTCTAAATCTTTCAGACGATGAACCCAATCCCTGGCCAAGGCCCCGGCTGCACCTTCGTCACCATGTATGGTTCCAAAAACTAAAACTTTAATGTGTCGGTCCTTTGCACTGCCTTTATCAAAGTGAAAAATCGGTTTACCCAATGTGCTATTACAACTCACCTCATGAAGCATCTCATTGCAATATTTAAAGGTGTGCTCGTTAGTAAAAGGAGCCGGTAGATTACCCAGCTGTTCTAAACAAGCTTGTTTCAATTCTTCTGAACTAGAGGAAGAAACATAGCTATCTGAAGCCGTCTGAATATTGGCATCTGAATCTTTGCCAATTTGATCACTGGATTCACTTTCTGCCTGGGCTTGGCTTTGTCCTGTTTTTTCAGCAAGACTTTCACTTGTCGGTTTTTTTTCAAGATCGGAACAAGCGACTAAAACAAATAAAATAAGAATTTTCATTAAGTTCTGCATACTTACAGTTTTATTCTAAAGTTCAAAAATGGCAAAGCCTTTCTAATAGCAAATTCCTCAAGACTAATGGATTCGCAGTAAAAGCTAGCATTTTTGATGCATAGTATAGCTTTCCCCTCTATCACTTGCCCTAGGTATCAGTTTCTAATTACACTAGGCGCCGTTGAAAGAGAGGATTTATGATCGATTTAAGTGGCAAAAAATATGTAGTGATGGGTATTGCAAACAAAATGAGTCTTGCCTGGTTTATCACTCAGTCTTTAAAAAAAGCTGGCGCTCAAGTCGCCGTAAATTTTCTGAACGAAAAAATGGAGAAACGAGTACGCCCTCTAGCCGAAGAAGTAAGTGCGGAAATCATCCAACAATGTGATGTGACCAAACCCGAGGAGTTGAAAGCTTTCTTTGAATCAGTAAAAGAAAACTTTGGTCAAATTGATGGTGTGGTACATGCCATCGCCTATGCGGAGAGAGAAGATCTAGAAGGTAGATTTATTGATACAAGTCGCGAAGGTTTTTTGAAGGCAATGGATATTAGTGCTTACTCGTTAGTAGATGTAGCAAAACACGCTGAGCCTCTAATGAAAGAAGGCGGCAGCATCGTGACCTTGAGTTACTTAGGTGCAGTGAGAGTGGTTGAAAACTACAATGTGATGGGTGTTGCAAAAGCTGCCTTAGAAGCTTCGGTTCGCTACCTTGCTGCCGATATGGGACCCAATAATATTCGCGTGAATGCAATCTCAGCTGGTCCAATAAAAACATTAAGTGCAAGTGGAATCAGAGACTTTAGAAGTATGCTTGGAAAAGCAGAAGAACAAAATCCTCTTCGTCAAAACATTGATGGGGAATCTGTAGGTGACACCGCCACTTTCCTCTTGTCTCCTCTGGCAAAACATATCACTGGTGATGTGATATATGTGGATTGTGGAGCGCAGATCATAAAATAAAATTATCTCGGGGATACTTTAAAAGCGCCTAATAAATTAATAAAAACTAAAAATAACCCTCCTATAAAAGCATAGTCGATAGGGCTGACTAATACTCAATGTCCCTAGAATTCGGACGGATTACAATTTCGTCAACCCTAACTCTTGCGGCTTGATATAACACATATAAAATCGCATCGACCACATCTTCTGGGGATAAATTTAAATCCCCAATCTCTAAACCTTCATTTCCAGCAAAATTAGTTGCCACATTTCCTGGTCGAATTTCCGTAAACTGAATTCTATCACGGTATTCCATTTGCAAGGAACGTAGCATTGCTCGTTGAGCGTGCTTCGTGGAAGAATACAAAGCTCCCTTCGCAATACCTCTAGCACTTACATCTGAACTTATACAAATAAACCTACAGCCAAGAGAAGGCATTGCCTTTAAAAATTCCCTGGCAACGAGGTATAGGCCTTTTACATTTGTGTCGAACATGTGATCGTAGGCTTCGGTATCTAAATCAACAAAGTCACCGAAGCTACCCACACCAGCCACAAAAACCAATGCCCCTACTTCATTAAAATCTTCCAAATTTGAGAAAAACTGTCTTACGCTAGTTTCATCTTTTATATCTAATGCTTGTAAATGAACATTGCTATTAGTTTTTAGTTCATCAACAGCGGCTTCAAGATTTCGAAGAGTGGCGATAGTATGTACATTTTCATTTGCCAGACGAAGACTTAACTCTTTACCAATTCCACGACTAGCTCCAATAACAATTACCTTTTTCATTTCCCACCCCCAGTGAACCTCTAATCTAGATATGCAAGTTTGGACGTGGCCCCATAATTTGCTGATTAATGATAGCTATATTCTTTGAATTCATTGAATGGATTTGCAATTTTCTAGGAAATAAATCCGAACAGAACTAAAACACCTAGAGAAATATGTGCCTTGGCCCACTGCATCCGCAATTAAGTGGGCCAGCTTGCCCAAGTTTACATATCGTTCGCTTCTAACCATCGCTCGCAATCAATAGCAGCCATACAGCCACTACCCGCTGCAGTGATTGCTTGGCGGTATACGTGATCTTGCACATCTCCCGCCGCAAAAACACCTTCCACGTTTGTATAGGTACTATCCGGTTTTGTAACTAAGTATCCTGTATCGTTTTTCTCTAATTGGTTACCAAAAATATCTGTGTTCGGCTTATGGCCAATGGCCACAAAACATCCTTCCACTTTAATTTCAGATTCCTCGCCATTTACGGTATCTTTTAATTTCATTCCCTTAAGGCCCATTTGATCCCCTGTGTACTCAAGAGTTTCTTTATTCCAAAGGATTTCAATTTTTTCATGAGCTTTCACTCGATCGGACATAATTTTTGAAGCTCTAAACTCATCACGACGGTGAATCACATACACCTTATTTGCGTAACGAGTTAAGAACAAAGCTTCTTCCATAGCCGTGTCTCCACCACCGATTACTGCCACATCTACATTTCTAAAAAAGGCTCCATCGCAGGTTGCACATGCGGAAATACCTCTTCCCCAAAAAGTTTGCTCAGAATCAATATCCAAAAGCTTTGCGGTAGCTCCAGTAGAAATAATCACAGATTGAGTTTCATGCATTTCATCACCAATCCATACTTTGTAAGGACGAGCCGAAAAATCAACTTTTGTCACTTTCTTTGGTACAATGCGAGTTCCAAAACGCTCTGCTTGTTTTCTCAATACGTCCATCATTTCAGGACCAGTGATTCCGTCAGCAAAGCCTGGGTAGTTTTCCACTTCTGTGGTTAACATCAACTGCCCACCAATTTCCTCTCCGGCAATCATTAATGGGTTAAGGTTGGCGCGTGCTGTGTAAATTGCTGATGTGTAACCGGCAGGACCAGATCCGATGATAATTACTTTTTCCATGAGGACTCCTAGATATTTTAATCAAATGATTTTAGTTGTTAAACAAGGCGTACAATATAGCCCTAAATAAGTGTCTGGTCATGCCCTAGCATTACAAAAGCCATGCGTCAGCTTTAAGAGAGTGAAAGATTCCCCTAAAATGCCCTTACTTAAATCAATTATCCACCTTGATTTCTGGTAAAGCACCTTCTAAAATGCCTTATGCCGAAAATTAAGTTCTCAAAAGCAAATCGTGAAGATCTCGAAGTGGAAAATGGCGAAACTTTAATGCAAGCCCTAACATCCAGAGGAGTGCCCGTTGCATCCTCTTGTAGTGGTAAACTAGTTTGTGCGAAATGCTATGTTCAGGTAACGGATGGCAGTTACAATTTAAGTATGCCTGATCAAGAAGAGCGAGATTTCATGGAAGTAAAAGGCATTGATAAAAATTGTCGAATGGCCTGTGCTTGTAAAGTCGAGGGCGATATCACGATTGATACACCCTATTGGTAGTCATTATAAACTGGCCCCTTTAATTGCGGGTAAAAAGAGCCTAAGTCTTTGATTTACCTGAACTAAAAGATAAGTCCTCGAAACCTGACCTGGGTAATTCAATAATCCCTAGAATATTTTGCATGTTAGCAAGCTTCATCCGCATTTAAATGAACCAGTTTATAGCCATCAAGATTTATAAATTGGCCACCAAGCCCGTAAGATGATTTCTGTAAACATCAAATCTTTGGAGGCCTTGTAGCTTTCCGAAATCAAATCATTCTATTGAAAGTTTTTTTATTCATAATGTATCTCTTCAAACTCTTTCTTCTTGAAAGAGTTTGTTCACACTTTATTTTTTGAAAGATTTAAAGTATGCATCGATGAAATCAATGGCAGGCTGACGAATTTCATCAGTTTCTATTAAAACACCGTGCCTAGAACCTGGGATGACGATCAAGTCACAATTCTTTTTTCCTACTTTATTTTTTCTATCACAAAAAAGATTTTGCATCGAATTTTCCACTACCTCATCTAACTCCGCTTGTAAGATAAAAATAGGAATGTCTTTTATCTTCTCAATCTTTTTCTTTTCTCGCATAAACTGATTGGCTTGGATGGATTCTCTAACCCAGCGAACTGTTGCACTGCCTAGTTGAAGCTCTGGATACCTTTCCCAAAGATCATACTTTACTTGAAATCGCTCAAAACTGTGGGTTGATTTGTTATCATTAAAACTCACATCAGACGATTTGTAGTCTTTCCCTCCCGGAACATAGTCATTACATTCGCCAGCAAAGGGCGTGTAGCATATTACCCAAGTCTGAAAAAGAGTCGTATCTTCTGAGTCCAATTTAATCCCCAACATCGGCGCCACCATACTAACCGCTTTGAAGGGATTTTTATGATGCTGCAAAAAACTAACTAAAATTGCACCGCCCATCGAATGGCTTAGAGCAAATAGATTTTCACTATCAGTGTCTGGATCATCCAACACCTTCTGAATAAAGCTGTTAAAATCATGATGATAAAAATTGAAATCCTCTACATAGCCCTTATGAGAGTTGGACAAGGCTCGTTGGGAAAAACCTTGGCCTCTATGATTAATGATATAGACGGGAGAAAAGCCTAACTTTATAAAGTCCAATGCCGTTTCGGTATGTTTTAAAGAAGATTCAGCCCTTCCCGGAGAAATCACAAGTGAACCATTCACCCCTTTTTGATTTCCAAACTTCGAATATACAATTTTAAAATCATTTACCCCAGTAAAACTATAATTTTGCGGTTCTTGCTCGGAAGAATAAGCTTGATTAATTAGTAGTATAAAAAACAAAACCTTAAAATAGTTGATAAACATAAATCTCTCCTAATATTGAATTTCGAAATCAATATACTTTAAAAACACAGAACCTATAGAAAAACAGGTAATTGGTGTTCACTGAGTGTTTTCAAAGCTTGAGAACATGACTATTTTCCAATTCAATGTTTTAGAAGACCATAGCTCAGTGAGAATACTTACTTAAAGTTACAAGTAAACCAATGCATGTGAAAAGAATACTGTAGTTCTAATGAGATGCTCTTTTGAGGCTCTGTAATCATTAAAGATAAGCTCGTAATATTCTCAAAAGAACGACCACTCTAATTTTCAAAAAAAAAAGACGAGCTAACCAAGCTCGCCTTTTTGCATTTTAGCTTTTACACAAAGCTTAAGACTCTTTTATAAATCGAATATAATTGGATTTAATTCCTTTACTCGTCCACAATTTTTCGAAATGGGTTTGGAAGTTTTCATCCGCCCATTCGCTTTGATGGAGATTTGTAGTCTCTCTGATCACTTTATAAGGAGTGTGTTTAAGACACTCTTGAACGCATAAGTAATAGTCGAAATGATCTGTTTTGAAATCTACGAAGCTACCTGGCTTCTGTAATTTATAAAGTGTATTCAAGAAATTAACCTGAACCAAGCGATGCTTCAAGGTGGTATCCTTCTTAGCCCATGGATCTGGAAAATGGATGTAAACATTGTTTAACTCATTCTCAGCAAAAAGATCTTGGATCATCCTTGCATCGTATCTCGCCACAACAAAATTCTCATTTCCTGTATCAAGGCATCTTCGAACCGTTTGAATCAAAGGCTTATACTTCAACTCAAGTCCCACAATTGCTCGCTCAGGATTCGTTTCTACAAAATGCGCCAAATGAAAGCCGTTACCGGTTCCTATCTCTAGATCGAGTGGACAATCAGCCCCATCCCTAAATCTTTTCTCTCGCCATTGGCCTTTGAACTCCAATACCTTCTCTTCATCAAAGGCATTATTCTCATAGTCATTCAAAAGTGCTACGGCATAGTCATTTGGATACGGTAATTTGCGCGTTTTTGAAACGACATAATTGCGAACATTAAAGATATAATCGAAAGGATTTTCTGAGTTTTCCATGAACGAAAATTACCAGATGCTGCAGCATTTAAAAATCTTTTTTAGATCTTAACAAAATCTAACTGTAAGTTTTTCAAAAATTAAGTTAAATACTAAACTAATTTGCAGGATACCCGATATGTCGTAAATTAGGAAAAGCTATGAAATTTAGAT
>JAYZXX010000275.1:0-3515 GCA_036140815.1 Bdellovibrionota bacterium | reverse complement strand
TAAAACTGGCACCACTTACAGGTGCATCATATGCGCGCAATTGACGCTTAGACATTCTTGTGTCTGAAAAGTAGTCCTTATCAAAATAGCTTTCATCAATGATTAAATCCCCTTTAATCTTAGTGATATCTGAGCGCAAAAAGTTATTAGCTAAAACCCAGGCCTGCTCCGTTAAGAAGCTTGGATTCCCACCGCCGTAAAGACAAAGGTCCCCCTTCAAAACTCCATCAATAGCATCTGAGAGTGCAAGTAGCTTTGTGGTCCAAACAAAATTGGGATCAAGGTAATGATAGGCCATACCTGCGACAACTAATTTACTCAGTGAAGCGGGAATTCTCGGCTGAATGTTATTTAAGGTATAAGAAGACTTTGTCTCATCTCCCTGGATTTGAATGGAAAACTCACTTTCTTTGAAGCCCGATGACTTGAAAAGTTTTTGCAAATTTTGATCCATCGCAAAAGACTCTACAGATAGAATAAATATAAGGAACGCTAGCTTTTTCAGAATCTCCCCCTTTGATTTGTTCTTGTCTCAAAAGCAACTAGCCTTTAGCATAGGTTGATGATCTTAATATTGCAACGGGAGATCTTTATGAAGTTTTTAACAGTTTGTTTTTTATCTTTAAATCTTTTATTCGCGGCTTGTAATTCTAAAAAAGAAGTGCAAGAGGGAGAAATCAGGATAGCCCTTGAAAGTAGCCCTAAAACTCTGGACCCTCGTCGAGCTACGGATGCCAATGGGCAAAGACTCGTCGGTCTTATTTTTCAAAGTTTTGTGAAACTTGGCCCTGAAATGGAAATCATTGGTGATGCCGCTAGCTCCTGGGATTTAAGCAAAGAGGCTTTAGAGCTTAGGCTTCAACCCATGCTTAAATTCAGTAACGGGAAAAATCTTACAAAAGAAGATATTTTATTTAGCTTCGCTGAATATAAAAAAGACGGAAGCATTTTCGCCAGTTCATTTAAGACCATTGGTAAAATTGAAATTTCAGAAAACAATGAAAAAGGCTTCTTAGTTAAAGTTGATCTAAATGACCCAACAGCAACCCTTCTAACTGATTTATCGCTTTTAAAAATTTTGCCAAAGTCTCAGGTAGAAAAATATGGTGAAGACTTTTCTAAACACGTGATTGGCACTGGCCCATACGCATTAGAGAAACAAACCAGCAATGAAATTGTTCTTGTGAAAAACTCCCATTACACTAAAGAAGTTAAAAACAAGAAATTAAGTTTTAAAGTGATCAAGGATGATAACACTAGGTATTTAAAAATACTAAAGGGAAACATTGACCTTGCCCCCAATGTTTTATCCCCACAGTCTAGCATAAAGCTACTAAAGAACGATAAATTTAATCATTTTCGAGCTCCTGGCTTGGCTATGAACTATTTGTTGGTAAACCTAAAAGATCCTTTACTTAAAAAGAAGGAAACAAGAACGGCCATAGCCCATGCCATCGACAAGAATAGCATCATTCAATACAAATTAGAAGGATTAGCAAGCCCAGCAAGTAGCATCCTTACTCCATCAAACCCATTCTTTGATTCAAAGTTAAATCTACCTGCTTTTTCATTAGAAGCCGCAAAAACAAAAATAAAAAATATGCTCACTGATAAGAAAACATTGAGCATAAAAACTTCCAACAACCCTAATGCTGTTGAAAACGCAAAAATTCTAGCCAACCAAATCTCCAAACTTGGATTTGATGTTAAAATCGAAAGCTATGAATGGGGAACTTTCTTCGAAGATATTAAAAATGGAAATTACCAATTAGCCACAATGCGTTGGGTAGGAGCTACAGACCCGGACATATATCGAGTTGCTTTTCACAGCAATGAACTACCGCCCTCCGGAAGAAATAGAGGCCACTATCAAAACAAAGAGCTAGACAAACTTTTAGACTCTGGAATTGGGATTCTTTCCATGGAAGACCGAATTAAGCACTACCAAAAAGTACAAGAAATTATCGCAGAGGACTTGCCAATTATACCTCTTTGGTACAACGAACAAATCAATATTGTTAGCAAAGAAATTGAAGGCTTTAAAACTTCAAAGACTGGAGATTTCAGCTATTTCATAAATTTAGTTCGTAAAAAAAATTAATCTCATTTCAAAATACTGATTCATTGACACATCTAAGGGCTGGGCGGAAATTTCGCCCATCTACTCTTGTCTAGTCCCCCCTATTTTTTCTTATTCTACTGCCCCAGTTTGTTCGAGATTGCTAATCTAAATCTATGAAAAAGCGCGACTGGATATTAGTAATTGCACCCTTAGTTTTCACCTGGCTCATAGATCGAGTAACAAAGATCTGGGCCAGCGGTTTGGTTGGTTATCAGGATTTTGGCCTTATGGGTTTCACACTTCATCATAATCACGGGGCAATGCTTGGCCTATTTTCAGACATACCTCCCGTACTCAGGATTGTATCTCTTTCTACCGGTGGAGCCTTTCTAACATTTACTTATTTCATCATTCAGTATTTACTACCGATCAAATCCATCCCACTTAGAGCCGGTTTATCAATGCTTCTTGGTGGTATTCTTGGGAATGTGACTGATCGTATTATTTGGGGCTATGTGGTAGACTTTTTAGTTTTCCGATTAGATAAATTCACTTCACCTGCGATGAATCTTGCCGATGTCTTGCAATGGGTTGGATACTTCCTAATCGTCTATGCCTTGATAAAAGAAGGTAAGATATTATGGCCCGAAGATAATTCTCGAAAAAATTACTGGGTAAACCGTCGCTTCCAATTACGTTACTGCTTTTCTTTGACAGCACTAGGGCTAGCACTATCGCTTATCTCAGGTGTATTCTCTTATACATACTTTCGAGTAAGTCTACAGAGTTTACCTTATACAACAAGTAGAATTCAAGAGCAGTACCTCGGCCCCTATATTCTAACTTTTATAATCATTAGCTTAGCTTTTAGTGCCCTACTATTCTTTGTTGGCTTAATTCTTTCCCATAGAGCGGCAGGCCCCGTCTATGCCTTTGAGAACTTTTTAGAAGACTTAATCGCTGGGAAATATCGAAAGCTAAAATTACGACAAGGCGATGAATTTCCTCACCTAGAAGAAGTGGCTGATAATCTAAGCCTGGCCCTTAAAAAAAGACTCGGTGATCATGATTTAGAAGATGAGTTAGATGCAATTTCAAAACTAAAAGCTGAGGTTTCCCTTCCTACTGAAGAAGAAGCTCACGCAAACGACCATCTAGAAGATGAGTCGGATGAGGATCAGCCTTCTTCGGTTGCAAAAGTAGAAAACGAATAGGTTTCCCTAATTTTATTAAGGTAGAACCGCTTATTTTTATTATCACGCAAACACAAAGCATTAACATAGTCACCATCGGGGTTTCGGACGATTCCCCAAGGTTTCAGCTTTCTTCCTCGTGATATCCCCTTCCCTTTATCATAATCAATCTTTACCTCTTGCTTCTTCTCTATTGCATCTACCAAGGTACTCAATACCGCATTTCTTCTAAGTGCATCTATGGAATAAGAGTCCCAACT
>JAYZXX010000274.1:0-3312 GCA_036140815.1 Bdellovibrionota bacterium | reverse complement strand
TTCTTACAAGAGTTAAAATTGGAGGAGCACCCATTAGAGAAGTTGTAATTCCGATCGCGTATACATTTTTTTCCATACCAGTAACGGGATCTTTTTGTGCCACCGGCTTAGGACTCATTTCCATGTTTAGCTCTTCACCAGCTCTGATCACTTTTAAAGCCAAAGGCTTTTTATCTTCTTCGAAAGCTCTCACTCTATTAACCAACTCACTCCAATGGAAGATTTCTTTGCCATCAATGGCAGTAATATGGTCATTTTTTTGTAAACCAGCGGCCTTTGCTGCTGAATCATCCACTACACTTCCCACAAATAAGTCCAACGGATGAATTCCAAATTCCTTTATATTTTTAAATGAATCTGTTTCGGCGTTCAGTTGGATACTCTGCTCTTTAGCATTTTGAGTAGGCTTAAACTTTATTGTAAAGTCTTTGCTTTCAGCAATTGCCTTATTCATCAAATAGTCCAATTCATACCAGCGCTGAAGTTTAACACCGTCCACTTCTGTAATTAGAGAACCGGTTAAAAGGCCTTTTTGAGCGGCGATAGAGTTTGGTTGATCAACTCCAATCATACTGGCCGTTGGCATAAACTGAAGCCCTTCTAGACTACCAACCATTTTTTCGGTAGATAAAATATTTGGATTTTCGATGATCTTTGTTTCACCTTGGAGCTGCATTTCTTTGTCGCTACCGTGACGTTTTATGGTCATTGTAATTTTTGAATTAGCATTTTGTTCAACAAGAGACTGAACCTCTTCCATTAACTTAACTTTTTTGTTATTTACTTTTAGGATTTCATCACCCGCTTGTAAGCCCATTATGTGCGCGGCAGTTCCAGGTTGAATTTCACCAACTTTTGCAATGGGCTTGTCTTCGCCCACAACGGCAATAAGAGCAAATACTAAAATAGCGAAAAAGAAATTCATTAAAGGACCAGCTAAAACTACGCCAATTCGTTGCCAAACACTTTTGTGCAAGAAAGAGTATTGTTTTTCCGAATCAGGAATATCGGCAGTAGGGTCATCACCATACATTTTAACATATCCACCAAATGGAATTAAAGAAAGGCAGTAAGTAGTGTCGCCCTTTGTTCTTTCCCAAATCTTCTTACCAAAGCCAATACTAAAAGTTTCTACTCGAACTCCAAAAAACTTAGCAACGCTAAAGTGCCCTAGTTCATGTACAAAAATCAATAAACCTAAAAGAATTGCTAGGGGAACGATGAAACCGAATGCCTGCTGAATCAAATCAATAATAACCATATTTTAAAACCCTTTCTAACGACTGGTCTTTGTTTATGAAAATAAGAGAAGCTATCAGAGAATCAACCAAAACTTTTAACTCCCGTAGGAAAACTAAAAAATGATTTAAAGCTAAGCTAAAATCCTGCGATCCTTCATTTTTACTCTTAATATTTTACCTAAAATTTATGATAGATTCGAGTTGAATAAACGAAATGTCCATTACGTCTAGCAGCTAAAGTCTAGTAGGCTTGGAGCTTTATGCCCGTTTTATTTTTAGACACCAAGTAGAAGTAATTTTCTATAGATTGGAAGTGTTGAAATTTACTAGATTAGTGCGAATTGGAGTTAGATTAGGCAAATTCGCTAACTTTTTTTGGACTTTTGGCTGATGGAAAAAAGTCAATTAGTAGAAGAACCAATATAGGGCAGGTATGGCAAACAAAACTCCATCAAGTCGATCTAAAAAACCGCCATGGCCGGGCAAAATTTTTCCAGAGTCTTTTTTACCGGCAAGGCGCTTTAGCAAACTCTCTAAGAAATCTCCGGTTTGTGCGTATAGACCAATAACTAAACAGCAGCCTGCGATAGCCCAAGGGTTGGTGTTTTTTAATAAGTAGTGAGCATAAATGGACCCCAAAGTGATTGAGCCAAATAGACCACCAATGCATCCCACCACAGTCTTCTTCGGACTAATTGAAGGAAGTATTTTTTTATTCCCCAGCCACAAACCAGAAAAATAAGCGAAAACATCACCTGCAAAAACAGTTAAGAGCAAGTAAAAGAAAAGCTCTACCAATTGTCTTGCATTAGCTGTAAGAGTTAAAATTAAAAGACCAGGAATTACACTCAAGTAAACGTAGCCAAAGCAAGAGGCAAAAATGTCGTTTCTAATTTCATTAATGTCATCTTTGTCAGATAAAATCCCAAAGAAGCAAATGAAGATAAAATACTGAACACCTAATTTCATTGGTGAAAGTTCACTCAAAAATGCAATCGGTAAACTTTGTAGTAAATAGTATTGGCTGATTACTAAAAAACCATATCTTAGAGTGTTCCGAGCTTTTGGTAGACAAAGCTGAGAGTATTCCCATTGACATAAACTGATCGCAAAATAAATTAAAACATAGACTGCTGTGCTACCAAGGGCCCAAAAGCTTAACCCCATAAGGCCAACCGCTAACAATGCAGATATGATTCTAGTTTGCAATGAGCTCATTTTAACCTTGTAGATATTGTTTTATTGTTTTTGATATTTGCTCGGAAGTTTTTCCAAAACGCCTTTCCTTACTTTCAAACTTAGTGATTGCTTCGATCAAATCCTCACCTGTGAAGTCAGGCCACAAAGTGTTAGTAAAATAAAGCTCACTATAAGCAGCTTGGAATAGCATAAAATTCGAAAGTCTAGTTTCACCACTTGTACGTATAATTAAATCAGGATTAGGCATAGAGTTTGTGTCTAAATAGTTAGAAAAGCTATCAACATCAATACTTTGGGCAAGCTCAGGTTTTTCCACTAGATCAGAAGCTAACTGTAGCGCAGCCCTCACAATTTCTTGTTGTGAGCCATAACTTAAGGCTAAACACAAAACTAAACCAGTGTTGTCTTTAGTGATTAATTTAACTTCAGAAATCAATTTCTGTATATCTTCAGGGAAACGACTTAAGTCACCAACGCTGGTAAGGCGAATATTATTTTTTACTAGGAACTTTATTTCAGATTTTAAAAATTTACGAAGAATCTTCATCAGAACAGACACTTCAGCTTGGGGACGTTGCCAGTTTTCGTTGGAAAGAGTAAAAAGGCTCAAATATTCTAGACCTATCTCTACAGATTTTTCGATGGTTCTTCGAACAGCTTTAATTCCTCGTACATGGCCAAAAGCACGACTGTGCCCGCGAGCTTGTGCCCAGCGCCCGCCGCGGTGGCCAGCACCCGGCCGGCCACTATCTCGGCCGACCCTTTGCGCTTGGCCCCCCCAGCGCCGCCCGCGCCCGCGTTGTCGCCGCCTTTCCCGGTCTTCCCACCGTAGAACCAGCCGCCGAGCACCGCGCCGTCCATGCTCCCAACG
>JAYZXX010000273.1:0-6366 GCA_036140815.1 Bdellovibrionota bacterium | reverse complement strand
GGTTCACGCGAAAGCTTTTTTCCTGAGATTGAAGTAGGAATTTGTTCTAAAAACAAAAAGGCCTCTGGTGTTTTTCCAGAGGGCCTTTGTGGTATAGATTGAAGTTATTAACTGTTTCTGAGTTAGTGGGAATCATAAAATTCATCAACGAAAGCTTTACTTATAAGCTTTATTGGGCACAGTATCCAAGTCCATGTGAGGATTTAACATAGTTTGAATACTTACCTAGTTTTTTTCGGATTTTGGCAATATGAGTATCGACGGCTCTAAGTGTAGAATTGTGTTCTTCACCAATACAATTTTCCAAAATCTGTTCTCTACTTAATACTCGTCCCTTTGCTTCTAGTAGATACTCTAGTATTTTAAATTCAGTCTTTGTAAAGGGTCCTAGGTTCGTATCGTTTTCAAGATTAAGTACGACTTGTTTGTTAGGGTCTAACTTTATTTCTTTGTATAGAATTTCTTGTCTTTCTTGGTCTTTGTTTGCTCTTTCAAAAAAGTTTGCAATTTTAACTTTGAGAACAAGTGGATTGAATGGTTTTGGGAAAAAATCTAAAGCTCCCATTTTGAGACTTCTAAGGTGATTCTCAATGTTGGCATCGCTACTGGCAATATAAATCCCTGCATCTTTATTATCGTTTATAATTTCCTGTACGAATGGGAAAACCGCACCGTCAGGCAGGTAGATGTCTAATATATAGAAGTCAGCCGGCTTTTTACGATGTTCATCCCTAGCCTCTGCTATGCTTTCACAAACCACTAAGTCATAATGAGACAGAGTGTTTTCTAAAATCATTTTCGATGTAATTTCGTCCTCTAGAATTATGATTCGCTTCATGTTTTCCTCCCACTACATTCAATCTAAAGTACTTATCGGCAAGACTAATTGTGAATTCCTTAGCTGAAAGAAGAATTAACATATATTACGAAAGCTTCCATTTGGGATAACAATTAAATCACAAATCCCTGACAATTTCGAACAATGTATCTTGTAGGATAATAAACAAGCTGGGAGGTATTTATGACGAAGTATGTATTAGTTGTCGATGATAACCCTAGTGATTTGAGTTTGGCAGAAGCCTTATGTACAAAACTGGAATTGGCCTGTTTGACGGCTGAGGACGCCTACGAAGCACTAGAATTAATTCATGACGAAGAAGAGGAATATGAGTTCAGTCTGATTATAGTAGATTTGCAAATGCCTAAAATTTCTGGGCTGGAATTGATTAAAAGGATTCGAGCAACCAATCGTTTGCAAGGCGTTCCAATCATAGTTATGAGTGGTAGGAAGACGGACAAAGACATTGCAATGTCCATCAAGTTGGGAGCCTCCGATTATGTAGTGAAACCCATGGACAGTTTCATATTTGAAGAAAAAGTTTTAAAACATGTTGGTAAAAATGATAGCGGCTGGAAAGAATATGACATTCCAGTGGATGACAAGGCTAGAAGTTGTTTGGCTATTCAAAAGTTTGAACTTCTAAAAATTTCAGAAATCGGAGCTGAAGTTCTATTTACTGGGGAACCTGAAGTTGGTGATATTTTCTTTCTCTTTAGCAATGAGTTAGGCACAGATCAATTGCGTACAACCGTAGAGTCTGTGGAAAAGTATAATAAAACTCATTTTCGGATAAAATTGAGATTTGCAGGTTTAGAAGAAAAGCAAAGGAAGCAAATCAGAGCTTTATGTAAACGAGTATGGCGAGAACATTATTCAAGAGTCAGTAAGTGAGAGGCGAACTATGAATAGCAGAACAAAAAGAATCAACGCGATGAAGTCATTAAAATTGAAGGCACTGGACAAAAGAGAGGATGTGAACACTTTTGCTTCAGAGTTTATGCAAGAATTAATTAAAGAAAAAAGAGAGGCGGAACGAGCGAATGAAGCTAAATCTCAGTTTTTGGCAAATATGAGCCACGAGATTCGTACTCCTCTAAATGGGATTGTTGGCTATATTGAGTTATTACGAGATTTGGATTTATCTGATCTCGAGAAAGAATACCTTTCTAAAATATCTTTCTCCTCTCATCTGTTGTTAAACATAATCGAGGATATTCTGGAATTTTCAAAGATTGAAGAAGGAAAATTAGAAATAAAAGAAGATGTGGTTAATTTAGAGACTTGTGTTTTTGAAGTACTAGGTGGGCTATCTAATGAAATTCATAGAAAGGGTCTTGAAAGTCCAATTCTAATCCATAAGTCTTTATTAAAGCCTATGCTTTTAGATGAAGCTCGCTTAAGGCAAATATTGATGAATCTAGTGGGAAATGCCATCAAGTTTACTCCTAAGGGTTTTATCTCTGTTAAGGCTTTTCCGCTAAGAAATGAAAGAAACGAGTTTGTAATTCGAGTCTCTGATTCGGGAGTAGGTATTCCTAAAAATAAATACAAAGACATATTTAAAGAGTTCACGCAAGTGGATACAAGCGATACAAGAAAATATGGTGGAACAGGCTTGGGACTAAGTATCTGTAGTCATATCAGTCAAGCAATGGGCGGGAAAATTAAAGTCAGAAGTGCAGAGGGAGTAGGAACCGTTTTTGACATTATATTGCCTTTAAAATTTGCTGAGGTTTCCTATGAAGAACCGGAAATGACTTCCTCCTACGAAGAAGTTTATCTTTACTTTAAAAACAGAAAAATCCAAAGAAACCTTTTGTTTCGTTTGAAGGATTGGGGAATGAAAACCTTTCCTGATGATCGCTCGGGACTATTTTTTAAGTTAAATAAACCCAATTCTGAAAAACGAGTATTTCTAATGGATGGAGCGCTATTGAAAGAAGAGGGCGTTGTTGAGCTTATGGAAAAGTACCCTCATAATAATTATGTGGTATTTGGCTCTCCTGAGGAACTGAAAGATTTTAAGAAAATTTATTCTGGAAAAATTATCTTACAAAGTAAACCAATCTGTCGAATCAACTTACAGTCAGTTTTGAAAAACCAAGTGCGCTTTGAAGAGCAGGTGAAAGAAGCTGGAGAAAAACACGACCTAAGTATCTTGGTGGCTGAAGATAATTTTATTAACCAGGAGTTGATAAATGCCGTTTTAACCGATTTGGGATATCAAGTAACAATTGCAGAAAACGGACTTGAAGCTTCAAAACTGGCTGCTATTAAAAAGTATGATTTAATCATTATGGATTGCCAGATGCCAGAAATGGATGGATTTGATTCAACTTTACAAATTCGAAAATTGGGAAAGAATCAGAAAACACCAATTTTGGCGATGACGGCCAATGCCTTTCGAAGTACTAAAGAAAAATGCTTCGAAGTTGGTATGGACGCTTTCGTAACAAAGCCAGTTAAGCCGAATGATTTGTTGGGTGAAATTAGCAGTCTTGTGTCGAGCAAATCGGAAAAGGAGAAGACGGGCTAAATAGCATATCCAGACTAGGATTTTTGATACTATTTAAAAACCATTCTTTCAACTCAGGAATACTTCTATGCATCGGGTAAAAAGGTGTGGAGCCTCTTAGGCTCCAGTAGCCCCATGATCTAGGGTTATTAGGAGTTTCTACAAAGACCATATTTTCTGCGAAGCCTTCACATACGAAGCTTCTTCCATCTTCTTTCAACCAGTCTTTTTTATCAGAGGTGCCTACAATCATTTCACTGCTGTAGTCGGAGTTTATACAATGGTATTCACAGGTAAAAACTTTTCTTCGGTAGAACAAATTTTCTTCGGTAAGAATATATTTTTTTGTAAATGGGTCACTGGGGAAACATTCTCCAATTTTAGGCGACCTGATAGGGTCGTAGATTCCCCAAAAGGCCAGAGAGATATCTTGGTACAAAAAGCAGTGAAGTAGAAAGCAGAGAATTAACTTTTTCATAAATAAATACATGCACTCAAAGAGTTCATAAATCTAGAGATAGATGGAAATAAAAAAAATCTAAAGAGGCATGATGAAAATACTATTGAGTAACCAGCCTTTGTCATGTTTTGCTAGTAAATTTCAGTATAGCTTAGCCCTTGTTCTGAGGTTTTGCTTCCTGTGTCATAATTCATAGAACTCCTCCAATTTGATGAAAATTATTTTGCCTGATAAAAAACTTACACATATCTTACACATTTCTCTTGCCTTTCCTTGAACTTGATATAGATAATAAATCATGTCCGAAAAAGGCTCAGAAACCCGAAAAATCATTCATATCGATATGGACTGTTTTTATGCAGCCGTTGAAGAATTGGATTTCCCTGAGCTAAAGGGTAAACCCGTGGCCATTGGAGGTGGCCGTAGGGGAGTTTTAAGCACGGCAAATTATAAGGCTAGGGAATTTGGGGTTCGCTCCGCAATGCCAACTCAAACGGCACAGCGGCTTTGTCCTCAACTTATTTTGCGTAATAGTCGCTTTGATCGTTATCGTGAGTTAAGCTATGAAATACGCCAAATTTTTTTAAGGCATACTGATTTGATAGAACCATTATCCTTAGATGAAGCTTACTTGGACGTGACAAAAAATAGAGATTTTGGTGGTAGTGCCACGTGGTTGGCAAAAGCCATAAAAAAGGAAATTTTTGAAAAAACCGGACTGATTGCCTCGGCTGGAGTTGCGCCCAATAAGTTTTTAGCAAAAGTAGCCAGTGATTGGGAGAAGCCGAATGGTTTGTTTACAATCGCTCCCGATCAAGTTGCAGATTTTGTGAAAGACTTAGACGTGGCAAAAATCAATGGCGTGGGTAAGGTCGGTTTAGAACATCTTCGTCGCTGGAACATTCAAAATTGTGGTGATTTGCAGAAATGGTCGAAAGAAGATTTGTGCAAAGAGTTTGGCAATTGGGGAACTAGTCTCTATGACTACGCCAGAGGTATCGACCATAGAAAAGTATCATCTAAAAGTGATCGTAAATCTTTAAGCGTGGAGAATACATTTTTTGAAGATTTAGATCTAGAGGATTTACGGATTAAACTTCCTAAAATTTACAAAGAGCTAGAGCTTCGTTTGTCTAAGATTCCCATTGAAAAAAAGAAGCCGATTAAAACCATTTATTTAAAATTGAAAACCTTCGATTTTGAAATCACAACAGTGGATCAATCCCATTCGTGTTTGGCTGGTGTAGATGAGTTTCAAAAACTATTAAACAAGGCCTATGAAAGAAAAGAGAAGGCAGCAAGGCTTTTAGGCTTAGGAGTTCGATTTGAAGATAATGATAGTTTAAGAAGTCTACAGGTAGAGCTTGAAATATAAAACAGGTCCCCATTCAGAGACCGGTTTTGTTTTAGATGAAGCTTAAAAATCCTATCATTGCTACCCCATAAATACAGAGAGCAATGTAGTATGGCTTCCAATTCACTTTAAATTTAATGGCTTCTTTTCCAGTGGAAGCATAAACAAGGCCGCTAAGATCTTTGGAGTTTTTAGAGCCGATCAAACTGGCACTTAAAATTCCTACTAGGACACAAGCTACACAGCCAATTAGATTCCACCATGGCCAGCTTACTTGCGGTAAGAAAAACCAGAAGCTTAGGTTTGCTAAGAAGCCTAATGCCAAGCCTAAGATGGCATCGCGACCTTGTGTATTACGAGTGAAAATTCCAAGAAGGAAAACTCCTAGAATTGGCCCATTTGCAAGGCTACCAATTTTATTGATTGAAACTAAAATAGAACTGGAAATATCGCCTACGAAAAATGCAAAGATGGTACAAAGGGTTCCCCAAAAAACAGTCAAAATTTTCGACATGAAGAATTCTTGTTTTACTGTAAACTCTTTGCCTAAAAAACTTTTGAATACATCTTGTAGGGTAGTTGCTGATAAAGAGTTAATGGTTGAATCCAAGGAAGACATGGCAGCTGAAAATAGACCAACCATTACTAAACCAACTGCTCCAATTGGAAAATATTTAATCACAAAAATGGGAACGGAAAGATTAAAATTTGGAGAACCATTTTCTATTGGAAGTAAATTAATGAAGTCAGGATGCTTCGCCACGTAGGCAGCTAAACAAACCCCCATAAAGCAATAAGTCAGTACTAATGGAAATCTTAAAATTCCATTTAAAAACAAAGACATATTCGTATCATCTACGCATTTAGTAGAGAGTTCTCTTTGTACCTGAGATTGGTCACAGCCATAATAGGAAACGTAAAGAAAAAATCCACCAAGTAGCATTGGCCAAAATCCATTTGAGTTACCATCAAATCCGAAATTGGCATAATCAATGGCCTTCAGTCGACTCGGTTCTACGGTTGCGAAAACCTCAGACCAGCCTCCAGAAAGGTCAATCAAATAGTAAATGGATAGTAAGATCGACAAATAAAGTACAACCATTTGAATTACGTCAGAATAGATTACGGCTTTCATACCACCGATGGAGTCATAGATGATGGTAATCACTGCTAATAGTATTACCGCCATACTAAAA
>JAYZXX010000272.1:0-9405 GCA_036140815.1 Bdellovibrionota bacterium | reverse complement strand
CTATACTGGTATATTTGGTTAACTTGCCTTTTACCCCTGCTGTAGCTCCAGTACCGGTATAGTTATACTTGAGTCTTCTAGCAATATTATCATCCGAATCATTCTCATAGATTAAACCATTCGCAAATTCCCCTGAAAAGCTCTCCCCCTGAACGTAAAAGAAGGTTTCAGGAAGAAAACGAAAACGATACCCCAGAAAACCCAAACTTTTTTTTGCGTTCAAGTAAATAAAATCATCGAGATCCACATCTGTTGTGGATTGCTCATAATGAACATAGATAGAACTCTTATCTGTTATTGAAAAATCGGAAACCAGCCCGCTGGTATTTTCACTAAAAACTGGCGGAGCAAGCCCTAACTCATTGTCTATCAAATTTTTATCTTTAGAAGTAACACTAAAAACACCAAGATATTTGGTTTTTCCATTACCAAGACCAGACTCTAAGCGGAAGTCTCCATTTAGAATATCCCCCCCTGTCACACCAGAAAAATTTGTATATTCTGCATCCAGTTCTATGTCAGCATAAACAATATTGCCTGATGGATCATACTTAAAATTGGGCTTCACTTGAAAGCCCGTCGCAGTTTTATCTGGGTCATCTAGGTAAAGTGGATTATTAAAGCTGGATATTCCCGCCTCTACTTCTCCACGAAATTCGGCAAAGCTTTCTGATGCATTTAATAGAAGAGCAAACAAAACAAAATACTTCATCTGATCTCCACACGGTTTGTTCGAAATTTCATTTTGGTTTCAATTCCATTCAATCGGCGAATTAAACCAGTTTTAGATTCTGCGGATGAACTAGGTACAATGTAATTTTCATTGGTTCCTAAGCCATTTAGGCAATCATTTAAAACAATATGCATAAGAGAAATTCCGTCCTGAAACTGTCTCACTGTTACAAACTGACTCAACATTTTACTGGGAGCCTTTGGAATTCCATTGTAACTAAGGTCAGAACAGAGCTTACGATATAAGAAATTCACCGACTTCATTTTTGATAGATGTTCGTCATAACAAGCTAGTTGTTCCTTATTTAGCTTTTTCTTATCCATAGTAGCTATACGATTCATTTTTTCGATATTTTTTGCCTCTGCTGAACCGATAAAAATACATTCAGAGACAAACTTATCTAGCTGAAATTCTACTAACTTCTTATCTCTCGGATCTGTAAAGCTCCCGTCGTCACGCACATAAGTTGCGGCGACACTGAAGTCACATAAAAGAACTGGGATTAGAAAACTAATCCTTTGTATCAAATTCAACAAAAAATCTATCATCCGAAATTACCGTTGCTACCTGTCTTTTTGAAAATTCCTGTTTGGGTTCTTCAACCCCTAAGTCTTCCGTTGCCTTTTTTAATAAAAACATTGGTTTAGGTTTTTTATTCAAAGCTTTTATTTTTAACTGTTCTTTCTGTTTATTTGTGAGTTTTGCACTGGCCAGTGCCGGTGCTAGTAAAAACAGAAGCAATACTAAATTATTTTTCACTTGCAACCCCTCTTTTTGCATCTACCCACTCTTCTGGAACTGGATAAAAAACTCCTGTTTTTCCAATTTTTTCTAAATTCTCTTTTGATTCCTCTATTCGATTTCTTGAATAATTATAGTAAAAGCCCAAAAGATTATAATAAGAATTGCCTTTTTTCCTTATCCTTGGATTTGCTTTCTTATTAAATAGATTTTTATAAAGCAAAGCATTGTCATTCCAATCCGTGAACGCAAATACCTCACGCTCTCTTTGTTTATTGTCAATATTTAGACTTCCTTGAATCTTCAACAAAAAGGCTAGCCTTGGATCATTAACTTCACCAGAAAGAAAAATCTCTCCTCTCCCGATTAATAACTTTGTCGAAGCTTGTACCAAATTACTATTCGGATAACGCTTCCTTACTTTGTCTAAAACAAAATTTGCCTTTCTCTCTTGATCAGTTTCAAAAAAATATTTAGCAAGTTGAAAGTAGTCGAAAGCATAGGCTTTACCATTATAGATTGCAACTCGATGATCTTTTTCATTGGGCTTTTTATTGTTCAAAGCTAGTCGATATGCCAACTTTTCTATTTCAGGATTAAGCTTTTTCCACTCACTAATCCATTCTTTGGCATCTTCACTCTTATCTACAATCAAGGCTAGTTTTGCCAATAAGTCATAGTCTTGGCTGTTGTTCTTTTTTTGAAAGCCTAGTAGCTTACGGTAGCATCGCCCATAGCCCACTTTACTGCAGTAGTCTTGAACATCAAAGCTTTGACCTTTTCCATCCAATTTACGCCATGGAATAGTATCTGCCTTAAATATTTGGTAAGGAAATAGTTCGAAACTAGCGGCTTTATAAGCTCCTAATCCCTTCAGATAGTTAGTTACTGCTGTAAAAATTGGTGAAGCTTGCATTTCCTTTAATTCACGTGCAGCTAAAAAGGTCTTCATGATTTCCTTTTCACTGCGCTTAGCGTCCATGGCTATAAACAACACACTCTCAAAAGCTTTTTGTTCAATTGCTTTATCTAGGTACTCAGACATTGCCAGCTTGAAATTAGGGTTCAGTATCCAATTACATTGATAGTGAAGCTCCTGTCTTCTAAACTCGATCTTTTTTAACTTCTTGTATTCCGCCTGGTAGCTTTGACAATTATCTTTGGCAACTTTCAAGTCGCCAAAAGAATAGTTGAATAGAGCCCTTATACCGTAAAGTTCCAGCCTACTATTTTTAGAGTTATACTTTTCAATACTAGAAAGTACTTTTTGGGCTTTATCCTCTTCTTTGGAGTAGTAATACTCTTTGAAGGCTTGGAGTCCAAAAGATAAATCTTTATTTTTTTGAAAACTTAGATAAAAACGATCGCCGAAACTAGGAGCAGGTTTAAAAAACTTAAGCATTTTATCAAAATTAGCCAGATCAGAATTTGCTCTATAATCAGATTTTTTAAGGTTCTTTAAAAATTTCTTTAGGCTCTCAAATTGAAAACTATCCATCAGATTTTGAGCATAAATCTGATTTACACTAGATCGATAATCAGAGTTAAATAGCTTTGAAAGGATCGCATTTGACTTTTCATAATTATAAGAATCACGATACAATTGTGCCGCCTTTAATTTCGACTTTATTGCTTCACTATCATTAGGGTTACTTGCTGCAAAACTCAAAAATGAAGCAGCTGCTTGCACTAAATTTCCTTGCTGCTCGAAAACTTCAGCCTCAAGTAAAATGGAGTTGTTAAATCGTAACTTCGCAATTTTTCTACTATTGGCCGCCTCTTTGGCCCCCAAGTTGTTTAATTTCTGTGAAACTTTCTCGGCCAGATCCCACTTCTTCTGCGTAGAATAGATTTCGGTAAGCCATTTACCCGCATCTTCAATGTACTGAATTTGTTTTGAATCAACATATGTATTCTCAAGCATCATTTCCAAAGTTTCTGTTGCTTCGATTAAATTAGCTTTTGATAAATAGATATTTGCAACCAAGGAGTCCAATGGCAATAGATACTCTGTATCAACCAATTCCTTTCGATACTGATGGTATTTCTTTAGAAAATCCTTTTCTTTTTCATTTAAAGCAAGAGGCTTTTCAGTTAAAACTTCAATCCCAAACTTATTTTTATTCAAATTTAAAAACTTCTGGTAAGCAAATAGCATTTCAGAAATCATTAAGTCACGGTAATCATCTAGGTCTAAACTTAAAGAATTTTGAAAGGCCTTATATGCAAGCGAATATTTTTTAAGCTCCATATAGAGTTGCCCCAATTCAAAGTAGGCAAGTGCAATCTCTGAGCTATAAGATTCGGTCTTAACAAAATTCTCGTACTCTCGTGCCGCTTTGGCGTAATCAGTTTTCTTACCAGTCTTCAAAGCAAGGTTGGCATAATACCTAGCTACACTTATTTTTGCCTTTTCAATATTTTCCTCTGCAATCATCCTACTTGTAGGGTCTGTATTCTTTCTCCACCAAGTACCATTGTTCACTAAATGCTTACTTAAACGAGTCTGCCATACAATTGCTTCTTCTTCTTTTCCTTCTGCCTGTAGACTTTCAACTACCTTTGAATAATATAGTGGAATTTTTGTATTCCACGGATTTTCTTTTATAAATTTCTGAAAAATTTCTCGAGCATACAAATACTGATTATGCCTTTCCATTCTTTCACCTACAGCAGAAACAGCTCTGAACTTCTGCGTATCATTGAATCTTTTTAAAGACTGCCCTTTCAAATATAAAAGCCCAATATATTCATAAACCTCTTTTTGTAAGGAATTTGAAAGGGATTCAAACTCGGTTTCATCACTGAGCAAGACTTGAAATCGCAGCATAGAGCTTTCGTACTTCTTCATTTGGAATTCGAGTGCTCCCAATTTATAAAGAGCTCTTTGTTTGTAGGCTTGGGAATTCACTTTCACCAATTCCTCATAACCAGTCGAAGATGAATCATACTCTCCAAAATCAAAACTTAGTTCGGCATGTCTCCATAAAACTTCTTCTCTATGTTTTGAAAATGGATGTAATCTTATTATATCAGAATAGTATTTCTTGGCCTGATCATAATTACCAACTTCCTCTTGAATCACTCCAAGTAGGTACCTTGCGTAATCGGCAAAAGTTGAGTTAGGGTATTCCAGAAGTAGACGCTTACAATAGTCTTCTGTACTTCCATAGTTTGGTTGAGGTAACTCAGGACTTTTCTGCATTTTTTTTGCGTAATACAATGAGAGCCTTTGGTGGTAAACTTCCATTTCATCCTGTAATTTGAAATTGGATTGCTGATAGTAGATCAGTGCCAATCTCATCAATAAGTCGTCATCAAGAACGATTTGTTCATTGTGTTTTACTAAAAACTCATTAATTTTCTCAATATTTCGATTTGTGTTCTGTTTTAACGCCTTCTCGATCTTAGAAATTTCTCTACTAAATTCTTCAGCTAAACTTTGGTCTCTTAAATGCATTAAAATTTTACTATAAAGAAGACTATCTTCACTATAAGATTTTGCCGTATCCATCCACTCATGGAACTCTTTTGTTGCAGACGCAAAGCTCGAGCTTGTGATGACTATGAATGAAACTGCAATTAATAGTTTTTTCATTGCAAGTCTCCAGTCAAACCTTGAATATAGTTTTCTTTTCTTTTATAAATTTCCTTTGCCTGTTTTAGATTTTGAGCCCCTTTTGTCTTTTTAAGTGTATCCATTTTAAGTTTGGCTAGGTTTACCCTGAACTCAAATCCATCAAGTGCCTGTAAACTATCTTTATACAATTTGATTAGAGCCCAGCGACTAGACTTCTCTAGCACCTCTTGTAAACCTACAAGGGCGTTCTTGTATTCTTTATCAAGAGGTCTATTTAATTCAATCTGAATTGCTTTTAAGTGCCTATAATCTTTCATACTTCGGTCTAGGAAGCTCAACTGCCCCCAAGTACTAACAAATGAATACCAGTCACCATATCTTGGGGAAGGATTAAAAAAGTCCTTTAGCTTTTTACCAGAGACCAACTCACTCACTAAAGCTTGAAGCCTCTTATCATCAAACTCATGTCTTTGTCTTAAACTTTCAATCTCTTGGCTAGCTAAGTCCATGGAGGATTTTACTTCGGATGCTCCTGTTTGAACAATTCCTAAATACGCCTTTAAAAAACGGAGGTTGAAGTACTCTAAAGAATCAATACTTACTTTACCTGAATCTGATTCATTAAATGTGGATAAAACCACATCAATACTAGATCTTGAGTCACCAATTTGTCTCGATTTAAAATACGCCCAAGACAAATCATAAAGTGCATCAGCATAATGCTGGCTTTCGGGCGAAATTTTTAAAAAATTGTCAATGGCTTGAGTATAGTTCGATTGCTCCATCAAACATCGTGCCTTTAAAAGATATGCTAAATCACTAAGCCCGCCGTATTCCTTTCTTACATTCATTTTCTTAATACATTTGTTTGGACTATTTAAAGCTAAAAGAATACTTGCACTGAGTAGTACGGTCTCGGAACTAGCCTTTCTATCCTTAATCTTACTTATCCACTGGTAGGCCTGCCTAAATTCACCATGTCGATAAGAAGTTAAAGCACAATAGTAAGCTATTTTGGATCTGTGATTTTTTCTTAGAGAGTATTCTTCGTTGCAGGCTTGTTCCAGTTTCTTTGGGCTTCCTAGTAAATATAAGCTATCAAAATAAGCATTTAAATTTTTTGCCTGTAAAAAAACCTCGATTTTTTTGGCTCGTAATAGCTCCAATAAACGCAAAGACTGATAAAGGTCACCTCTATCGAAAGAGTATTCAGCATCAATTGCTATTACACTCCAATTGTCATTTCCCATTTTTCTCTTTTTTGTAGACTTGCTTTTAGCAAATAAAACACCACTGACTAGAAAATTACTAGCCAAAAATATTGGTATAAAAATGCTCATAAAGCCCTTGCTTCTCACTATCTGTTCACCATTATTTCAATCGCTGGTCGTTCTTTAAAGTCAGTTAGTACTCCACCTTTTTCAAAACCCTTAATTTTTAATACTTGATCTCGCCCTTTTATAACTTCAATTTCCCGCTTACCTTCTGCACGAATTTTATAGTCACTTAAATAGGAAAAAACCCCCGTATCATTTCCATTGTAAATTGCCACAACACGAATTTCATGTTTTCCAGGAGGAAGGTTTACTTCATGAGCTTGGGTGCTTTTTTTATCTTTCTCTTTTGGATCCGAGAAAAAGGAATATACTTTGGATTCGTTAACGAAAAACTCTAAGCTCTGTAAGAGATAGCGATTAGACATCTCATTTTTAAAAATAAATTGTAATTTGGGGTACTGAGTATCAAGATCCTCGGTCTTGATCAACTGACGAACTAGATTTAGTTGAAGTTTCCGATCTAACACTCGATCTTTCAACTCCCCCATTTTATCCGATTCCGCGAAGCTAAGAGTTTCCTCGGCTTGAAGGTTTAAAAATGAGTTTAATAATACAAATACTATGAGAACACGTTTCATAGTTCTATTTTCAATGGAAGTAGTATAACTAGCAAAGTTCATTGGAGACACTCATCTTTACTAAACCAGTGCCTGGGAAAAACTTTCCTAGGACCTAGACGAGTATTCCTAGACCATATGAAAAACTGCTAGACTAGCGAATAGGAATTCTAAGCTTCTGTCCGATTCTGATCTGGTGGTAGCTAGAAAGATTGTTAGCACTTGCAATGGAGCTCATACGCACACGGTAGCGCTGAGCAATGTTTGAAAGAGTTTCTCCACGACGAACTCTATGAACCTGAAACTTAGATGCTTTAATTTTTGGTGCCTTCAATAAAGCGACACTCATCGCTTCCATAACCTGTATTTCACCATAAAGCTTCAGGCCCTTCTTAAGGTAGGTATCGTCCTCAAAGCGATTAAACTTAAATTGAGGGTTATGATCTTTGAAGTCTTCCAAATCAGGAATTTGAGTCTTTAACCAAGCCCAGTTCACTGCCTTTTTTAAACGGATTTCTTTATGAAAAAGTGGCTTACGAACTTGAAAGTTTTCGTACATCTCTAATAGCTTTTGTTCGGTATCAAGAAGTGCCAAATAGCTGGCATAGAAATTTGAAGCTGCGAAACCCCACCTGCCAGTCCTCTCTTTACTCATTTCGGCAATTTTATCCGTTCCCAGTTTTTTAGATAGACGCCTCATTCCGGCTGCACCAAAATTGTAAGCTGTCAAAGCTCGGGGCCAGTCCCCTAAAACTTTAAAATTGTACTTTAAAAGTTTGGCTGCAGTATGACTGGCAGCTATGGGGTTGTTTCTATAATCATAGTAGTAACCCATGGGTAAAGTTCTACGAGCGGTTGCTGGCATAATTTGCCAAATACCACTGGCCCCAACTTTAGAGTGGGCCCTTAAATTAAAAGAACTTTCAACGAAGGCAATTCGAACTAATTCTTTAGGTAAATCATATTCAGCAAATATTTTCTCCAGCTGAGACATATAGAGACCACTGTGAAAAAATCCATTTTTAATGAAATCTTTTTGCCCTAGCTGAAAGCGTAGACGTCCCTTGTCTGGTAAATTATCCAAGATTCCCTTTTCAGTATACTTCGAAATCTTCTCCGCCACTTCCTTTTCAAAATCATCTAGATCCTGTTTTTTCTTTATCTTTTGGATCGCGGTTTTCACACGATCCTTCCATGAATCCACTAGCTTTCTTCTTGCACGAAGTTTCTCACTGTTACTTAAAGACTCATCCCTCATAATTGGATGGAAATCGATTTCCTTGTAGACTAGATCGATATGAAAGGAGTCATGCAACACCCCTTGATGAGAATCATATTTTTGATAGATATTTTTCCAAAAGTTGACATTAACCTGTAAAGCCTCTGGGACCTTAAAGGCTTCAGGAGTCCACCCTAGTTTATCATTTTGACCTGAATATTTGGGAGTTTTAAATGGGACTTTTTTAAAGTCTCCTTGTTCCCAGGTAAATGTATGGGCTACCAAAGTGTCTTGCCCTAACTTATCGGTCAATTGAGTTTGTATTGGCTTTTTCTCAACTTGTGTAGATCCACAAGCCACTAAAGCTATGGAAAAACACATAAAACATACTTTTAAATTTAATTTAGTTCTTCTGTACATAATCGATTAAAATCTTATCAAAAAATTGTTGAACTTTCCAGACTGGCTTACTTTTTTGTCCATTGTAAATCAATACAAACTGAAAGTTTTTATTTGTATTAGTTTGACCATATCCCGCTAGAGATACAACATTATTTAATAAACCTGTTTTAGCGCGGAAACGTATACTATCAAAGCCTTTGAATCGAGACTTTAGTGTGCCATCTATCCCACCAACAGGAAGTGCACTGGCAAACTCATAAAAATGTGAAAATTTAAGCCTTTCATAGTTTAACAAATTAAAAAGCTGCTCAGCGCTGAAACGGTTTTTATAAGACAAACCTGAAACACTTTCGTAAACATAACTTATCTCTTTTCCATTTTTCATAGCCTGCTTTAAATAGGTATCAACGAGCGGCTCTAATTTTTCTAAACTACCTTCTCCCCCTAGCTTCTCTCTCACAATGGTTTTAGATATAATTTCGGCTAAAAAATTATTTGAATACTTCATCATGTCACGAATAACTAAAGGCAAAGCTTTTGAATCGACACTAGCCAACTCCTTTTTAAATCCAGCACATTCAGCCAGACGAACTTTCCCTTCAAGCTCTACACCTAATTTTTTTAAGTTTTCTTTAAAATTTTCCCCTGTGAAACGAGCCGCTTCATTGACGGGGCGGTAATATACTTTTTCTAGATCCAAATGAGATAATTTTCCGCTTAAAATGAATTCTTCATAGTCTTTATGAACGACTCGTTTAATTTGCACAGAGGTTTTACCTTTATGAACTTTCACACCATTTTTCAAGCGAATATAGTCTAGTTCTGGAGTGGTATAA
>JAYZXX010000271.1:0-7843 GCA_036140815.1 Bdellovibrionota bacterium | reverse complement strand
CAATCGGCTATGTTGAAAGTGATTTAAAGTTCAAATCTGAATCCCCAACCCAAGGAACTTATGTTGAAAACTCGGTGGCAAAAATAGTTCTTAAAGCAGGAAGTAATTTTGAACAAGCCTTAGAGGGCTTAGAGGACTATGAGCGAATTTGGGTGATTTATCAGTTTCATAAAAATGATAATTGGAAACCAAAAGTGAATGTGCCGAGGTTGGAAAGTGAAAAAAAAGGAGTTTTTGCAACTCGTTCTCCCTATCGTCCTAATTCCATTGGTATAAGCTGCGTTAAGCTATTAGCTATCAAGGGTCGTGAGTTAGAAATTGCTGAAAGTGATATTTTAGATTCTAGTCCGATATTGGATATTAAGCCATATATCAACTACTCAGATTCTTTTTTAACCAAACAACCTGATTGGCTTGAAAAGGCGGAGGAAGAAGAGTTTCAAATTTTTATTCCGGAATATATGCAAAAGAAAATACAGTATCTTGAAAAAGTTGGGAAACTCAATCTCCGTCAGTTCATTGATACTCAGTTGCGTTTTGCACCCTTGAATAAGGATCGAAAGCGCATTGAAATTTTAGAGGATACAGAGGCTGGAATTAAAGCCAAAATAGGCTTTCGGACTTGGCGACTTGAGTATAATATAGACCAAGAAAACCTGAAAGTTTTTATGTTAAACCTCTATTCTGCTTATCGAAAAGAAGAGTTAAAAGAAGGGGAAGAAGACCCATACGGAGATAAAAGCATCCATCGCAAATTTAATAAAAAGTTTGGTTAAAAATCAGGCTCTAATCGTGACCTTTTAGAACATAGGCGCAGCGATTAAAATTGATAGCAGTTTCCCCTAAAATTTGTCCTTCACCAAATGGACTTTCTTGAATCAGTCGTTTCAAATAAAAAGCATGATATGGGTTGAAAATGCCACTTTCTAACCAGGTGGCCATATAAAGGCTGTGGTCTGTACTGATGGGTAAAAAATCTACTAGGGCACTATATGTTTTTCTTCCTATATATCCCAGTTGCCAAGCATTGCTTAAATCTAGCATTGAAATAGTTAGATTTTTTTCCTTTATGGCATTTACAAGCTTTAGTCTCTGGTTTTCTTTGGAAAAATCAAGGTCAACAACTTGAATCTTGTTTTCTAAGGCCATTTTATGAAGTTTTTGATAGAGATCTTCGTTTTGCCAGAAGCTGGTTTCAGGCCTTTTAAGGCTATCTTCTACATAGAACCAATTTCTTTTACTAAATAGTTTAGTTCCTCGGTATCGTTTTAAAAAATTATAAATGGATTCGTTGCTTAAGGGGGAGTCGTGAAAGTGTGAAAATAGATCTGCCAATTGGGTGAAGTTGGTTCTTATTTGGTAAAACTCGTCTTTGTTTTTTGCAAATTTAAAGAGTTCGATCATCATTCGATTGTATATCAAAATGTCTTGGTCAAAATCAGCCAATAAAAGGTGAGTCGCATTGGAAACGGCAGCTCCTACAAAACTTCGTTCTGTGCCCACTCCGATGTAGACACCTTCTTTTGTCTGAGAAAAAATAGGTAGTGCTTTTTCAATGGATTCTTCGTTGGGTACAAGGTAGCTCTCGGCCCAATTAAAATTATTATTTTCTGAGTAGTTTATAAAATTCGCACTGGAAACTATGCTCCACAGTAGTGTTAATAAAACGCTCAAATGTTTTAGGTAATATAAAAAATTCATAGATCCCCAAGGCCCTCTCTGCTTTATAGAAAAAGCTTCGAGGAAGTTCTATGAAAAAAAATAAAATGAACCAACTTTTGCAGTTTTTTTATAAGTCGGTAGACATGATTTCCTTGGAAAAATCAATGCCTTCAAATTTTTCCAATTCTTGCAGGCCTGTGGGGCTTGTAATGTTGATTTCGATAAGGAAATCCCCTAAAAAGTCGATGCCGGCAAAGTAGACACCACGCTCTAGGAAGTCTTTAGCAAGTCTTTCAGAAATGTCCCGCTGCTTATTTGTCAGGCCTGTTTTGACTGCTGTTCCTCCTGCATCTAGATTATTAATTTTTGATCCCTCTTTGTGTACTCTTAGAATAGCACCAAGAACTTTGCCATTGAAAATCAATACCCTTTTATCACCCAGCTCAGCTTCAGGAACAGCTTCTTGGACAATGATTTTTTCAGAAAACTCTTTACTAATGCTCCTAAGTTTTTCGAGGACTTTAGGGTCATTTTTGTTTGTAAAAAGAATCCCTTTCCCTCCAAAACCGTCGATTGGTTTTAACACCGCATCTTCAATTTTATTTATAAAATCGATCAAACGAGATTGGTTAAGACTGACGAAGGTTTTCGGTTGGTACTCTGGGTAGTAATGTGCGGCCAGCTTTTCATTCCAATCTCTCAGGACTTGGGGATGATTTACTATGGTGGTGTTTTTACCAACATAATCACATTGAAGACTGGTGTAGAAATACCTTCGATCAAATGGGGGGTCCTTTCGAATCCATATTTGTTGAAATTCAGATAAATACATATGAACATCTTTTTTTATGATGATTTGTTGTTCTGTTTCTAATTTAAGAAGGGCGCATTCTGCCACTGCTTTGTCCTGCTCTAAATCTATGTCATTTTGGTCTATATGATAGACTTCAATGCCAAGTTTGAGCGCGGCGCGAATCAAGGAAAAACTTGTGTCTTTGTGGCTCTTCATTTGCGGAATGGGGTCGGCGATAAATGCAATTTTTTTCATGCTATTAGCATGAATCTGGGTATGGGCTTTGTCATTTAAAAAATGGAAAACTAAGAATGTTATTGTTTCAGAGGCCTTATCTTATTGTTTGCAGGCTATTTAAGTCGCCAAGCTCCTTTTTTATTGAACTTTCTAGGCCTATAGAAGGCTATAAATCGACGCAATAATTTTATTACATCTAGCAAGATAAAATCATTAATATTTCAGTGGGCCGAACTAAATATTGTGTAAATTTAAGACTGAAATTGCTTAGAACTTGGCTTTGTGGCATAAAAAGGCATGGAGATTCGTGAATTTGCTGAAAATTTATTAAGAGAGCCTGATCTTGATAAGAGGCTCTTTTTGCCTGCTGAGTTCACGGATAAAGATCCAGAGTTCAAGAAAGCCCTGCCAGATAGACCAGAGCGATTTAATGCCAATCAAGTAGAAGGAAGGCCATCCTATAGCTTTCCAAAGGCAAAAGACTTAGAAAATTCTGAGAACCTTGCCAGAGCCATGCACTTTTTTGCTAATCATGAATTATTAGCCATTGAATTAATGGCTTTGGCTCTATTGAAGTTTCCAGAGGCTCCAAAGGCTTTTCGTCGTGGATTGGTGAAGGAAATTACGGAAGAAATAAATCATTTAAGGCTTTATCAGGCTCGAATGGAAAAAGAAGGCATGTCCTTTGGGGATATATCTCCAAATGATTATTTCTGGCGTGTCCTCAGCGATATGAAGCATCCAATAGACTTTTGCAGTAAAATGTCATTGGGTTTCGAGCAGGCGAATTTAGATTTTTCTAAGTATTTTCAAAACTGTTTTCATGAATTGGGAGATCAGGATAGTTTAGATATTTTAAACGTAGTTTATGAAGACGAGATAAGGCATGTGTCTTTTGGACTGCATTGGTTTGAAAAATGGAGTGATGCTCCGAGAGCAAGTCTTTTTGATCGTCATAAAAACTCACTGGTTTTTCCTATGGGCTTGCAAAGAGCGAAAGCGCAAGGAAAGTTTTTTGATGAAGAGGGCAGAAAACGAGCTGGTTTTGATGATGATTATATTAAGCGGTTAAAGTTATATAGATCCTCAAGAGAACGACCACCAGTATTGCGTCTCTTCAATCCAGAAGTTGAAGCTGAAATTTCTTCGCTCAAAAACACCTATACTCCAGATAAATTGACTCAAAACTTAAAACGCTCACTTCAGCATTTACCGCATTTGTTCTCTCTTGAGCAGGACATTCTCCTCGTGCAAGACTATAGTTCTGAGGAGTATAAGGAAGATTTGGTAAAGCTTGGTTTTCCTTATTGTGAAGAAGTGAAGTACTCCAATTGGAAAGCGATACGAAGATCACGTAAAATTGCTGATTTTCGGCCTTGGGGGAACTCTTATACCAGTTCTAAGGTGTTGCTAGAAAATGAAAGTGAAGAGTTTAGAGAACATTTAGATAAATACGAATGTTTCCATACCCAACAAAAGAGTTTGGAATTACTTAGAGAGTTTTTAGATCTCTTTTCGGGAAAATATCCTCAGCTGATTCGGGTAGAGGATCTAGCCATAGAAGTAAAGGAACTAGAAGATATAGAAAAATGGAGTCATTTTCCAGCTGTCGTGAAGGCTCCTTTGGCACTTAGTGGTCGAGGCTTAAGTTTTGTTGAGAGTAAAGAGCAGTTAAGAGGGCTTTCTGAAAAATTACTTAAAACCAATTCATCTTTTGTATTAGAGAAAAAATTTGATCGTTCCATGGATTTTTCTTTACAGATGGATTTTAATGAGCAGAAGGCTTCTTTTAATAGCGGGTTTGCTAGGTTTTTTGCCGATCCAAAAGGGAAGTATCAAGGTGGTGTGATTGGTAAAAACTTTTTTGATTCAGTAGATGATCGAATTAATCGTTTTTGGAATGAAGGCAACGAATTTGGTTTGAATGTATATAATCTTTTAGAAGACTTAAAAATATTTTTGACAGAAAAACTGAAAGAGCTTCAGTATCGTTCTGTTCTAGGGGTGGATTGTTTTATTTTTGAAAAAAACAACAAGCTGTATGTAAAGCCTTTAGTAGAGATTAACTTGCGCCATAATATGGGTTTTATTAAATCAAAGCTTTCACAAAAAGTACGCCCTGGGATTAAGGCATTTTTTCATGTAGTTCATAAAAGACACTTTTTAGGTCTACAGAATTTAGATACTAAGTCTTTTAATGATCTTCGTTCTAAGTTTCCTCTTAAATGGGATGAAAAGGGAATCATAGATGGATTTGCTTTTCTTTCTGACCCTTTTGTTGAGGGGGACTTTGTTGCGATTATACAAATCGCTGATAGTTTTAGTGATTCTTTACAATTACTAGGAAAAAGGTTCGGATAGAAATGAGTCAAAAGAAAACCTTCCAATTTGAAACGCCTAAAGAACTTGACGGCTATAGCTTAAAAGAGTCTGTGTATCTTTTTTTAAAAGACATTCGCCATATTCCAATTTCCAAAAGAGAAGTTAAAAAAATCATAGATACAGGAGGAGTTCATCTTAATGGGGATAAGCGACCTCGTGCTAGTAGGGAATTATCCATAGGGGATAGAGTTTTAATATTTTTACCCCGAGAATTTCTTTTAGCAAAAGATGAAGAAATCAACATTCAATTTGAACTAAGTTCAGAGCGTGTGGTCTTTGAAGATGATGCAATCATTGTTGTCAATAAACCTTCTGGTTTAAATACCCAGGCCTCATTAGATCCGAAACGCGACCATTTGTATGCAGCTGTAAAAAGGTATTTGATGGCTAAATCTAAGCATCCCGATAAAGTCTATGCAGGACTTCATCATCGTCTGGATGTGGACACTTCTGGTTTAGTTTTGTTTACCAAAAAAAAATCAGCGAACAAAAACATCACGAAACAGTTTGAAGGCAGAACGATTCAAAAAGAGTATATAGCTATCTCATTGAATCCTACGGAGAAAATCGTGCAGGATCGGTTTATCGTTGAGAATCATTTGGCTCGAAAGAAAAGTGGGATTGAAACAAAGCAGCTAAGAATGGAGTCGGTTCAGTCTGGTGGGGATTATGCCAAAACTGAATTTATAAAGATGGACTGGGAGCATCCTTTGTTGAGTGAAATCTCAGATTCACTGAAAAGCATTTTCACAAAATTGCAGTGTTTGCCTTTCCATGTGAAACCTAAAACAGGCCGTACTCACCAAATTCGTGTTCACCTATTCGAAAGCGAATTACCAATTCTAGGGGACCCGTTTTATTTCATTGCTGAGAGCTCTGAATCTTACCGACTAATGTTACATGCAGCTAAATTGAGTTTCGTTCATCCCTTGACGGAAGAAAATCTTAGTTTGGAGGCGAAGTTTTTGATCGACTAAATTCTTCATTGTGACAATTCTAGGCCGACCAAATGGGGCATTGCCTGAAAGCCTTACCGAGTAGAGTTTATAATACAAAAATGGTCACAGGTGCATTTTGCCTCACAATCTTAAGTAATTGAAATCCTTATTTTATTTTAGAGAAATGCATTCAGTTTAATTTAAAAGAACTAGGCACAGTCTTTGTAGTAGTTGTGATCGACAAATAACGAGGTGTTGTGAATGTGGTACGTAATTAAAAATAAGCCGATTGTATTTGCCTTGAATCTATTAGTGTATTCAATGTTGGTGGTAATGATGGGGAGCTGTGCTCATTTTTCCAGTTTGAACGAAGTAAATCGTTCGGACTACAATCAAAAAGAAAATACTTACATAGCGATGCAGTATGATTTAGTGAACTTACCGAAAGGTGAACACAAATTGTACTTGCGGGATTCTGCTGGGGACTTGGTTGAGTTGGTAGTAGAAGATGACAAGAACCCAAGAGATGGTGTTTTATTTGAACTTGCTGGGAATCGAACCTACCAAGTGGAAGCCATTTCTTTTGGGAAACGTAATTTTCTATTAAATAAACTGACTCAAAAGTTTTTCGTAAAGAGAGATCGAACTAGCTATATAGGAGCAATGAGGTTTGAATTAAAAAATGACGAAGTGATTTTTTCTTACCAATCTCCAGTGCAATTACAAGAGTCTTTAAAGAAGATGTCGGATAGTTGGAAGCTGTCTCTTAAAGAATTATTAAATCCTTATACAGGCAAGACGCTTAAGTCAGCCTTAGCGCCAACTAGAGTGGAACTAAAATATGGTAGGGTGAAGGCTAGTTTTAAAAACTACATCGAGGCTATAAATCCATGCTACGTAAAAGAGTGGAAGACCAACCCGCTGGTTTTGGGAAAGCTTGACTTTATGGTGGTAGAAGCAAATGGCGTCTTAAGAGTTTCCAATGTTGGATCTGAACACTCCGCCAGTGAAGCTTTTGAGCAGTGTGTGTGGAACAGTGTTGCTAATACGAAAATCACGGATCGTGATTTCCAAATCAAACTTCCAGGTATTTTATACTTCTAATTTATTTAGGGAGATTTTGTAAGAGCTGACGATACTCATTTACAGTATTTTGAATGATTTCGTCGGCACTTAGTATTTCATCAATCATAGCAACTCCATGCCCAGCGCTATAAACTGTTTTATAGCTAACTTTCGTTTTATCAGGTGCCAACAAACTTTTTCCAGCCCGAAATAAACTAATAGCTCTTTTGATTTTTTTATTGTGGCTAGCCAGGCTTTCGATTACTCCGGGTTCGATACCCATTTTTTCTAGTAGAGGTGTTCTGATGAAATTTCCTGGAAATCCATCCACTTGAGCAGTGTTGACGATATCTTGTGGGTGGGCTTTGATGATGGCCTTTTTATAGTCTGGGTCTACGGTTGATTCTTTAGAAGCGATAAAGCGAGTCCCCATATAAATGGCATCAGCGCCTAAAGCTAAAGCGGCAGCCATTCCCTTTCCATCAACAATAGAACCGGCTGCAATCAGAGGCAGATCTACGTGTTTTTTCAGGTAAGGAATCAAAGCAAAAGGGGAGGTTTCACCGGCATGCCCGCCAGCTCCTGCTCCAGCTGAAATCAGTCCATCGGCTCCAAGGTCGGCCACTTTTTTAGCATGTTCTAAACCAACAACATTACAAAATATTTTTGTTTTCGTTCCTTCGGCTCTTTTGATCACTTCTTTAGGCCCACCAAGGGAGGTAATAATCATAGGAACTTCGTTTTCCAAGGCGTGTTCGATATGTTG
>JAYZXX010000270.1:0-11489 GCA_036140815.1 Bdellovibrionota bacterium | reverse complement strand
GGATTAGCATTTAAAAAACGTTTTTGTGAGGCGTTACTTAAATTTTTGATATAGCCCTTTTTCTTCATATACTGCGAGATATAGCGCCACTTTTTACCATTAGTACCTTCGTAGCTAATATATTGGTAGTGGATACCATTTTCATTGATAATTTTTAATCGACCTCCACCTTGAATTTGCAGTACATAGTTATCGAAGAGGTCCTTGGTATATACTAAATCATAAGCGCTAAATTGTAGTTTCTTTTTAAAATCAATATCAATTCGATCCAAATCAAGTAATTTGTCTTCTCTTGGTCTACGGTAAATGCCCCATTGATACTCTCCTTCGGGGTGAAGTTTCGCCTCAATGGTTGGAGTGTAGTATGCAGTAAAAAGACTTCCTTTAGAGGGGCTTTGGTCTTTAGGTCTATAAAGATTAAAATTTGCTTTTAGTCTTTGATTAAACTGGTCTCGGCAAAACACTTTTTTTGTTTCTGAGTTTTCTAGGCAATCTTTCCATTCATTGAAAAACTTTTGGAAGGCAAGAATACTGGCTGGAATGATTTTGCTTGAGTATTTATTTTTATCAAAAAATATAGATTGGCTTAATTTTTTTGTTTTGAACTTTTTGATTTGTCTAAACAGCGCCAACTGCATTTCTTGGCCAAATAGATCATCAGAGAATTTTGGCCATTGTTCTTGCTCTACTTTTTTTACAGGTGGTTTGAAAGACTTCGTCGCATCAAGTTCAATATTTACTTGAGCAAAAAGACTGGCGTTTAATACCAGCATCATACTGGTCATAAAAATAATTTTCATAATAAAGCTCCCGCATCCTTGCAGACTCTAAATTTCAATTGTATTAAGTTAAAGTTTTTCCCATAAACAATAGTCTAAAATCATCAAAACTTCTTTGCACTTGATGAGAAAATCCAAGTTTTTGGTAAAACTGAACATTGTCCGAATCTGGTCGAGTCACAATATGGATTCCATTTTTATGTTCTTTCTCTAATTCAGTACAAACCGCCTCTATTAGCTTACTTCCCAAGCCTTGGCCTCTAAATTTAGTCGACGCATTGATGTGAATATGTGCTGGAAAATCAGAAAATTGATCTGAGAATAGTTCGTAGGAGCGAAAGACTTTCTTTAGATTTAATGCCTTTTCCGAGTCTGGACAAACGAGAATGTAGGCTTTCACGATATTGTTTTCTAGAGCTAAATAGATCCATTCAGGATGAGCTTCAATGTAGTACTCAGTCCATTTTTTGAAAGCCTCGTTTTTTTCTTCTTCTGTAGATAAAACAAGTTCGGTTGATTCTAAAAAAATGCCTTTGATTTGACTCAAATGCTGTATCTTCGATCCGCTATGTAAGTACTTTTTAATTTCGAACATATATAAATTTTTGCGAAGCTTTTTAATTCTTTCAACAAGAATGCAAAGTGTTGAATGAGATAAAGTTCTTGATTAATAGTCCTTATGGCTAGCCTAAAGAAATGCTTTTCGAAAAGGTCTAGGTTTGCAACTAGTTGAAGCATTTGTTGTGTTTGTTTTGATTTATTAAATTTGATCAGCTGATTTACTGATTCTGTGTATTTATTTAGGAAAGCTCAAATAAAATTCCTAAAACTTAGCTTTTTGCTCTATCTACATATAACTGAAACTCGATCTGATTTAATTTTCATTATCTTGTAGTTAGTAGGCGATCAAGGCACAAGGCACTTTTTTGTACAAAAAAGTAAATACACGAAAAGAGTGTTAAATTGCATACCCAATCTTTGTGTTCAAGTTTTTATAAGTAAGGGGATTGGCGCCGTGTTAGGAAAAATTAACTACAGGCCTATTTTTAGAATTTACTTCTTAAAAGAATAAATTCTTTAGAAGCTATTTTTTAAAAATAACAAATTTGTATCCAGCCTTTTTCAAGTTTTTAACTAGGCTAGGAAGAATGGCGCGAGTTTGTGGTTGAATATCATGAAATAAAATAATTCCAGATTGCTTTTGATTAATTTTTTTAACAACGGAGCTGTATAGCTCTTCGGGGTTTCGAATTTTCCAATCTTCTGAATCTAAGCTCCAATAAAAATCTGCTAAGGGGTAGTTTTTCACATAGTTTTTAAGGCGTGAATTTTTGCTTCCATACGGAAATCGAAAAAATGGATGAGATTGGTTACTTAAGTTTTCTAATACTTCAATTCCCTTTTGTATATTAGTTTTAGCTTTTCTAAGGGAAAGTTTTGGTAGATTGCTATGATCATAAGAGTGAGAGCCATAGCTATGGCCGTTATCAATCCCTAAGCGCACAATATGAGGATATTTTTCTAGGTTTTTACCCACACTAAAGAAAGTAGCGCGAATCTCTTCAGCCTGCAAAATTTCAAAAATTTCCTTCGTAAATACTTGGTGGGGACCATCGTCAAAAGTAAGCGCTATAAAGCCTTTAGCCAAACCCCCATCTATCAAGACGGGACCTTTCCTGTAGTTAAGGCTATATTCATTGAGTAAATCTGCATCTACATGCACTGGAGATATTGCTATGCGATTTTCTTTAAAGCTAGAAAAATGCTGGCGGATCAAAGCTGCTTTTAGGCTTAACTGGTCAATACACTTTGCTGGAAAAAGCTCTGGGTGTTCTAATGAAATGGAATAGATCGAACCGATGCTTTCAAAGCTTTGGGTCTCTAGTTGTTCACATTCATCAAGGGATAGGATTAGCTTTTTAGACTCTAAGGCCTCCTTTAGGTTTTGAACTTTTGAACCATAGTCTTCTAGGCTTGTACTTTGATTTATAGACTGGATAAAGTCATGAAGGCTTTTTGCATTCAATTGAAGGCTGATACTGCATAGAAAAATAATTTTTAAGAAGTTTGCCATTGTAGTTTCTCCTCAAAGTTTGTTTATATCTTTGAGGAGAAAATTCTATGATTCAAGAGTGAAAGAAAAATAATGTAGCGAGTCTATTGCTCTTCGGCTTTATTCAATATTAAGCCTGATATAGTGGCTGTAGCGACTAAGTTTTGCTGAGCATCAAACATCTCAGAAACAAATTCAACAGACAGAGCATCCATTTTTTTTCTGTATTTGGCAGAAACCACCTCGGAAACGACGAAATAGGACTGATCTGAATGAATCGCTTGATGGATGCTAACCTTATTCACTCCTCTTAACAATACATCAAAGGGGAGCTTTCCCGTAAAGCTAGGTTTCAAAATCAATAGAGCCACTTGAGCGCCAAGTTCCGAAAAATTCGTTATAGGGAGGTGACTGCGGCTAGAATCAAGGTTTTCCATCAATAAGTGAGTTTTAGGTATTTTTACTTGAGTGAATACTTTGTGATTTAATAGCTCCAAATTTTCCAGGCTTGGATTTTCTATCAAAGAAAAATCTTTAGGTCTTTGATATTTTAGTACTTCAATTGGAAAGATAATTTCCTTTTCGTGTTTAAGAAAAGCTGAGCTTTCCGCCGGTGAATACAAACTTTCCCAAGAAGCGAGGTCTTCCGTAGCGCTACTTTTTTTATAAAAATCTTTGGGGATTGAACTACTAATAAGTTCTCCTTCAGAAAAAATCACCTTTTCATTGTCGCGATCTTTGACTTGTACGGTCCATGTTTTCTGTTTTCCTTTTGATTCACCCAGTTGTACATCTAAAACAACTCGGCTTCCTGGAGTACCCATAGCTTTGTTGTTAAACTTGGGAACCTCAGAAAAATAGACAGATTCGCCAAAGACTAATTCTTGCCGTTTTATCAAGTTAGCAGCCATTTGAGCGTACAATACGCCTGGGAAAATTTTATTGTCTGGAAAGTGCCCTTTTAGAACCTCTAGTTTCTCAGAAATAATAAAATGGGCCGATATACCCTTTTTCTTTAAAGACCTTCTAGTTCTTTGTAATTCCACTTTTGTCAGGTTCGGTAACTTTCGTTTTCCAGCACTACTGTAACATTCATTTGCAAAGGAAATACTAGGGCTTAAGAAAACGCCCATTAAAAAGTACAGAACTAGATATTTTAAATTTTTTAAAACTTCCAAGTTTCGTTTCCTATGAAGTTGAGACTCTTAACAAACATAGTTGAAACTGTTTTAGATTCAACTTACTAATACTTTTTAGGTAGTACGCAATTTTAAATGCATAGCTTGCTTTAGTAAAGATTGGATGATCATTGTGGTTGGATTTTTAGGTTACTAGCTGAACTCAAATATAGATAGGTTTGAGTAGAAATAGTTTATACAATTTTTTGAAAAAAAGTGAATCCCTATTTGAGTAGGGCTTAGTTGACAGAATTTATTTATAGAAGTTCTGCAGATTCAATAACAACGCTTTCAACGGGTACATCTTGCATTCCTTTTTGAGTGGCTGTTTTAACTGCTTTTATTTTATCTACCACATCTTTTCCTTCGGTTACCTCACCAAATACGGCGTATCCCCAGCCATTTTGGCTTTCGTCAGTAAAGTTTAAAAAGTCATTGTCATTTACGTTAATGAAAAACTGAGCGCTAGCTGAATGTGGATCATTAGTTCTAGCCATGGCGATACTGTATTTGGTGTTTCTTAGCCCATTGTTCGCTTCATTTTCAATAGGATCATTGGTAGATTTTTTGCTTAAATCTTTTTTGAAACCACCACCTTGAATCATAAAACCATCAATCACACGGTGGAAAATTGTTCCTTTGTAATGTCCTTTTTTTACGTAAGCAATAAAGTTGTCCACCGTATTGGGGGCTTTTTCACGGTTTAACTTTAGTTTTATTTTACCTTTATTGGTTTTTAGTAAAACCATCTGAGTTTTAGGTTTGGATTCTTCAGACTCTTTCTTTGCTTTCGTTTCTTTTTTAGTGGCTTCGGCATTTAAATTAAAGCTAAAGGCTAAGCTAATGGCAAATAGACTGCAAATTAAACGTTTCATGGATTCTCCCTTTTTTAACAAAGTAAAGGATAACCAATCTAGCGATACTGTCATATTATTTTGCAGTTTTGCGTAAAAATTAATCTAGTAATATTCCGGTGAAAAAACCACAACACTAAATGCCTCAGCTGAGCATTTATCGCTTAAATTTTCATAGGCATGTTTTAAGTTTCCAGGAAAGGCCAAAACATCTCCTTTACTTAAATCGAAGCGCTCCTTGTTCACATAGACACGAATTTTTCCTGAGACTACGTAAAAGTATTCTTTCGTGCTTGGAAGATGAGGGGTGCCTTTCATAATTGCTTTTTGCTCAAATTCCATTTTGTCGATTTCCATGCCCTCAATGGGATCAGGGAGAATTTTTTTAATTTCTATGGAGGATTGAGATTTCCATTGGGAGGGTACTTGTTTTTTAGGGATGTATTGAATTTTTGGTCTTGGTATTTTAATGAGTTCTTCAAGGCTAACTTGTAGACTATTTGCTAACTTTAATAAGTTTGATAAAGAGGGGTTTCCCTCTCCAGATTCGATATAGCTTATGGTTGATCTTGGAATTTGCGATTTTTTTGCTAGGGCAAGCTGACTCAAATTCTGCGACTTTCTAAGCTGAATAATATTCTGAGCTAATTGTCTGGATGTGGCATCTAATATTTTGTCCATATGACGATAGATTAGCAGTTAGGTTGATAAACTGTCAATGTTTCACGAAAGTAGATTTAGACATAAGGAGAAATATATGGAAAAAGTTAGAATTGATCATTTAAATTTTAGTGTTAATGATTTTCAGACAAGTTTAGAGTTTTACAATAAGGTTTTTGGCTTTGAGTTGGTTGAGTCTGGGTATGGGACCAATAATGCCAAATGGGGGATATTAAAAAGTGGCGATAGTATGTTGGCCATATCTGAGCAAAAAGAGCGTGTGCAATATGAAGGGAAAAGATATCATAAACTTAACCATATGGCATTTCGATTGCAGGATGAGGAAGCATTCGCGCAGAAGGTGAAAGATTATATGCTAAGAACCTCTTATAATAGTCCGGTACAATATCCATTTTCAACTTCATGGTATGTGTTTGATCCATCAGGTAATAGTATCGAAGTGGTCTTTTGGAAAAATGATCTGGTCCGTTTTCCCGAAAATGCAAAAACTCAGTTTTAGAGATAATAGAAAAAATCCGTTTGATTCCTTTTGTTTTGTGTCTAAAGCTTTACATCACCATACATTCAAGGAGATGATGTTAGAGAAAATACAAAGGGGATTTTTATGATTAAAATATTAGCTGCGGCTATGCTTGTGTTAAGTCTTACGGCCTGTGGAACTTTATGTGTATTGGATAAAGGCTATGACGCAGAATTGTCTGGTTTTGAATATCCATTTAATGTTAAGAGATTTAAATTTAGCTCGCAAAAACAGAGTTTGCAGATGAGCTTTGGCGACTTGGGTGCAAAGGACTCAAAGAAAGTCGCTGTTCTACTTCACGGAAAGAACTTTGCCGGTTTTTACTTCGATAAGATTGCTAAAGAATTGGTAGCGAAAGGCTATCGAGTGATCATTCCGGATCAAATTGGTTTTGGTAAAAGTAGTAAGCCTAAAAATTATCAATTCAGTTTTCAGCAATTGGCTTTAAACACTAGAAAACTCTTGGCTCATTTAAATATTGACCAATACACTTTGGTAGGACATTCCATGGGGGGGATGTTATCGGTGCACTTGAGTGTAATGAGTCCAAAAGTTAAAAAACTGATATTGGTAAATCCAATTGGTCTCGAGGACTATTTGAGATTTGTAGAGTACCAAGATCCAGAGTTTTTCTATGAAAAAGAAGTGGCAAAGACGGTAGATATGTTTCGTAACTACCAAAAAAAGAACTACTATGATGGAAAATGGAGTGATTCCTATGAGGACTTGTTAGAGCCATTTAAAGGCTGGAGAAAAGGGCCTGACTGGGAATTAGTAGCTTGGAACAATGCTTTAACTTACGAGCCAATTTTTGGCGATGAAATAGTGAGTAAAATACCACTTTTAAAAATTAAAACTCATCTAATACTGGGAACTCGAGATCGTACTGGCCCTGGAAGGGGATGGAAAAAACCAGGGGTAGATAAAAAACTTGGGCTATATCAAAATTTAGGAAATGAAATTGAAGCCTTAAACCCTAAAAACATCAAATTAATTGAATTAAGAGGCCTTGGGCATATGCCTCAGTTTGAAGACTACGAGGCCTTTTCAAAAGTTTTCTATCCATTGTTTTAATCAATAAAAAAGCCAGCTATGAAGCTGGCTTTTGCATCACTTGTAAAATTAAAAAACTTATTTGCATTTAGAGATGGTTTTTGTTCCACTTTCTAATATTTCAAATGGCTTTTCTTCAACAGTATTTCGACTATAATATCTTCTTTCAATTACATTGCTTAACTGAACTTTACTTTCATCTAAAATAACTAGCTTAACGTAAGACTTCATTTGATGAGGTGGATTCGTTAAAGAAGAGCCGATGTTAGGGACTGTTTTTAGCTCCTTGGCATCTCCTAAGAAGCAAAGTATTTTACCTTTCCAACCAAGGGCAGGTAGGGTGTATGGATTTTCTAGGTAGTAGTGATTTTCATAAATATCATCTGGGTGATATTCAAGATACCCTAACTGTTGAACAAAACCAGTCTGCTCAGCTTTGGCAGATAAAAGCTCATCCAGGCTTTCATAGAAATTTTGATCTTTTGCCATAGCTGTTGAGCTAAGCAATAAACCAAGTGCGATTAGAGATTTCATTAAGCGAAGTAAATTCTTCATAATTGCCCTCCGAGCATTTTTGATTCTTTGCAGCTTCTATATCATTAATTTTCATAAATTGACAGAAAACTTGTTAAGTATTCTTAAGATAAGCCTATTGCTAAGGAAAGTTTCATATACTAGTTCACTTTAATTGATTGGATTAGGACAGGTTTAAGTAAGCTGATTGTTTCTAAAATAATGAAATCACCCGGGAAATCATGGTGGGACTCAATTGACTTTTTGTCGCGTTTTAACTGAAGTGGTATTAAAATTGACAACTAAATAAATTTCGCAAAAGAATGAAAATATCTAAAGGCGATAGGCCGTATAGAAATCGACACTATTTACGATTGAAAAAAGAGTGTATTTAACCAATTCATTTTCCGTTGTGAAGTTAGTTTAATTTTTTTGGTTTTTTTTGAGAAGATCTCTAATTTCAGATAAAAGCTCGATGTCTTTGGGGGTAGGCACTGATGTGTCCTGAGGGTCTTCGGCCTTTTCTTTCAAATTATTCATAATTTCTACTAAGCTATAGATTACGAATGCTAAAATCAAAAAATCGATACCTGCTTGTAGAAAAGACCCATAGGGAATACTGAGGATTTGGTCTTTTCCTTGTCCGTATTGGATACTATAGCTCCATTCACTGAGCTTTGCTTTTCCAAGGAAAAGACAAACGATTGGTGTTAAAATATCAGCTACAAAAGATTTAACGATTCCCGTAAATGCAGTGCCGACCATGATGCCAACAGCTAAGTCCATTAAATTGCCACGAATCAAAAATTTTTTATATCCTTGAAAAAACTTTTTCATTAATACCTCTTCTTGACTGATATTTACTTAAAGTCTCGGCTAAATCAAATGGAAACACAGTTTTGCATAATTCCATGTTTGCTCTTAGTGTTCAAGGTATCAAAATATTTGGTGTGGTTTTCGAGGGATTGACTATTGAGACTTCTTGTATGAATACTAATTTGCTTTTTTTGGGATCAAGATTATTTTATAGTCAAAGTTTGAACTACTTTTTTCTAGCGAGAAAGGCCGAACTGAATTTTAAAATCTTTTGAGTTTAAAGTCTTCTTTGTACTGTAAGTTATTCCTTTTGCGTTGTCATAGGGCTTTTGTACTAAATCTAGCTTAAACACGGGGAGGGGGAGGTGGGGGCATCGAAGCCTTTTAGAGAGTTCAAAACAAATGTACTAATTGGTAAAAAGAAAGTTTTTAAATTACCAAAAGAAAAGCTTGGTGCCCGCCATCATACACTGGTCGAACCAAATACTACTTCTGAGGAATATGGGATTGTTTGGAGACGACCGTAAATTGACCTTGGTGAATTAGTATTTTTTAGAAAAGAGAATAACTATAGCTATTAGAGGCTTGCTGTTCATTTTAATCGTCCGGTAAGTTCGATTGCTAGTTCTTTGCTGCGTTTGAGAGAAAAGGGAAAGCTAAAGGAGGTTTTTGTGCGAGTTCTAAATGATTTATTTAGAGACATTATTGTTTTGGCTATAGGGGCAATTGTGCAACATGGCTTTACTGTGAAGGACATGGCAGTGGCTACGGTTAAAGCTCATGAAAAAGGACTTACAAGGTATGGGGCGTATTCTAAAGTAATTACTGGATATTAGAAATCTTGGGCGGATGAGAAAAAGCCAGAACCTCATAAAAATACGTATTGAAACATAGGCCCAAATGAAAAATGCTCAGCTTTTTGTAGACTGACCATTTATGTTTTCGCCTAGACTTTATGGCGTTGTGGTCTTCGGAATACTAGTGGTTTAGAGTTTCCAAGCCTTTTATTTGAGGATTAAAACTAATCATTGTTCCCTCTGCATATCCTCCGGTAAACCAAGGAAATGAATACAAAGTTGCTTTTTTGTTTTGCGAGAGGCTATCTCGGGGAATTAATCTCTTGTATACAAGAATACCATCTTCTCCGTCTAGAAATATACCTTTATTTTTTTCAAGCTCCTTAAGAATTTCCCTTCCTAATTGGGGTGCATAGCCAACAAAACCTTGCAAAGCCGCTTTCGAAACTACTGCATCAAGCCCGTAATCTTTTAATTTTTCAAACCACCAATAATAGCTAGGATTCTCAAAATCCCGAATTAAAGACTGAACATGAGTATAACTTCGAACTTCTGTACCAGGTCCCGAATCAAAAAGAATCGTACCATGAATATTGTATACTTTTTTGCCCATTTTCATTTCATAATTAACTTTATCACTGTAGGCCCATACTTTTATAATCCGAAAGTTTTTAATATTTGATGCCAAGAGAGATACTATGGCATTAGCCACGCTAGGGATTTGCTTGGAAAGCCCTACTAGATAATACCGATTTTCATTACGACCTGAACGATGGTAGAACTGTCCTGCTTCAACAAAACTATCAAGATTTTTTACAAATGGTGCCTCATCAACAGCAATAATATTTTTAGATTTTGGAAACAATAAAATTGGTGTCTGAGCATCAAAGCCAGAGAATGGATAAAGGACTGTTTTGACCTGCTTGGAAGCCCCTGAGACCTCTAATTTAGCCTTAGCAGACAACAGTTCATTTTGTAGTAATTCTTGAGCTGATTGTCGAAACTTTAGTGGAGTTGATGAAAACCTAGAATCTCCCTCTAAACTATATATTTCACTTAGTTGTATTTGTTTTTCATCTATTTTTAAGAGAGTATTGCATCTACTTGCTTTTGCACAAACGCAGTAGAAATAGCTAAAAAAAGAGATAAATAATAGTTTTGCAATCATAGTAGATGGGATTAAAAAAATTAATGGTTTTAATTTCGTAACCCATGTATTCTCTCAGCTTTTATAAAAAAAGCTAGCCCCTCTGTAATCTCTTTTTTCACTGTAAAATACTAATACACATGAGTTTATAACTACATAGAATTACTTGCTTTCTCACCCCCCCACCTTTCTTAATAGTGAGAAAATAAATAGCATTCAAATTATTTCTGTAACTTTCATATATACCAGGGCTTTTCTTCTTTTGGAGAAGTAAGCTCTAGCGATACTTTATCACAATTGAGATTTCTTAAATTTGAGAACGATGATCTTATCTGCATTTAGCTTTCTAAGCATTTAATTTTCATAACTTTTTCTATTCTCAGGTTTTTGGCATTGTTGTTGCCTTGGTTAGTAGTAAAAAAAGGAGGTTGTGATGTTTGTGTGATGTTATTGAGCTGTAATTATTTTGAGTTCTTGCTGCATGAAAACTTAGAGATAAAAAAGATAAGAGAATTTTTAGCTAGAGTAACGATTAGAAAAACTACTGCGCAGGTGCAGTGTTTTTTGTCGCACTTTTATCTAAGTTATTAAAAATACCCAAAAAGCTATTTTGGCACTTTGGTTGCTATAGTAATGGGTTGCAAAAGAGATTACGATCCGATGAATTAATCGAAATTCTTTAGCTCATGATCTTGTAGTAAATGACTTAAGGATAAAATTTGAACAAAAAGGCATAGATTCTAATTTCATTTCATGATTTTATCAAAGGCACAAAACGAGTAAAAACAAGTCTCCCTATGATAGAAAACTAGATACTATCCCTGATTGGGTATTCTCGACGAAAACGAGAACTGGTGTAAGGAAAATCGCCTAGAGCTTCAAAAAATGCTTTTTGATATTGCTAGGGGGAAGATTAATCTTGTTGTGCTGAGTAAGCTTTCAAGGGTTTCTAGAATTATGAAAGACTTTTCAGAAATTTGGGAGCTTGGTACCTGAGACGAGACTTGAACTCAGCGTGGATAATAGGAAAAGCATTGCTTTTCCGCCACGCAGTGAGCGGTGAGGCGACTTTCCAGTCGCTGAACGTCTAGCGAACCA
>JAYZXX010000269.1:0-17191 GCA_036140815.1 Bdellovibrionota bacterium | reverse complement strand
CCGAACAAGCCATTTTAAATTCTAAGGAAAACTTAAAGAAATATTCTGGCATCTCTAATTTTGTTGTGGCATCCGCAACGGATAGCATTCTACAGTTTAGTAGCGCAGATCTAATTTTATCTAATCCTCCCTACGATGAAAGAATGAAGTTTTCAAAATCAGAACTACGTATTTTTTTACAGAACCTGATGAACTCAAAAGCTAAAAGTGGCTGTTTACTCGTACCAAGACAACGTAGAGACTTTTGTTTACAATTTATTAAAGACAAAAGCTGTAAGATATTAAACTTTAAAAATGCCGCTATTCCAGTTAGCTTGGTTTTTTGGACGCAGAGCAATTAATCTATCTTTCATTGCTTCAAGCTAAGCTTCGAAGCATTTAAACCCACTGCTTTCGAACTGAGACACAAAACCAGTCTTTTTTTATTACCAGATAATTTGTAATCAAAGTGAATCCCTCCTGTGGACAGTTTTTGTCCACGCTTTGTGGACATTTTTCTTGTCTAAATTCCTTAAAGGTTTATAAGAATGCTCATGGAGAACTTCGAACCAAGCAGATTGCAAGCTGTAAAACAATTTAGGGTATATCTTGAAAGAGAACTCAAAAGGCGTATGAATTCAAATTCTGCGTACTCACTTCGCTCTTTCGCTAGAGATCTTGAAACCGACCCATCTTTGTTATCAAAACTAATTCGAGGTAAACGAAAGATTTCTAACAAGCAAATTGATCGACTAGGAAAACTACTAAATCTTAGCCTAAGAAACATCGAAAGTTTCAAAAACCCATCGGAAATAGACTACAGACAAGAGGAGCGTTACCAACTAAGTCTTGATCAGTTTGATGTTATTGCAGAATGGCAGCACTACGCAATTCTTGAAATGATGAGTCTCAAAGACTTTAAACCTGATCTAAATTGGCTTGCTAAAAAACTAAGCCTAACACCAAAAGAAGTTTTAGCGTGTCTACAAAGACTACAAAGAGTAGGTTTACTAAAAATCCATCCAAATGGAAATTGGGAAGATGTATCTCAAGGAAGAAGTACTCACATATTAAACAAGAACTTTACATCTTACGCCCATAAAAAGGCCCAAAAAAGTATTTTAGAAAAAGCAAAAGAAAGTATGGATACCGTTAAAATAGAGTCTAGAGACCAAAGCTCTATAATGATGTCCTGTTCTCGCGATAAAATTGACGAAGCTAAAGACATGATCACTCAGTTTCGTAGGCAATTGAGTGACTTCTTAGAAGACTCAACAGAAAAAGACAGCGTATATCAATTAAGTATATCTTTATTTCCATTAATAATATCAGACGAAGGGGAAGAGCAATGAAGCTTTTATACATTTTGTTGGCAACGACACTATCAATTCAATTACTGGCCTCAAGAGAAGGCAATGGAGGTGATGCCATAGTATGTCAATCTGAGGATAAAAAAACGCGAACCGTAGAGCTTCTTGATTACTATCAAGCTTTTGATCGCGGATACATACAAAACTTAGACCTACCCCCTGACAATGCTAGCTTCGACCATAAAGTCCGTGAAGCCTTGAATCGTCTTTCTAAGTTTGATTCTTTTCGAGCACAACGATATTTAAAATGGTACGAAGATTTTTTTTCAGAAAAAAATTTTTCATGGAAAGAAAAACTTGGCCCTATAGATGACTCAGGCAGTAGTAGCTATAAACAAAACTGCCGACAGCTACAATTAGCCATTCAAGAAAAACCACTTTTTCCCCAGGACAAAAGGTATAAAATAGCTAAACCATTATGGGATTTGATGTCTGAAAACCATAAAGCAGGACTAATTCTACATGAACTGATTTACAGAGATGCACTAGAGATAAGAGAGCATTTCTTAAGTATAAAATCAAAACCAGCAATATTCGTCCATCCTGACTCCAGAAAAGTTCGTTTTTTTAATGCCATTATTAGCTCAAAAGCTTTTAACACCTATACCGAAAAAGACTACCATGAGCTGGTGATTGCCACTGACCTGCTCTATGCATCTAAAGACGGCTTCGCTTTTCCTATTCAAAGTGTCAACTGGTTTGAAAAAAGATTAGTTCCCGAAGATAGACATTACTTTGAAGACACTAAAACTTTAAAAACTATCATTTCTTTCTCTGAAGATAGCTTGACCGACTTTCTTTATGGTCAAACCTATACAAGCATTGATGGTCACAGGATTTTTACAGGAAAGCACTATACCGATCTTATGTTTGATAAAAACTCTAAGATTGACGGGCACCTAAGGTTTGGTTACCAAAAAAATAATGAGATTAAACTAAGTCCAGTAGTCAGTATAGAGCCTTATGGCCACGACTGGATGTATTCGAGAATTCGGATTAAAGACTCTAGAATTACCTTGAAACAAAACTATTTTTTTGGCGGGATTAAAATAAATACTGAAATCTTAAAAGCCACTGTGAGTGTTAAGCAGAAACATGGAGGATTTCATTTTACTTTTGGTGAAAACTACATGAGACCTAGTTTCAAAGATGACTTAGCTATACAAAACTCCATGTTCCCAGTTTTTGAATACAATGGTAAAAGCTATGATTTCCGCTTCAGTGATTTACGTACTAATGAGTATCCATATATGACAAACCTGTATTTCGATCCCAAAAACGAAGAACCAAGACTTTGCCTTGCGACGGAGAAAAAAAATCAGGGAAAAACCTATAAATACTTGGCATACTGTGGCTATTTAAAAGACATCATTCGTCTGGAGGCTTCTGATTTTGATGCAAAAAAAACCTTCTCATCAAATAACTTTAAAAGAAACTCAGCTCGCTGCAGTAAATATTTAAAAACAAAAAATTTCAATATGCTTTTTAAATGTGAAGCAGATTATAAAACCTGTTCCACAAAAAGAAAAAAATACTGCTCCCACAGAATTGTAGGCAGAAAAGAGCTATAGCAATTCTATAGATGATTAAAAAAGCTCGGTCCAGGTGGGGCCTGGACCGAAGGGTTTTTATGGGTATAAGTTCTACTGTCTAAAGGTATGGGTTAACCACCAGACAATTAATACTTCGGTCTTAGGACTAAAGACTTTAGGACTAGGCTTTCGTATTTGCCTGAACTAGACCTTTGCTAGACCAATAAACTGAAATGTTCCACATTGAAACGCAATGAAACATAATTATAAGAGCATTCAAAACATTGAAAATTTAATGAAACTTCGAATTAAAACTATCTAATTTAAAAAAATCTTTAAATCCTTTCTAATTTTATTAGCCAATGATGATGAGATATCTAGCGAAAAAAATTTAAACAAATTCTGGAAAAACATCTCCTCATCGAAAACCATCGTTTTAAAAAATATACGGCAGAAGATTTTCCTGCTAAAAAAATCGGACATTTTGGCTACTTCAAAAAATAAAACTCCCAAATATGGAAAGACATTCTGCAAAGTTTAGAAATCTTTGAAAAGCTAGTTTGAAGTTCGAGAGCTTGAATCATTAATAAGACAGACTATGAACACCAATACTATAAAAGCTTATGAACCTAATTCTGATTTTTATACTCTTTTTTGGGGAATTAAAATTTAATAAGACGTATTCTTAAAAAAACTTAAATACCTCATACAAATCATCTAATGCTTTGACTTAAGGGAAAGAATCAGCGACTTTTTCGCTGTGGAACGCATCATATCATTATTTGGAATTGTAGTATTCGTGGCAATTGCCTTTCTATTAAGCTCTAAACGAAAAGAAGTTCGTTTTAAACTGATCATTAGAGCACTTATTTTTCAATTTGCTCTTGCAGTTTGTTTAATTGGTATCCCCTCTTTAAACCTTCCTGGTTTTTTGAGCTTTTTATTTCACGCCGCCAGTAACTTCTTTTTAGCAATCATTCGTTTCGCTGATGAGGGTGCCAATTTTGTTGCTGGCCCACTTGTGGACCCCGCCAAGGCAAATGGATATATTTTTGCTGTGAAAGTATTGCCGGTTGTGGTTTTTTTCAGCGCCTTGATGTCTGTACTTTATCACTATGGAATCATGCAAAAGATCGTAGGTGGCTTTGCAACAGTGATGCATAAAATTTTACCCATTAGTGGAGCAGAGGCCTTAGCCTCATCAGCAAATATTTTTATCGGTCAAACTGAGGCTCCCCTTGTGATCGCACCTTATGTTCAAAAAATGACTCGCTCTGAACTGAATTGTCTGATGGTTGGTGGCATGGCAACCGTCGCAGGTGGCGTTTTAGCTGCTTTCGTAGACATGCTCTCCCCTTTCGTCAAAGACATTGGTGGTCACCTACTTACCGCAAGTGTATTAAGTGCTCCGGCGGCTATCATGTATGCAAAGATCATGGTTCCAGAAACGGAAGAACACCTTTCTAGTGAAGAAGTTTTTAACAAAGATCACAATGAAGAAAAAAAATCCAATGCCATTGAAGCTGCCGCTGAAGGAGCATCCACTGGTATGAAAATGGCAATCAACATAGTTGCTATGCTGATTGCTTTTATAGCACTGGTTGCGTTACTAAATGGTTTATTGAACTACCTAGGTAATTTTTTAAATTTTGCGGATTGGGGACAAACTATAGTTCCTGACGAGATCTGGAAGGCATCCAATGCTAAGTTATCTCTCGAGATGATTCTTTCCGTTTTATTTTTACCCTTCGCCTTTCTCCTTGGAATCCCATTTTCTGAATGCGCACATATCGCTGGGCTTCTAGGTGAAAAAGTAATCATCAATGAGTTTTATGCTTATATCCATTTGGCCCAAATCGGAGAAGCTTTGTCGGAAAAAACCATCATCGTTGCCTCCTACGCTTTATGCGGCTTTGCGAATTTCTCAAGTATCGGAATTCAATTGGGCGGAATTGGTGAGATTGCACCTAAAAGAAGAAAAGACATTGCCCAACTTGGTATAAAGGCCTTGGTTGGCGGTAGCTTTGCCGCTTTTACAACGGCTTGTATCGCAAATATCTTACTTTAAAACAAGTTCTTGGTATTTGAGACAATTTTGATAAAGCAAATCTTCATAAAGATTGATATTTGTCCATATTCTAAGGAATGCATTGCCATTTACCGATTTAATTTATAAATCTAACTAAGTCGCTTTAATTTACTCAACTCTAAGGAGATCTCTATGCCTAGTGGAATGAACGTTTTTTTGGTGGATGACGAAGAGGAACTCGTTGAGCTTTATGAAATGAAACTAGAAGATCAAGGTCACAATGTTTCTACTGCATTTGATGGGAAATCAGCGATAGAGGTTCTAAAATCAAAAGATTTTGATTTAGTTTTATGCGATATTAATATGCCCAATGGAAACGGTCTGGAAGTTTACCGGAATTTTAAAGAATTGGGCAAAAAAGCCAGTTTTGCTTTCATCACCGGTCACGCCAAAGGCAGTCCTGAACTAAATGAAGCTGAAAAAACCGGAGCGATAGTTTTTAATAAACCTGTAAAATGGCCAGAGATATGGTCATTAATCGATAAAATCAAAGACAAAAGTATTTCTATGCCTAAAGCACAAGCGCCTAATCCTGAAAAAGCAAGCGAACAAATTCCTAATGTATCAGCAGAACCTGTAAAAATATCCAGTTCATTAGAACAAAAAGGTATGGATCTTATACGAAGCATCAACAATCGTAAGAAATGACTTTTCGATACAATTTCGCTAACTTATAATAATTGAAAACTTATTGATATTGATTTACCCCCCGAGTCTAAATCGGTTTGGGGGAAATTAGCAAAGGAACTTCAACATGAGTCGAATGGCTAGCTATTTAACTTCCACAATTGGTAGAAAGCAGACTATGGGGATTGCGGGACTTGGTTTGTCCGTTTTCGTTCTTACCCATATGCTTGGGAACCTTCTAATTTTTAAAGGCCCTCAAGCTTACAACGAGTACGCACATGCACTAGTGTCCAACCCAGCAATCTATCTTGCTGAAGCCGGTTTATTAGGAATTTTCGTACTTCACGCAATTAATGCAATCGGATTAAAAATTCGTAACTCTGGCGCAAGAACTCGTTCCTATGCACAAACAGTGAATGGCGAAAAAGCGGTTAGCTTTGCCTCAAAGACCATGATTCACACTGGTATGGTAATTTTAATTTTTACCATTCTTCATCTAATTACTTTCAAGTTCGGAACTCTATACACAGCAACTTACGGAGACTCGGAGATTCGTGACCTTCATCGTTTGGTGATCGAAGTCTTCCAAAGTCCAATTTATGTGGCTTGGTATATCTTAAGTTTGATTGCTCTTGGCGTTCACCTTTCACATGGTGTTGCCTCTGCTTTTAAGACTCTTGGTTTTAATCACCCTCGTTATAACTGCGGGATTGAAACTTTCTCATTAATCTATGGTTGGATAATTGCTTTAGGCTTCATTAGTCAGCCAGTTTACGTGTTTTTCATTCATCAATAGACCGGGGAGAGATCATGTCTGTTTTAGATTCTAAAGTACCTGAAGGTGATATTCGCGAAAAATGGGACAACCATCGCTTCAATATGAAGTTGGTAAACCCGGCGAACCGAAGAAAATATAATGTTATCGTTGTTGGAACCGGTCTTGCCGGTGGGTCTGCAGCTGCAACCATGGCTGAACAAGGCTACAATGTTAAATCATTTTGCATTCAAGATAGTCCACGTCGTGCGCACTCTATCGCCGCTCAAGGTGGTATCAACGCTGCCAAGAATTATCCGAACGATGGTGACTCTATATGGCGTCTTTTTTATGACACTGTAAAAGGTGGAGACTATAGAAGCCGTGAAGCAAACGTTTACCGTCTTGCTCAGGTAAGTAATAACATCATTGACCAATGTGTAGCTCAAGGGGTTCCTTTTGCACGTGAATACGGTGGATTGTTAGACAACCGCTCTTTTGGTGGAGCTCAGGTTTCTCGTACTTTTTATGCTCGAGGACAAACCGGTCAGCAGCTTTTATTAGGTGCTTACTCTGCGATGAGCCGTCAGATCAATAAAGGTACCATTGAGATGTTCAATCGTCGTGAGATGTTAGAGCTAGTAATGGTTGATGGACGCGCTCGCGGTATCATTGTAAGAAATCTAGTAACTGGTGAAGTAGAAAAACATTCAGCCGATGCAGTTCTTCTTTGTACTGGTGGTTATGGAAACGTTTTCTACCTATCTACAAATGCAATGAACTCGAATGTAACAGCTGCATGGAGATGTCACAAACAAGGTGCTTATTTCGCTAACCCTTGTTACACACAAATCCACCCAACTTGTATTCCAGTAAGTGGAGGCTACCAATCCAAATTGACTCTAATGTCTGAGTCTCTTCGTAATGACGGTCGCGTATGGGTACCAAAAGAAAAAGGTGATAAACGTCATCCGAATGACATTCCTGCCTCTGAAAGAGACTACTATTTAGAGCGCATTTACCCTAGTTTTGGTAACTTAGTCCCGAGGGATGTGGCATCTAGAAACGCAAAATTAATGGCGGATGCAGGTAAAGGCGTTGGTGAAACTGGCGTAGCTGTATACCTAGATTTTAAATCCTCCATTGAAAGAATCGGAGAAGATGCGGTTCGTGCAAAATACGGAAACCTTTTCCAAATGTACGAAAAAATCACCGATGAAAACCCTTACAAACAACCAATGAGAATCTACCCTGCTGTTCACTACACTATGGGTGGTCTCTGGGTGGATTATAATCTACAGTCTTCTATTCCAGGATTATTCGTTCTTGGAGAGGCAAACTTCTCTGATCATGGTGCAAACCGCTTAGGTGCATCAGCGCTTATGCAAGGACTAAGTGATGGTTACTTTGTTGCGCCATACACAGTGGCTAACTATATCGGTAGTAACGCTAGCGAGTTAGGTTCTATGGACACAGGCCATGAAGAGTTCACAAAAGCCAGTCGCGCAGCCACAGAGAGATTAGATGAGCTTATCGCTAAAGACGGAAAGCGTACTGTGGATGATTTCCACAGAGAACTTGGTCATATCATGTGGGATAAATGCGGAATGGCAAGAAACTCTGAAGGCTTAACACAAGCCATCTCTGAAATTCAAACATTACGATCTGATTTTGAAAAAGACGTAAAAGTATCAGGAAGCAAAGACTATAAGAATGCTGAGCTTGAAAAAGCAGGTCGCGTTTCTGATTTCTTAGAATTGGGCGAGCTAATGTGCCGCGACGCTCTTGAGCGTGCGGAGAGCTGCGGTGGTCACTTCCGTGAAGAAAGTCAAACTGACGAAAACGAAGCAAAACGTGATGATGAAAACTTCTGTCACGTATCTGCTTGGGAAAATAAAGGTGATGTAAAAGACGCCGTACTTCACAAAGAAGAATTAAAATTTGAAAATGTTAAATTAACTCAAAGAAGTTACAAGTAGAGGGTCGATATGGGTTCAGGACAAGGTAAAAACCTAAAACTAACACTTAAAGTTTGGCGACAAGAATCCGCTGCAGATAGCGGAAAATTTGAAAGCTATGATTTAGACAATGTTTCCACAGATATGTCATTTCTTGAAATGATGGATGTATTGAACGAAAAATTGGTTCTTGAAGGCAACAATCCCGTTGAATTTGATCACGACTGCCGTGAAGGAATTTGCGGGATGTGCTCCATGGTAATCAATGGAAATGCACACGGCCCCGAAAGAGCAACGACAACTTGTCAACTTCATATGAGACGCTTTAAAGATGGAGACACAATCACAATTGAACCATTCAGAGCCAAGGCCTTTCCTGTTGTAAAGGATTTGGTGGTTGATCGTGGTGCTTTTGATCGCGTGGTTCAAGCTGGTGGATACATTTCTATCAACACTGGTAACGCTCAAGATGCAAACAATATCCCAATCTCTAAAGTGGATGCGGATGAAGCCTTTAATTCGGCAACTTGCATTGGCTGTGGCGCTTGTGTAGCTGCATGTCCTAACGCTTCAGCCTCTCTTTTTACAGCGGCTAAAATTTCTCAATTTGCCTTACTTCCTCAAGGACAACCAGAAAGAGTAGAAAGAGCTCTTAATATGGTAGGACAAATGGACAAAGAAGGTTTTGGTGGATGTACCAATATTGGAGCTTGCTCACGCGCTTGCCCGAAAGAAATCAGCCTAGAGAACATTGCTAGAATGAATTCAGAGTACCTTTGCTCAACAGTAAAGACTAAATCTTAGAAATAAAAACCAGGTTTCTCTCTACATCTAATAGAGGGTTATCTAGGGAAATTATTTTGAAAAAACTATCTTTGAGCTTGGCATCGCTAAGCTCTTTTTTTATGGTTTCAGACTTTGCTTTATATAAAAGATATTTTCCTGAGGATTGAAAATAAGAACGACTTAGCTTCAAAATTATATCAATCGGCTTAAAAGCACGGGCTGTTATTAAATCAACACCCTCAAGTTCTGACTCCTTTACTTCTTCAAAAATTTTTATATTAGGACAAAGGCTCTCTTGAATGCGTTTTAAGAACTGACGTTTTTTCGGACTTTTTTCAAAAATTCGAACTTCCCTATCACTAAATAAAATTGCCAATAAAACAGAAGGCATGCCCCCGCCACTACCGAAATCAGCCAAAACACTGAAGTCTTGATTTAAAAATTCAGGAAAAGCCAAGGCACAATCTAGCAAGTGATTTTCAATTAAATCCCGCAAAGGCATTTTACGAGAAAAGAGATTTAGTTCCTGATTGGCAGCCCAAAGTAGCTCTGTATAGCTCTCAAGCTTAGCGAAAGCCTCTTCATCCATGCCTAAATCTAAAAAATACTGCTTTTTTTCCAATAATTCCTGCATCTCAATCACTCATTCCCAATTGATCATTGTCATTTTTTGTAGCTTTCGCTATAAAACATAGAAACACAGTGTAAGCCCAAGGGAAAGGAAAATCCTAGATGAAAAGAACAGCTGTAAAAGATTTATTGATGGCAGAGGCCCCCAAAGATGAAATCATCGTTAAAGGCTGGGTTAGAACAAAAAGAGATAGCAAAACATTTAGTTTTATTGAGCTAAATGATGGAAGCACAATCAATAATATTCAGGTAATTGTAGATGATAATTCTCCGGCTTACGAGAACATCAAAAAACTTAGTACAGGATCAAGTTGCGCGGTAAAAGGTAAATTGGTTGAATCTCCAGGTAAAGGCCAAAAATGGGAAGTTCATGGAACGGAAATCGAAATTTACGGATTGGCTGGAGCTGACTACCCTCTTCAAAAAAAAGGTCATAGTAAAGAGTTTTTGAGAGAAATCGCTCACCTTCGACCTAGAACGAATTTATACAGTGCTGCTTTTCGAGTAAGAAGTAGATTAGCTTATTCGGTTCACCAATTTTTTCAAGAGCGTGGTTTCTTTTATGTTAACACTCCCATCATCACTGCAAGTGATTGTGAGGGTGCGGGAGAACTTTTTAGAGTAAGTACCTTAAACGCTGAAAAACCTCCGATCCAAGATGGCAAAGCAGACTTTAGCAAAGACTTTTTTGCAAAACAAACCTACCTAAGTGTGAGTGGCCAACTCGAAGGAGAAACCTTCGCAACAGCTTTGTCTAATATTTATACTTTTGGTCCAACTTTCCGTGCCGAGAATTCAAACACAGCAAGGCATGCTGCTGAGTTTTGGATGATTGAACCTGAGATTGCTTTTGCTGATTTAGATGAAAACATGGATGTAGCTGAAGCCTTCGTAAAACATATGGTAAAAGACGCTCTAGAAAACTGTAAGGACGACTTAACCTTCTTTTCTAAATTTGTTGATAAAGAACTTTTCTCGCGCCTTGAGAATATCGTTGGAAATGAATTCGCGAGAGTCTCTTACCGTGAAGCGGTTGAGCTATTACAAAAAACAGGAAAGAATTTTGAGTATCCAGTAGATTTTGGGACTGATCTTCAAACAGAGCACGAAAGATGGCTTGCAGAAGAGCATTTCAAAAAACCAGTATTTGTATACAACTACCCTGATAGCATTAAGCCATTTTATATGAGAAAAAATGATGATGACGAAACCGTTGCTGCAGTAGACCTTCTGGTACCAGGAGTTGGCGAGCTAATCGGTGGTAGCCAAAGAGAAGAACGAATGGAAGTACTAGTGAAAAACCTAGAGGCGCACGATATTCCACTAGAGGAGTACCAATGGTATGTTGATACTAGAAAGTATGGTAGTGTTCCTCACTCAGGTTTTGGCTTAGGATTTGAGAGAATGATTATGTTTGTAACCGGCTTACAAAACATTAGAGACGTAATCCCTTTCCCAAGAACGCCTGGAAACTGCGAATACTAGAATACTCTTAAAAAAAATTAAATACCAAAAAGCTCCGAATGTTCCGGAGCTTTTTTTTGACCTTTGCCTAAGCAAATCACTTTTCAAGTCGCTGATTCAAAAAGTAGTTTTAAATGCCTAGCCAATTCACGACGGCTAAATGGTTTATTTAAAACTAGATCAAACTGCAAATCACCATCTAATAACTCATTCACCTCAGCTTGCTCATCTAAACCACCAGTTACAAGAATCTTGTAAGTCGGAAGACAATCTAAAGCATGCAGTTTCTCCAAAAGTTCAACTCCTGTCATTTCAGGCATCCTCATATCAGTGAAAATTCCATCAAACCTTTTCTTTGTCATAATAGAAATTGCTTCTGGACCACTAGAGGCTTCAATGACTTCAAATCCAAGTCCCTCAAGGTGTTTACGGATTAACTGCCTTACAGTTATATCGTCATCGACAATTAGAACATTTCCACCAAACTGAGAGTCCAGCTTCTGTACCGTTCTTCTAGCGAACTCACTCGTAAGTGGAAACTTCAAAATAAATTCACTACCTTGCCCAAGCTCTGACTTTACACCAATTTCTCCACCGAAGGATTCGATTATTTTTTTGGTTAAATCTAAACCTATGCCAGTTCCTTTTCCTGCTGGTTTGGTGGTAAAATAAGAATCAAATATTTTATTGATTAACTGATCGTCCATACCAATACCGTTGTCTTTTATATTTAAAAAAACATTTTTATCTTTGTTATAGGTCGAAATGACAATTTCATTTTTACTATTATTCTTATTATCTAATACTGCATCTTTTGCGTTACTGATTAAGTTCAAAACAGCTTGTTGCAATTTATTTCTATTACCAAGAATTACAAAATTTTCAGCCGTAAAATCAATATAAATTTTAACGCCCTCATGTACATATAAGCTATTAACCAACTGAAAGGTCTCCCTAAGGGCTTCATGTAGATCAACTACTTCCTTTTTCTCTGTTTTATCATCTTCACGAGCGAAAACCCTAAGACCATCTACAATTCCACGGATACGATTAATAGCGACCATTTGATTCTGCACTAACTTCTCAACTTCAGAGTCCTTTCTATCTGAATGTTCTAAATAGGACTCCAAAAGCTCCAAGTTACCTTGAATAATGGCTAATGGGTTATTAATTTCATGTCCAATTCCAGAGGCAAGTTCGCCAATACTTGCCATTTTAGCTGACTGAATCACCTGACTCTTCATTGTTTCTCTTTCTGTCTCAGCATTTTTCTTAGTCGTTACATCAATGAAAAGACCTAGAATTCCAAAAGCATCATTTTCTCTATTGTACATAGGAACAACAGATTGAACAAAATGCCCAGTTGAGTTGTTCGAAAAATCAATACAAATTTCTTGATTCCATTTCGGTTTTCTAGAAATTAAAACATCGTTGTCTAATTGATGAAACTCAATGGCTTTTTGAATGCTAGATATTTCTTCAACTCCCCTGCCTATTAACTGCGAACTTTCCACACCTAACAAATTAGCATATAGGTCGTTACAGCCCATATAATTTCCAGATAAATCTCTCCAATAAATGTAGGCAGGAATTCCATTAATTATATTTTCTAAAAGGTTTGCTTGCTTAAACAGTTCATCTTTGGCAACTTTTCTTTCGTTCGCTTCTGTCTGAAGGTCTGCGTAAGCCCTTTGTAGATTTCGTCGCATGGAATTGATAGAGTTCACTAGAATATCTAGCTCATCTGGCTTTTCATTCCTTGCTCTTTCAAGTTTTAATTCATCAGCATGGCGAAGATCGAGGTCTTTAGTGTAATTCGCGATTTTTTCCAATGGCTTAGTAATTAAGAAGTTAATGATAAATAAAATAAAAGCAGATACAATAAAAGTTTTAATCGCCTGAGAAACTAAAATCACTGCAATTTGTTCTCGCACTTTATTTTTAACATTATTATCCGTTGCCTGAACATACAATTCACCTAGCTCAAGATTATTCATTTGTGTTTGATAATTTAATTTGATTCTACGAACTTCAATAGGGTTTTCTAAGCGGTTGCCTATGGAAATTACTTTCTCTCCATTGGAAATCACCTCTGCATAATTAATGTCAGGATAATTTAAAATTCCCTCTAATTCGATTTTGATTTGAGCGGTATCAAATATCCAAAGTGATTTTGAAAGTGAGTTTGTATGGGTTAATTCTAGCTGCTTAAGCTGCCCACCAATGGACTTTACTCCACTGTGATAGGTAGTTGCTAATTGAAAAAAAGTAGCCATGATCGTTATCACAGAGCTACATACTAAAATTAGAAAAAGTAGCCGATAGGCTAAGACTCCTCGTCCTTGATTTTGTTCCATTATACCTCTTACATGGTATTTTATCGGACAACTTTAGACAAAGCTTTTAGTTATATTTTTATAAAAGAGATAGTCTGGCAGAACCAGACTTTTGGTTAAGAACAAGTTAGGACAAAGAGATATTATGTTATATTATTCAAAGCATTTCTTTACACAGTAGATTTAGTTTTTTAAAGCCACTGGATCAAAGTTTATTTGAATGCTGGCACCTTGAATTGGAATAGCATCTCCATAAAATTGAATGGAATTACTCTCTGCAATGTATTGCCAACCATTTTCTATAGATTGCGAAACGAGACTTCCATCAACAATCACTTCAATACTTTCAATCACTGGTTCCCTAGACAAATAAAACTGCGAGGAAAGTATAACAATTTTTTCTCCTATCAATTCTAAATTCTCGGCAAAGTTATTGGCACAAACACTTGCTTTAATTCCATCCGTTAAATCTGATAACTCCCCAACTCTTAAAGCAATTTGACCATCAGGCGTGTTATCGTCCTTACATTGTTCATCAAAAATTCCAATGGTTGAGACATTATATAACCGCCTTGAGTTAGTAGAGCCTGTAATCACATCCATCGCATCAACAAAGTCCTGCACCGGCGTCAACCCGGCATAATTATAATCATTCCAAAGGTAGTCTCCACCATCATGACTAAAGTCATCTTCGTCGGATACAACAATCACGGCGAGATAAGCCCCACTCCTTGGGAAATCTAAGTTTGAGTTTTCAGTGTTTGTCAAAGCGGTCACCATCGAAGACAATGCTCTTTCATCACCACAACCAGCGGTACCCTGTTGAATATTAGTTAAAAAGGCTTGTTCAAGATTTAGCGTATTAGCATCAAGTATAGTTACTCCAGAATTGGATCTGTAGTTACTGATATTGCTTTGCTGTCCACAATATTGATTCCCATAATATTCTCTCCAAGCTTCCGTTGTAGTTACCGCCATTTGAAAATCAAAAGACTTTTCTTTAAATCTAGTAATAAAACTGGAAAAATTATTTGCCACATTTGCTTGTAGATTCGCCATAGAGCCTGAATTATCGATTACCCAAAGAATATCGATTTTATTCTCAAAGTTACTAGAGCTTTGTTCAAACTCATCGGTTTCATCTAAAATGCTCACCGTTGGAATATCCTCACATGCTGTGAGAACAACAATCTGAAAGATCAAAAATAATTTAAATAAACGGCTTAACTGCATATAGCACTCCCTAATGGAATCATCCTTAATGGAATCACGGGAGCTTTGTTGAACTACATGCAAAATCACAAAGCTTCTTTCACACCTGCAACCATCATAAAGCTTTTAGAAGATTTTGACAAAATGCAGTAAGTTTCTGATATTACGAAACAAACACAAAAATGCCTCGAAATGATCCGAGGCAAGTCATTGGAATTATTCAGTTCTTGTAAATTGAAACAGTGACGAAGTTTTCTACATTACGAATCACAATGAAACAAAAAACTCTATTAGTAAATTTACAATATAGGAATCTAACTCAAACCGTGAGCTCGTGACTCACTAAAACCAGCGGCACTCATTTTCATAAACTCCGCTTTATGGCGAATTTCATCAATCTCAGAAGCGTTGATATAAGTCATTCCGCTTCTAAGTCCTCCGGTAAGTTCGTTAATCACATCAGATACATGACCTTTTACAGCTACCCAGTGACTTTCACCTTCCGCAGCCATCCCTTCCGGAACTCCACCGCGCCAGTTCTCTTGCGCAGATTTAGAAGCCATACCACGGTACAATTTTTTACCCGAGCGAATTTCACCAGGACTTTCAATAGTACCAGACAATAAACTTCCCAACATCACGCAATCCGCTCCCGCCGCCAAGGCTTTTACGATATCACCAGATGTTTTAACTCCACCATCGGCAATAAGTGGAACACCCATCTCCCTAGTAACCTCAGCACAAGTAGCAATTGCTGTTAACTGAGGAACACCACATCCGGTAATGATTCTAGTCGTACACATAGAACCCGGTCCAATACCCACTTTCACTGCGTCTGCACCGGCATTTATTAAATCTCTAGCTGCTTCTGGAGTGGCAATATTTCCTGCCACAATTTCAACATCTTTAAAGGTCTTCTTAATCCCTTCCATCACTTCGATCATACTGACGGCATGGCCATGAGCAATATCAATGGTTAAAACATTACAGCCCGCATCTACTAATTTTCTGGCTCGATCTTCCCAATCAGGATTCACACCAATGCTAGCAGAAATTCTATCCACACCAAATTCGACGAGGCGTTTGATTTGCTCTACTTGTTGATCCACGGAAATAAATCGATGAAGAATACCTACTCCCCCTAGGTCATTCATTGTTTTTGCCATTTCCCATTCCGTAACGGTATCCATGTTAGATGAAACCAAAGGAATGTCTAAGCTGATTTTTTTTGTGAACTGAGTTTTTAAATCAGGGTCTCTTCGAGAACGCATCTCTAACTTTTTTGGAACCAATAAAACATCATTAAAACTAAGAGCGTCTTCTCTTTCAGAAATTGATTTCCAGTTAAAACGTAAACCCATTAAAACTCCTTTAAGTTGCTAGTTTTATCAACACTTGTTTTTTTTACGACAGGATATCTTTAGACAATATCAGTGAAAAAGCAAGCAAAAGCCTTAATCCTCTCTTAAAACAAGCGCACAAAATAACATCTAAAATTGGGTTTAATTAAAACCTCTTGAGCGGCATTAGCGATTTGATTTACTTCTATATCGTAAATCAAATGAATATAGCTTTGAATAAAGCTAAGCCTGAAAGCTAGCTTATTTCTAGTAGAAAAAACATGCAAAACAAAACTACAACAAACAACTATAGATCTATAAAACTACGAATCAAACGGGCGGGCTTAATTTCTTTTCCCTCTTTGTCTAATTCTGCTGAACAATGAAACATCAGAGCTAGTCTCTTTTCATCTTCACTTACTAAAAACTGCTTCGGGCTACAATCAGCTGGCTTGAACATTTTCCACTTTAATTTTGCCGTAAAACCACTTTCATCAATTTTTACTAAATGAATTTGCTCGGCTTCAATGGAACTTTCTTCAACAAAAAGATAAATTTCTTTACGAGACCCAAGAGCCAAGGGAATAACACTTTGCCTTAGCAGAAGATTTGGAATTACGGTGTTTCTCATCAAAGGGTGGCTATCGATAATTTTTTGTTCCTTAAGATCTACGATATTCAATGCATCTCTATTTTTATGAACAGCGTAATCCTTTTGATCTAATCCACGAAAGGCGAGGCTAGATTCAAAGTAAGGAGATTCAATTAGATTATCAAAGTAATATTTATTAATTTTATAACTATCTCGATTCAAAAAAGAATAGCGTATGCGGTTCTTTTTAGTATCAAATGAAATTAAATTTTTATTATTTGCACCTATAGTTCTATCCCAAAATTTATTTAATTTCTGCCCAATCACTCGGGAACTTCCCGCAAAATCAATTCTCTTAAAACTACCATCGTTATAAAAACGGACTTCGCTTAGTTTATTATATCCACCATACCCACTTAAAAAAATGGCCGCTACATAGTCTTCATGTTTTTCTTCCGGATTCAAAGGGATAAGACTGTTTATCCAAAAAGATTCACTCATGTCTTTTTGTAGTTTCTGATT
>JAYZXX010000268.1:0-6691 GCA_036140815.1 Bdellovibrionota bacterium | reverse complement strand
ATTTTTCAAAGACATTTTGATCTCAGTGGGTGACGCTCAAAACATCACTGAAGGCTTAAGTACTTTCGCTGGGCATATGAAAGAACTTACGGAGGCCGCTGAAAAAGCTTCCTCAGAGCATTTGATTTTAGTCGATGAAATATGTGGCTCCACAGACCCTGAAGAAGGCTCTGCCTTAGCTAAGGCCTTTATTAATAATTTTAGTAACAAAGGCGCATTCGCTCTAATTACTTCTCATTTAGGTGCATTGAAACAAAACTGGCAAAAAGAACAGAAGCTAGAATTCGCATCTATGGAATTTGACGATGCAAGTGGGAGGCCAATTTATAAATTACTTATGGGCATTAGTGGATCTTCCTATGCACTAAAAACGGCTGCCAGAGTTGGTGTTCCACAAAATATTTTAGACGATGCCCTTGAAGAGTTAAGCCCTGAAACCAAAGAAAGGCAAAAGAAGCTAGACGAGCTTGAACTTTTAAAACAACAACTGACCAAAGCAAACAAAGAGGTCGATTTTGAAAGAAAACAAGCCAACGAACAAAAACAGAAGTACAAAAACTTGATTGATCAATTTCACAAAGAAAGAGATAAGAAGCTAGAAAAAAGTATCAAAGATGCTCACAAAAGAATTGATCAAGAAATCGAAGACTTAAGAAATAGCAAAAAGAATGTATTTGATGTAAAGGCAGATCTTCCGCAAATTATCAAAAGCAAAAAAGAACAAAGTATCGAAAGTCCCGAAGAATTCAATGCCAAGTTTCCACCTGGTAGTGAAATCTACGCAAGCAATATTCAGAAAAATGCCATCGTTCAATCCCCAGCTAACGCAAAAGGAGATGTTGAAATTTTGGCAAATTCGATGAGACTTACAATCAACTTTAGATTTATAAGTAAAAGAGACACATCTGGTTTTTCAAAGAAAAAAAGAAAATCAAACTTTGAACTACCAGCAACAAGTACCCATTCCCAAGCGAGTAGTACAATTGATCTTCGAGGGAAAATGGTAGAAGAAGCCATAGAAGCTTTAAATGACTACTGCGATTCAGCCCTTTTAAATGGAACTTCCAAGGTAAAAGTAATTCATGGACATGGGACTCAAGCACTAAAAAAGGCGATACGTTCTCATTTAGCAAGAGCACACTACGCAGAAAGCTGGAATGCTGGAGGAGAATTTGATGGCGGTGATGGGGTTACTTGGATTCACTTTAAATAGCTTTATCCAGTAATCTTCTCAGCTCCTTCATCCACTACGTTTACTTCAGCCTCATCTAAAAACTCTAAAATAAACTGAGTATTAGCAGCTTGGTTGTTATAAGAAATTTTGTGGCCCCATTTTTCTAGGCTGGTTTTTGCTGTAGATAAACCGAAACCGGCTCCCCCACTATCACCTTTTGTACTATAACCTTTTTCAAAAAGCTTTTCTTGTACAGCTTTAGAAATTCCAGATCCGCTATCAGTAAAAGTACAAACGGATTTTCCTTCTACTTTTTCAAAACTAATATTTATCCATTTTTCAGTGTCTTGATTCTCGATCGCCTCTATAGAATTATTTATCAAATTTGAGAGAATCCTTAAAACATCTGCCTCCACAACATGTAGCTGTTCATCGATGGGAGAAAATTTCAATTGAATGGAACGCTTTAAGCAATTATAGCGATTCAAAAGATCTACTTTTCTACAAAGGTCTTTGACACTTACCTTTTGTGGCTCTACTACTTTGCCGTAAGTGACTGTTCTAAAAGTAGTAATTAGCTCTTCTAAAACCTTTACCCTAGCCCCTAATTTTTCTTTTGATTTTTCTCCAATATCATCCGCCTTATTGACATTATAGCCAAGGGCAATGATCGGATTCAAAATATCATGGATAAAACTACCTAACAGTGCTTGGTAATCTAATTTAATTGATTCTTTCGCCAAATTAGTTAACTCACTTCTACTCTTCGATTCTGCCACAAAATGATTATAAGCAATTTCAACAGAAAGTTTTAAATCCAAAGGCTTAACAGGTTTACTTAAAAATCCATTTGGATTAATTTCTTTTGCCATTTCAATATACTCAGTACTTGTGTTTGCACTTACTAAGATAATGGCTGTATTGGTTTGCTCTCGAATCATCTTTGCAAACTCAAAGCCCGTGTCTGTGCCTTTTAGCTTCAGATCCAGAAGAATCAAGTCTGGGTGATTGTTTCCAAAAGTGGACATAGCCTGAGAAATGTTAGTGCAAAGCCTTAAAATATGATGCCCCTCTTCTTCAAGAACTTCTTTCATATAACTAGCAATGATCAATTCATCTTCAACGATAAGGATCTTCATGCAACCTCCTCATCATCTCGAAAAGGAACTAAATTCAAAATTAGTCCATCATTCCACTTATATACAAGATTATAGCCTTCTTGGAGGGCTAAAATTTTATTTAATTTATTGCCTAAAGACTTGGTGTCGCTAATTTCCTTGATATCAATAAGCTCACCACCATGCTCTTTCAACTCAATATTGGTTCCCATGGAATCTTCGGTGATTTTAAAACTAACAAATGCATCTCCAACTGCCTTAGAGTGTTTGATCAAATTCGTTAAAAATTCCATATAAATGGTACCCAATGCGATAGTACGACTATCAGGCATGGAATATCCATCTTCAAGATTGGTTTCCAATGTGATATAACGCTTTGGAGAAAAGCCATTGTACACATTTGTTAAATGCTGAAGATATCTTTCAAATGAAGAGTTTCCTCCAAAACGCAAATATTGTTCATTGTCATAAAGCGAGGCAATGGAGGAAAGTTTCTGGTCAATAGAATCAATCACTTCAACAAGGGCCTCTTCCTCATGATACTGTAAACGATAAATCCCCATGATACTGGAAAGAAGGGACAAGTTATTTTTCACTCGATGATGCACTTCAGACACCTGATATAGGTTTACTGCGTCCGTTCTATCATAAATGGAAATCACACCTCGAATGCCACCCGATAAACTTGAGTTAAATTTCTTGATAGATAACTCATAAGAACGCTTTTTATCGCCCACTAGCTTTTGAAATTCTTTAGAGTAGTCAAAGGTATCTCGTTGCCTAAGATGTTCTAGATCTGGTTCAGGAATTTCAAAAAATTGATAAAGTGTTTCTGTACTTGTCTCGTCTCCAATGTTGAGCCCATTTTCAAAAGAGAATACTTCGGCTTGTTTGTTAAAATATTTTACTAATCCGTTTTCGCCAAAAACCAATATAGGTGAAAGACTTTTGTCGATAATTCCCTTAAAAAACTTTTGTGAGTTAGATAAGACCTTTTCATTTCTGTTTCTCTGGTAAATGACCAAAGCAAAACTTCCAAAAATCAAGAAACTAAAATGAAATAAAGATCTTAGGCCTTGCTGTCGTTTGCTTTCTATTAAATCTTCAAACCTCTGTTTTTGATCATCGTGAGCAAAGGCAAACAACGAATTCAATGCAGCCTGAGCAGGCTTATCGTCCACCTTAACGAGTTTATCCAAATCTACGTAGTTAAGTTTAGCTAGATCTGCTTTAGCCTTCTCTAAATTTTCCCTATACTCTTTAAGAACCTTTTCTACGATGGATAGATTTATAAGATTATCGTTAACATCAGGCAAAAGCGACTCAAGCGTATCGACTGCTCGCCTAGTTTCTTTGTAGCTCTTTAAGGCCTGCTCATAATAAACTTCGTCTCTTCGCAAGACATAGTTTTTAAAGTTGTGAATAAATCCCACATAGCCCATATTTTTTTCTAAGTTACCAAGTGCGAGCTCAATTTCATAGGCTTCCCCAATACCAGACAAGCCATCTTCTTTTGAATAGAACTTAGTGGCACTATTAGCAAAAAGTACTAACTCGATAAGTAATGTGATTCCAATGATTGAAAAGATTATTTTTCTCACGCTAATTCCTAAGTTCTAAATACTTAACACTATCGGCGTGGTGCTTTATAAATAGAAGTTCGTATCAAAAGTGTGCAATTGAAGGAGAAGCTTCTGTTATCTTATTAATATCATTGATCTTTCATATCTATTTTTGATTAAATCACTTCCGATTTAATAAAATTTTAATTAAAATGGGACAAAAACTGGGCTATATACTCAATTTTTATTGAAAGCATGAAGTAGCCTTAACAATTGAGAGATGTTTTTTTTTAAACAGCCGTTTACTATTTAGAAAATCTTTGCAAAGTCTTAAGGAATTTACTCTAAAGGTCTATTGCAAATCCTTAAATGGACTGGAAACATACAATGAATCTTCGGTGTTTGGAACACAATCCAAGGGAAAGTCTTTTGCAACTGCTATATGGAATGGAGAAGTTATTTTTGATTCAATGCAAGAGTACACAATTAACTCGGTATTTTTACTCCCTAAGCTTTCACCAGTTCTAATTTCCTGCCAGAGTACACGACTGTCTTTAGTACCAACTAACATTCTACCCACAAATTCGCTTTCATACTGAGTATCGCCGTAATCACCATTCATAAGAACCCGACCACTAAGCTCGATTTCAGCGCAAGTTTTTAAACCACACTCCCAGACACCTTTTAAGATACTAGTCAGTTCAAGGCGCAATGGCACTCCACTTTCTGAAAGATTGTATTCAACCTCATTCACCCAAGTCTCACCAATTCCAACTTCTCCTTCAGGCGCAAAAAAGAAAGGTATCCCATATTCAGAGTCGTTTGGATGAACTCCCGCAGTTAGAATCTTTCCATTTGAATCTACTGTATAAAGTATCTTTTCCCCTAGCTCGGGGAAAGCCAATGACTTCAAGTCAACGAACCCATCTTTTTGTAGAGTACTTAATTCATACTGATAAATTTTACTTTTAGGATTCACTGCTTTGGCTTTAGCTCGTAAAAGAAACTCTACAATTTCAGTCTTCTCATTACTAATTTGTGAATTTACAAAGGTTTTTTTCAATGTATAGGAGCGATATTGAATACGATCCTCTGCATTTTCTTCCATGGAAAATTCAAAAGAAACTTTTTCTTTTGTTGATTTTTTTATCGCTAAATTTCCCTGCTTTGACCTTGAAAAACTGGAACATGAAACTTGAAGAAAACATGCGGATAGAAATAAAAGAAAATAACTAGATTTCATATGAGAGCCTTTAAACGAGTGTAAACAAAATATACAGCTATTAAATTTTATAGTTATATCAAACACTTAACCAGAAAAACCCATATTTTTTTGCCTACGTCTAGCTTTTAATCACCTGACTTTACAGAGTTTCAAACTGGGACATCAATGCAAGTCCGTAAACCACTAAAATTATTAGCACTTTGCTTCTCCCTAAAAAAACAACTGGCATCCACTTTGCTATTTATAAGGCTAGGGAGAGAACAATGAAAAACTTTATTACTTTAATTGGATTAAGCCTTTTCTTAGGTGCTTGCGGAGCTTCTACAAGTGGAAACTCCAACACGACACTTTCAACAGATGCTAAGACAACGATTTGCTCAGTATCAAGAACTTTGCAAGGCACACAAACAGCTCGGTTAAGAACGGTTGGTAATTCACAACTGGCGAACTACTATAGTACCGTTCAACTTCGTCTAGAAAATATGCCAAGCGACTTTATAAACAATGATGGCTACGTTCGTTTTTATGAGATGACCTTTACAAGCAATGGAATTCAATCCCTTAGCAATAGTCCTTTGACATTTGAAATTGTAAACCCTAGTTATCCTAGTTTTCCAATTGCCTATAACTTAACAGAAATCACATATGATGAGCTATACTCTTACGGAATTAACAATACGGTGATTGTGGTTACTTTAAGCGGTTACTCCTCTCACCTACTCGACATTAACTATTTCTCTGAAGCTGGTGCTGAAGTTTCTAGAAGTTATGGTTTAATCCCTCCTTTTTACGTAGACCCTGGTCAATACGAAGCATCTAAAGCCAGTTTAGGGACTTCTGTAGTTAAAGATGTAATGCAATTTCATCCCTTTGACGACACAAGAAACCTAGAGGAAGAGGACTATATTGATCTAATGGATACACTGTGCCTTAGCGGTGGCCTACAAAGCATGTAAAAAAAGCGGTAGATATCCACCGCTTACTTCAAATTCAAGCTGTAAATGCAAATCAATGAGAATCATCATCATCAATGGCGGATTCTTCAGCCTGAAGATTCTCTCCATGACGATACCTATCCACTAAACTACTGTCCTTGGTAGGGAAAGAGAATAGCAAATAGTGACTATCTGATTGCGCATCTTCAACCGCTACAGAAATATAATATAAAATAGCCTCAGCTTCCGAATAGTCTTTTATGAAATTAACAAGCACATTGCCGCTATAATCCGTGGTGCGCCAAATTTCATCTGCTTCTTCGATCGCCTCGCTTCGGTAGTCCATATAGTCTTGAAACTGATGAGTTGGAATATCATTTTCAGATCGAAGAGTTTGCATGGCCTTAAAAAGTCCAACCGCTAACTCGTCCCCTTCAGTTAATGCATCTACTTCCTCGATCTCTAATTCACCTTTTTCCTTGTCGTAAAAAAGTTGACCCTTTGTGTAATTATTTAATAACTGAGGATCTCTTGTCGGAAAATGTAGAAAGACAAAAGTTGGTGTATCCACGGCTAAATAAACCAATGCAACATAGTGATATACACCTAGTTCAGGATGCTCGAACTCTTTTACATATTGTTTCACCGGCACACCAGGAAGACGATATTCATCTTCA
>JAYZXX010000267.1:0-7670 GCA_036140815.1 Bdellovibrionota bacterium | reverse complement strand
GTATCTCCTTATGGGGCCCATAGGCAAGTGCATCACTTGGCAATGATTTCTTGGATATCAATACAAAATTGAGACATTCCATTGGTTCTTTTTGGGTCCAAAGTAATTGGCAACATCTTTGCTCTATAGCTAGGTATCAATCAGTGAAGACCCAAAACTTCACTCTTATTTCCGGGGGGAAAAATGAAAAAACAAATGCTTACTTTATGTCTAGGACTTAGCCTTGCTTTACCTGCTTTCACTGCAAACGATGAATCAAGTGATCTACTGGAAGATCTTTCAGGCCTCGAATTAGAATCCAGTGAAGGGCTTCAAGCCGAAATGGATATAGAAGAACTCATGCACCCATCTCCGAAAAAGGTATTAAAGGAGAAAAACCGAAACAAGGCAAAAATCATCATCGAAATAAGCGGGGCCGACATTTTGGAAAACACCGAAAAGCAAGAATGCATAGTTTAATTTTATGTAAAAAGGCTGGTCTTCAAGGAGAACAAAAATTAGAACTGGCATATGCACTTAAACAGCATGCAAAAGATGTAAAACCATTAAAAGAAGAATTAAAAGCAGCTCGCAAGGCCTACCGAGAAGTGGTTGGAACGCCAAACGCAAATAGCTCACTCATTAAAGAAGTTGCTGCCGCCTTGGGAAGCGCTACTGGAGCAATTGTAGCAGCCGATAAAAGCTTTGCTGGAGTGGCAGCGGGAAGTTTATTCGCAGAAGATAAAGTGATGCTTGGTCTTTCTTGTGTAAACTCAAAATTAAAACTTCAAAATATGGGTCCTAAAAAATACAAACTTCACAAAAGAAAAAGAGGCCACGGTTCAAAAAAGAAAAAAGTAGAAAGTGTAATGGCTGAATAAATTTAAATAAAAAAAATTAAACCGGAGGAAGATAAGTTTTTTAAATTATCTGTTGAGAGAAGAAAAAAGTTTGAAGCTAATTTTATCAACAATTCAAGGAAGGAGGAGTTTAATTTATTCAATAATTCTCAAAAAGAAGGGGGATAAAACATAAACGAATCTAAACAAATCAAAAAAAGAAGTTCCGAAGAACTTCTTTTTTTGATTTCATTTAACTATATTATATCTAATTGTTATGAAGCAATTTCTGCCGTACGAAATAAAACACTAAAGATTAACTTCTTCGCTCTCTTCTTACTTTTCAAAACTTGAGAACGCAAAGTCTTCAGCCTCTTGATTTTGTTTAAAATACTTCTCTTCTTATTTCCAGAAGTTCCTTTAACTTGATCTTGCAATTTCTTTAATTGGGGAACGTAAACGTGTTGAACTTGAAAATTAACATAGTTGTTTAATGCCTGTACAAAACCCAAGTTCGCCAATACTTTCTTAAGCTCTTTATCAGAAACTTGGCGTTCCAATGCTAGGCGAATCGTAGCAATCTTTTTAACATCAGAATGAACATAAGAACAAACCACTGCAGATAAATACTTTTTACAATCGTCAACTAGAGGATTATAGCCTTGTTGAGCCTCGATCTTGTACGAAAGATCAATGGCCAGTCCTTCATTTTCAAATAAATACGCTAATTCACGCAACTGAACAGCTGCCTCGATAGCTAAAAAGCTTGCATAATTATAAGTTCGATTCATTTTACAAAGCTCAGCCCTAGAATAAGGATTGGCACATTCAAAGTAATGAGCGGACTTTATTTTAATTCCTCCCATAGAACCCATTTGAATATTTCCATTATTATCTTGATATTTATCTCCATATATAGCGCCTACTTTATTCCAGAAGCCCTGATTGTTTTTACCCGCATTTGCAGTAGTTGCTAAAAATAAAGCACTTAATAAAACTAATACTTTTGAATGAACCATAATTTCCCCCTTCGATTCTTACACCCCCTTATAGAGCAAGCCATGTGCCAGCCTTAAATGCAATAGATTGGATCTGAAGAATGGAAACATTGACGTTTCAATAATGGAATAATCACTAATTACCTGTAATAACTAAAGTAATCGCAATTATCTTAAAAAAGCACTCGTACATAAATTACACAGTGTTCACTTATGACGAATTCTATATCAAGCTTTCAAAGGAGAACTTTGACGAACACAAATCTTCAGGAAAAGCGATTGGATCAAATTGATATCAAATACCACCAGCAATAGATTTTGAATCTTCAGAGAATCAAATCCAAAGAGTTAAAATACTTTTAGATAGGTTTTTCAATGCATTTATCTACTATTAACTTGGCTGACTTAAAAAGTCCCCGTGATTTGTGGCATAGACTTTCATATCTTGAAGTTCATCCGGTAAAAACTTTTTTCTCACACCCTCGAAGTCTAAACCTAGTTTTTGCGCCACCTTTTCTGAAGCTAGATTCTCAGTGTCCATTGCCGCTTCGATTCGGTGAAAGCCTAAGTCTTCAAAAGCGATTTTTAGGCATAGTTCTGAGGCCTCTTTTGCGTAGCCTTTTCCCCAGTGTTGATTATGAATATTGTAGCCTAGGTTCCCCCACTTTAGAATCAAGCTAATCGTAAATAGATCCACCTGCCCTAAAAAAAATTCTTCCTTTTTATCAAAGACTCCAAAAATAAACTGAGCCTTTGCTTTAGCCTTTTCCCGATGAGCTATTACCTTGTTTTTAAACTGCGTCTTATCCCACGAATTGGAAATATTCACTGGGCTATCAAACTGATTTTGCTGATCCAGTCGAGCCTCGCGAGAAGCCTTACAAAGACTAAAATCATTAAACAAATAAGGCCTAACAATAAGCCGTTCACTTTCGCGTTTTAACTGGTGGTACAAATTGGCTTTCATAGTCAATATTTTACCCCCAAGTTCCCCGGTAGGGAATCAAGGAATACAACAAGGTCTTGAAATGAACAGACAAAAACATTTCCCCTTGCCATCTCACCCAAGGAGGTTGTCCAACAGGCCAGCTCACAAAGTCCCTCTCCTCAAAAGAAAAACAAAAGTGCCTTGAAGAGCAAAGCGACTTCAACAGCCATCGGCGGCAAAGCCGCCCCCTACCCCCGCGCCAGCAAACGAAGAATATAACGACGAGATTTAGTAAAGAAGAAATAAGAAAGAGGCCGTATGAAGCAAAAGTGTTTTGATCAGACCTTTTTGGATCAGGAAGATCCAAAACGAATGACATGGACGTGAGGGAAGAAGCCAAAGGCGAATGACCGGAAACGCGTCTGAACAAAATACTTTTGCTTCAGAAGGCCGGCTCATTCAAAGATCCAAACCGAGGAGTAATTAAAAGCCATCAAAAAAACACAAACAAACCAAGGCCGAAGGCCAAAAACGCGTCTGAGCAAAATACTTTTGCTTCAGAAGGCCGGCTCATTCAAAAAACTAAACCGAGGAGTTAAAAACAAAACAAAAAAAAGACGCCCATCACTGAGCGCCTAAATCCCCCCGGATCACCTATCAATTTGTGTCTATAAGAATAACTGCAATCTCGTCAATTTTTTCTCTTTCCCCTCAAGTCTTCCCAATAACTTGCTGAATTTTTCCAACTTTCCGTTGATTCTGTAGTTCACCGACCGAACCCCCCCGGATTTTACGGTCAAAAGATCTACTGATTTCCATCCATTGAAAATGTTTTTCTTTGAATTCACTTTTGGAGCGATGAATAAGATGTTGTTCTCGGAACTTAGCTTTTTCAAGTAGTCGTTCAATATGGAATTTTCCCTTTCCATTAGTATTGAATTTGGCAAAATTACTACATCAGCCTTTTTCTCTACAGCTTCTTCCATGTTCGCCATAAAGCTCAAAACATCCATGCCTTGATAAGGGTTGATATTTTGCCCAACCACTTGGCTTAACTTTTTAATACTACAGTCTTCGATTTCTGAACCGTCTTGACTTAGTATCAATACGTTAAGCTCACTACTTGTTTGGTCTGCATAAGTGTAACTTCCTGTTAAACCTATTAAGACCATCATCCACAAAACAACTTTTACCGCTCTCATTGTGATCCTCCAAAAAAACTTTCGCCCTCCCCTGGCTGCCCTTTACTAGAGCAATCAAGATGCCAAGTTTTTTGGTGTCACTTTGCCGTTGAGCTCCATTTGGTTTGATCTGAGCAAAAAAACAACAAAAAAGCTCTAGTTCCATTTGCCACCGCTAAAATGATCCCATTTACTTTCTTCCTTAAAAAATGCCGACCTTAATTTGTCAGCGGAACCATTAAAAAATATAATCTGCTATAAGGCAGCTTCTTCAAACCAGCACTTTCCCACAGTAGTATAAGAATTTTTTCCATTCGGATGATTTGCTAAGCAAATGACTCAATTTATTTTGAATCTATGATTTTCATTTGCTTTTATAAGCCCCTAACAAAAGGAAGAAAATGAAATACTTATTTACTGTAATCTGTTTGATTTTTTCACTCTCCTCTACTTCACAAGAAATGAAAGTAAAGTTATCGAGTGACGGACTAGAAGCATCTATATTAAAAAGTAAAAACAAAGACCCTCGTTTTGATCAATGGGCCTTTCATTTACAATGGGTTCAGCAAAACTACTTCAGAGATGATGTACGTTTAATTTATTTGAGCCCAAGTTTTGGTGAAACTGGGGACGCGGGAAAAATCGGCGCCTACATTCAGCCAAGAGAAATGATGGCCTATGAAGACAAAGCTATTTTTGAATATGGTGTTTATTATTTTTTAGAAAACTGGCGCCATGAACTATTATCCTCAAACATCCAAGTCGGGGCAGCTCTAGTTTCTCCTAACGCTGATTTGTATGATGGGAACTTTGTAAATGCCAACTTTGCTTTCGGTATTTCATTAAATACTTCGGATTCAAGAAAAGCTGGAGCTTTTACCTTAAGTTATGAGTTCTCTATTGTTAGTAGCTATGACGAAGACAAAAGCCTTCCCAATTCATCAAGCAGTATCATAAAAAAGGATGCTTGGACCGATGGAAGAATATTGCTTGGACTCAGAGCACACTTTTAATCTCGTTATCAGCGAAAGGGAGATTTTTTAGTCTCCCTAAAATTAAAAAAATTAAAACTTAAAAAAAGAGAATGGATCGCTTGAAGATCTACTAAAATCACTCAAAGCCTGTGATGAGGGGCTTTTTAAATATTATGATGTGAGCCAAAAATACAATATCACAATCATGAATAAAAGCCATGACACCCACATCCCCCTTCACGCTCACGAAGAAAATACATTTAACTACATTCTCGAAGGTGATATAAAACTAGGCTTTGAAAATGAGCCCCGCAGAGAATATGGCAAAGGAGATTGGATCTTTATAAATAAATCCACGAAACATTCCCTTCGAGCCAGAAAAGAGAGTTTGATATTAGAGTTATGGGAAAAATAGCTAACTTAAACCCGAATTCGAAATTCAGCAAATATCTAAAATCAAACCCACCTTCCATTTGGGTTCTAAAGAAGTTAAATAAACAAATAATAAAAAGAGAAGAACACAAGTGCGATTTTGAGAAAATAATTTAAAATCAGGTAGCCCTATCGATAGCAGTAAGGTTTCGTCTGACAAGCAGATCCCCCTAAAAAGGAAACCCCTAACCTAATTATAGCCGCCTTATACAAATCAAAGCCTAGTATTTATATTTATTTCATTATACGACACCCCTGACGCACTTTGAGTCAAAAAGCCTTACATTTTAATGTTTTTGTAGATAAACAAAGCACATGGAAGACAAAAACGAGGGATTTCGTATTTATTTACAAGACCAGTTGCTGGAAAAAACTAGGAAAAACCCTAAGTTTTCCATTCGTTCTTTCGCCAAACAACTTGATATTGAGTCATCTTCATTTTCTCAAATTATTCATGGCAAAAGAAAACTGACAAATAATATGTGTCGCCGATTGGCCTTTAAATTAGGACTCAGCGAGGCAGAGTTTCAACAAATCAATGCAACGAACAAGTCAAATTCTGAAGTCAAAACTCTACAATTAGAAACATTTAAAGTGATTTCAGATTAGTACCATTTTGCCATTTTAGAACTAACCAGAGTGAATGATTTTAAAGGCGACCTTCAGTGGATTGCAAAATGCTTAGATTTACCAATCCATATCGTGCAAATTGCCGTGGAGCGTTTGTTGAGACTAGATTTTTTGAAAATCCATGAAGATGGTAGATGGGAAGACACACTAGGAGAAGCATCCAACACAGGCAACCAATTCACAGAAATCGCTCTTCGGAAATTACAAAAACAAATTCTAGAAAAAGCCATGAAGGCACTAGATGAAGTAAAATATACGGAAAGAGTTCAAAGTGCTATGACGATGGCATTTTCGAAAAAACTCTTACCTCAAAGTAAACTAAAAATCATTCAATTTATAAACGAATTAAATTCGGACGCACAAGAAGCTGGAGACTTTGATGAGGTCTATCAGTTAAGTGTAAGTCTATATCCGATTAGTGACTCGGAAAGGAATAAGAAATGAAAAGACTACTTTTAATTAGCCTTTTTTTAATCCCTATAGCAAGTTTTGCTGGTAAAGCTAGCGGTGGTGGTGACCTCATCGATGTGATTTTTGACGATGGGACCATAAAAACAGAACTATATGACTTGGTCTCTAGTTACACCTGTGATTGGCAGGCAGGAGATCAGTTCGTTGACTCTCGACCTGGCTTCCTTTCAAAGATTAAACAAATCGAAAAACTAGATTGGTATTTCGCGCAAGAACTAGAGAAAGAGGCCCGAAGCCTTAGATACTGCCAAACCGAAAACCTTCTTCCTATCTTTAAACAGGTCCCTACAAATCCAGACTATAAAAAAACAGAAAGAGCGGCCTTTCGATTTAACCGAGAAGTATTTTGGGCCCCAACATCTGAAACCGATGACGACTCTCTTGATTTCCTAGTTTTTCATGAAGTTCTACACAGTTATATCGATATGACTTGGAGCTACCAACTTAAGTATTTAAGACTAACCAGCATGGTAAAATCGCTTGAAAGAGTTTGGACGAAAGAAATAGATACCAGAAAAGACCTACATGATGAAATGATTGGAAATCATATCCAATTTCCTCGTGTAAATGAACAAATGGATCGCTACAAAAATCAAATTCAATTCTATCTACAAAATTTTAACTTCCAAAAGATGGCCATTTTGCAATCCGAAAAACCTTTGGAGTATTTAGAGTTTGATACGTCTGTAGTTCAGTATTTAAGTGTATGGGATCGTGCCTTCTGGCGGAACAATGTTTCTATCGCAAGTAATTTTGAGTCGATTGTTTTAAAATTAATTATAAAATCCACGCTGAACGAATTCAAAACACTTTTAACAAAAGATTTTGGCAACATTAATATTCAGTTAGAGGCTTTGTTTCTCCAGGAACAATTGTCTGTGGAAAAACAAAATTATCTACTTGAACAAATTGAAGTCCAAGAACTCTTACTAAAACCATATCAAGAATTGACTGAAATTTCTCTTTTTGTCTCTCAAGAACCATTAGTTCGACCAATGATCGGAAAGAGTTTATCCACGATCTATCGCTCTGAATTTGTGGAAGATAAAAGTCTTACAAGTATAAATCCACTCAATATAAGACTTAGCTCGGGATTGAAACTCCTTGCAGATCAAGCATCCATTTGGATCAATCAAGGCGACTGGGAAAAACTTAAATACTACATTTTAAATGAGCCCTTATTTTATGACAGTCTAGGCTTAAAAAGCCAAATGCGAACTTTGGAAGGAATTCAAACA
>JAYZXX010000266.1:0-7130 GCA_036140815.1 Bdellovibrionota bacterium | reverse complement strand
AAAGAAAAGTTAGTGGCATGGCCGCCAAGACAATGGCCGTAAAGAACAGAACAAGCCCTCGCTTAAAGTTCACAAAAAACCTTATTTACGAGTTACTTTACGCTTAGCGATTTTAGCTTCTCTTTCTTTTTCACGCTTTTGCGCTTCAACGATACTTTCTTTGAAAGCTTCCATGTGCTTATCAAGATCAGTTTCATCGTCTAAACGAACGTGCATATAACGAAGAACGTTATCGTTAATTTTCATCGTACGCTCAAGCTCAGCTACAGTGTTTGCATTTGCAGTAAAAGTAGCGTGGAAATAAACACCTTGTTTATCTTTACCAATCATATTGGCAAGTTGCTTCTTACCCCAAGTTTCTAGAGTATGAAGATTTCCATCAAATTCTTCGATGATTGCTTTGTTTTTTCTGAAAAGCTCTTTTTGAGCTTCAACGGAAGCGTTTTCACGTACAATAACAACAGACTCGTACGGACGTACTGGTGTACTCATTTTTTCTCCTCTCGGTTTAATAGGCCTCGTAATGAAGCGAGGAATAACCAAATTTTAAGCACCGTTTGTAACATGATTAAGCGTTTTGGCCAAATGCTTTATCATTAAGAAGTATTTTTTCTGTAATAAGTATAAATTCCTGAGATTACTATGCTTAATCTATTTATTTGAATTCAGATTTTGACCTGGAAACAAATGTATTAAAGAGAGGGGGATCACTTGCCTGTTTTTAGCGCAGCCTTTTCCTTTCCTAGCATAAAATTCAAAAGCTCTATTTGGGACCAATTTCCGAAAGCTTTGGCCCTCCAGAAGAAACTTAACCCTAACCCACCTCTGCCCTCTTTAAACTGGCACCTTTAATTGTGGATAAAAATAGCTTAAGTCCTCGGAGCCAGATCTGGGCAAATCAGTAATCCCTAGAAAATTTTGAATGTTGGCAAGGTTCATCCGCATTTAAATGGATTAGTTTAAGCCCTTTAAAAGGGTTTAAACTAGCTCAAATACTTGGGGGTAAAACGCGCCAACCTAATTGTTTCTCATGAAAAACGATTTTGCTCGGATTCCAATTCTCGGCACTATTCTTTCAGTTCAGTTAAATCAATGACTTGAGTGTAAAAAGTTGGCCTCTTAATTTCGGATAAGACCTTAAAGGCTACTGAGTAGCTTGGGTATTTTTATTCTACCAGATTGAAACCCGGATTTATGAGAGATGAAGCTTAGTTGCAACTAGATGGATCGATTCATCTACAACTAAATGAGCCAACTTGTAAGATTTATTCATCTCAAATTATAGGAGCCTGTTTAAGCCTTCGAAGCATTCAACCATATAATAAATTTGGAACTATAGCAGCTCGCCTTTGTTTGCTTAGATTTTCTTGGGGTTTACCCCATGGAGACTCTCTTATTACCCGGCAAATTTAGCCCCATCCTTTGCCCTGAAAAGCTCGAAATCATAGACCCTTACAGCAGAAAATCATAAAATTAGAAGATGAGATTTTTGTATCATGATCCTGTAGAAAACAAAGTACTTACGAAAGAGGTTTCGGAAGGAATGACTATCGGCCGAAAAAATGCAGATTTAGTAATTCGCGATGGGATGATTTCTACGAAGCATGCACAAGTTCAAAAAGAGGGCTCCAATCTTTTTCTTGTAGATCAAGGAAGTACCAACAAGATTAAAATTAAAGAAAAGAAAGTGGACCGAGTCGAGCTTAAAGACGGCTTGGAATTTCATTTAGGTAATGTCCTAGTGAAAGTTTTAGATAAAGACATTAACTTAGAAAACACTCAACTTGAAGTAGAGCTAGAAGAAGTAAAAAAACATCACTGGTCTGACGACATTGAAGATATGATTAAAGATTTGAGTCAAGCCTCTGTTCAATCCGACCACAGAATTTATGCGTTTCATTTTCACGTTCTTTTAAGAGTGATTTCAGGGCCAGAAGAGGGTAAAAGCTATTCTATGCTCTATGGCCCAAGAAGCTTTGGAAATAAGGATGAGGATTTCTGTATTTATGATTGGGCCATTGACGAAAGTAGTTTCCAATTGGTTGAACATGATGGTGGTATTTATTTAACTACTAGTTTTCCTGATAAAATTACTGTAAATAAAAAGTCACTGGCAACAGTGAAGCTGAATACAGGAGATAAAATTTATCTCGGTAAAAGCTGTTTAGAGGTAGAAATAGAAGCTTATGCGTGAAGTTGTAAAAGAAACTGGATACATAGAAAGCTACGACGGTACCAAAATTTATTTTGAAAGCCGTGGCGAAGGCCCAACAATAGTTATGGCCTATGGCATTGGTTGTCTCATGAATCATTGGCGTCACCAGGCTAAGTATTTTTCTCAAAACTATCGCACTGTACTTTTTGATTATCGGGGTCACCATATGAGTGAACGCCCTTCTCTACTTGAAAATTTGAATGTGAATGCCATTGCAAAAGATCTAAAAGCTCTTTGTGATCAATTGAATATTGATAAGGCCAGCTTTTGGGGGCATAGCTTTGGGGCACAGGTACTTCTTAGAACCTACGACAATCACCCAGAGCTATTCGAAAACTTAGTTTTTATCAATGGCTTTGCCACTAATCCACTTAAGGGTATGTATGGTTTAGACTTAGACCCTATTTTCAGAAATGTTAAAAAGGGCTACGAAACTCTACCAGAAACCATTTCTACTTTATGGAAACTGAGTGTGGACAACCCTGTTACCAATCGCCTAATGGGCTTAGCAGGTGGATTTAATTTAAGTTTAACTTCATTCAAGGACATCCAAGTTTATACCAAGGGTGTTGCCTCAATTGATTTTGATGTGTTTACCTACCTTTTTGAATCCATGATTAATTACAACGCTACCGCTGTCTTAGAAGAGGTAAAAGTTCCTACTTTAATTATTGGTGGAGCTAAAGACTCTGTAACTCCATTAAGTTTCCAAAGAGAGTTTCACCAAAAAATCAAAGGTAGCAAACTTCAAATCATTCCCTATGGATCTCATTGTTCGCAGCTAGATATGCCTGATCTTGTGAATTTAAGAATCGAAAAGTTCCTTTCGGAAATAGCTTATAGATAATATTTATTCGAAAATTAATTTTATAACTATTTTGCTTGCACTTTAATTTTACCTAATCTATGGTTCTCCTCCCCTAAAAGCTTATGAATTGAGCTAAAATTGGGACGTTTTACTAGACCTTTGAAAAAGTAAATATGTTTGTTTTTGTCTATAAACTGTTAATATATCTACATTATTTTCAAAAAAACGTCTCAATTTGAGAAAATTTAACTAGTTTTCTTTCTTAAACGCTTGTTTAGATTTATAATGTAAATAGGTTGGGAAATAAAATACCATATGCGTTTTGGTTGGTATTCAAAATGTTAATCGTGGAACTGGAACTTACTTAAGTTGATTAAAAGGAGAATAACTATGGTAAACCCCCTTCTAGCACAAATGTTAGGCAATTACTTTAAATCGCGCAGAAAAGAATTAGGCATCACGCAAAAACAACTTAAAGATAAACTTGGTTTTTCTGCACAATTCTTAGGTCACATCGAAAGCGGTAAGGCTATGATTCCTGAAGCTGCTTTTCAAATCATTATTAATGAGTTGAGCCTAAGCCAAGAAGAAATTACTCGCATCTACTCGGATGCAAGCCGCAGGTATATTGAGAAAGTTTTCTCTTTAGCTAACCAAGGCAACAACGTAAACGCTGTTAACGTTGGGTAATTAAAATTGTCTTACAACAAAAAACGAAAGTAGCCTCTTAAATTAAGGGGCTATTTTTTTTTGATACTTCACTGCTAATGTAATACGATTGTTTTATTAATTGGAGAAAAATGCTTCTTAAAGACCAGAGGGCTTTCAATCTTTTAGAACTTATGATCACCGTAGCTATTATCGGTGTACTTGCTGGTATGGCAATACCCAACTATCAAGCCTTTGCAAGAAAGGCTCGAGTAATGTCAACCATTGGACAGCTAACTTCCATTGCTAAAGGCATTGTTGGCTTAAGATCTGTAGAAGACAAATTACTAAAGGACATTACCGGATCAACTTGCTCTAGATGTCAATTTGCAGCCTTGGGAGAACATTATACCGATTTCGATCCTCCTACCACTACTACCATAAGTCGATACAACAAAGTTGGAATGCAGGGCTTTCAAACCGACGCCTGGGGTCAGCCGATTATATTGAATGAGAATGAACTCGAAAGTGATCCATGCACTCAAGATAGCTTAGGATCTTTGGGAAACAACGGTATCTATGAATATGGTTCCTCTCCTAATTACTACGTGAATGGACAGTCCTTTGAAGTATTGATTCCACACAAAAATTATGCCGCTTCCTGTGGAAATGAAGTTAGAACTTTGAGGATTATAATGGGACCCAATGTTTTTTGGGATTAAAAGCAAAAAATACTGCTTTTATTTGTAGATGACCTACAGTTTATACCAATCTGTATTCATAACTTTTTAGTTGCTGGCCAATAAACCGAACTATAAATAAAATAGCAAAATCTACTAGATAATTTAAAAAGTATTTTTCCGCAAATTCGTGAGCCAGTAAATTAAAAACAAAAGGCCCAGCTTATGCCAGGCCCTTGGATTTCTTTTTACATTTTGATTATTTGTAAGCAACTTTGTCGATATCAAAACCGTACTTACTTACAGAACCGTCAGACACTAAGCGAATGCTCATCGAACTTCCAGAAACAACCGCAGAGAATGCTCCGTCATTGTTACCAGACATTTCACTTACTACATTTCCAGCAGCGTCCATGATGAATACCTTATCGTAGTTGTTTTCTGTTTCAAATTTTGAGAAATGAACAGAAATCATCTCAGCACCTTCTACGCTAACTTCCCAAGTTTGATCAAAGTCATCTTTGTAAGGGTGTGGGCTAGATAAGCTGTAGTCTACAGAATCCCAATTGGATGGATCGTTTGGATCCGCAGGAGCACGTTGGTTTGTAACCGCATAATATGCATTTACCACACCGCCAGTAATTGTTTTTCCGCGCATTCCAGCCATTGGACGCACTGTATTCATTAAACGTTCTTTTACTTCAACACCAGTTAACTCTTTATCAACAGAAAGAACCAAAGCAGCTACCCCAGAAACGTGTGGAGTTGCCATTGAAGTACCAGACCAAGCAGCGTAGCCACCAGGAATTGTTGATTGAATGTTTCTGCCAGGAGCACCTAAGTGAACTGTATTCGCACCATAGTTAGAGAAACTAGCTCTCTCACCAGAGTTATTGATCGCAGCAACAGAAACTACATTAGCTACATCATAGTTAGATGGGTAATGCGCACCAGAATCATTATTTTCATTTGAGTTACCTGCGGCAGCAATAAAGATAGAGTTTGCTTCGTTAGAACGAACAATCGCATCTTTTAAGTTTTGCGAAAATCCGCCGCCACCCCATGAGTTACTTTGAATTTGAGCGCCCATAGAAGTTGCATAGTCGATAGAGGAAATAGCAGCAGCCAATGACCCAGAACCAGAAGCGGAAAGAAATTTAACTCCCATGATTCTTACGTTCCAAGCAACGCCTGCAACACCGATTTCATTATTACCTTCAGCGCCAATTGTACCAGCACAATGTGAACCGTGACCGTGGTCATCTGTTGGATCTGCATCATTATTTACAAAATCATAACCATGAATATCATCAACATATCCATTGTTATCATCATCAATTCCGTTTCCTGGAATTTCACCTTCGTTCACCCACATATTATTTTTTAAATCAGGAATCGTTGGGTCTACACCAGTATCAATTACAGCAACCACAACATCTCTTGAACCAGTAGTAATATCCCAAGCTTTATCAGCATCAATATCAGCATCAGCAATACCTTGTCGCCCCTTTGGATCTACTTGTCCTTCATTTACTAATCCCCAAAGTTTTGAGAAATCAGCATCGTTTGGCGTGCGATTAATTGTATAAATGTAGTTTGGCTCAGCCATTTCTACACCACGAATCGCTTCAAGACTTCTGATGGAAACATCAGCCTTACGAATCAAAGTATCTCTTACTAGCACAGCTTTAGACTGTGGACTAATTTTACGAACTACTTCCATTCCTAATTCATTTTGAATGTTCAGAGTTTCTTGCTCGAAGGCCTGTTGAGATAGTTTTACTACATATTCTCCAGGAACAGCGGCTGGTTTCTCGGCTTGGGCGCTTAATCCAAACGAAATAAGCATTGCCCCTAAGGCTAATTTATTCATTTCCCCTCCGTGGTTAGAAAGCACATACCCCCCGGTTCGGCCTTCTATTTTACTAAAAACCTCATAGAAATTTTTAGATGTTTAGCACATATTCGTGCGAATTTTTTTGGTAGTGATTGAGCTCGGTCACTATTTTTTATAGCTTTATGTTAGCAATCCGATTGCAAACGGTTTAAATAGGAAATGGATTCTGCTTGTTTTCTAGACTTAGAGTAAGTGAAAGCCTGTACCTAAATCCTAAATTCAAGACTAGACCTAGTCTTTTCGACCTGAAACGGAATAACAAACATTAAGAGTTCTAAAAACAATGATTTATAGAAGGATTTAATTTTAAAACTATCGTTCACTTTCTTGAAGCTACAAATTAAGAAAAGAATTTAGAAATTTAAGTTTTCCAGATAACTGATTAGTTCATTTTGTACTTCTTCCCGTAAGCAAATAGTTTTAGGATCCTTTTCCTGCATATGGAAAAAATATTTTCCTGTCACTCTAGCTTCTTTCGAGTCAGAAGTACTTAGCCAAACCTGGGTTTCATAGCCAAGAACAATATCATCTGTAGCGCTTTTGCCACCCATTCTCGTCGGAACCCAACCGGGATCTACTGAACTAACAAAGCTCTCAGGGTATTTTTTGGAAAAATACATACATAAAATAGTTAAAAGCAACTTAGAGTCGTTATATGCCTGCGAGGAGGTCCATCGACTCTTTTCAAACTGGAGGTTTTGTATATCGAAATTACCACTATAATGCAAATCAGATGAAAGATAAATCAAACGCTCTGGAGTAACAACATTTTCAGTCAAAAAATAAGGTGCGAAAACGTTCACGTAAAATACTCTTGTCATATTTATGTCATTTAAATGTAAATCATTATCGTAAATGCCAGCGTTATGAATAATTGCGTCT
>JAYZXX010000265.1:0-14429 GCA_036140815.1 Bdellovibrionota bacterium | reverse complement strand
CGGGTAAAACCGCCGCTTTTTTAATCCCATTGATTCACAGAATTTTCGTTTCTCGTGATGAAAATGCTCCAGAAGAATTTAAGAAGCATGCATTTAAAAACTGGAGCGACAGCTCATTTGTTTTGTGTTTAGTTCCAACTCGTGAGCTTGCACAACAAGTGGCCGATCAAGCCGCTAAACTTTCTGCTAACCAAAAGTTGAATGTTGTCAGTGCTGTGGGTGGTGAGGATATTAATATCCAGACCAAACAAATCAAAGAAAGCCCGCTAGACATTTTAATCGCAACTCCAGGTCGATTGATTGATCTTTATAAAAGCCATCACATTGATTTGAAACAAGTAGTTGCGGTGGTTTTTGATGAAGCTGATCGTATGTTTGATATGGGGTTTCAAGATGACATGAAATACATATTACGTCGTCTTCCAGATGATCGTCAGTATTTGTTGTTTAGTGCAACGATGAACTTGGATGTATTGACCATTTCTTATCAGTTTGGTGCAGAGCCTGTGGAATGCCATTTACGTTCTGAGAAGTTGAAAGCCGATAACGTACAAGACGAAGTTTTTCATGTTGGCCAAGATGAAAAGGCACAAGTGCTTCTGAGTTTGATTAAAAAAGAAGATGCCAAACAGGTCATCATATTCACCAATTTAAAACGATTGGTACAACCAATTGCTACCTTCTTGCAGAAAAATGGTTTTGAAGCTCTGGGGATTTCAAGTCTCCTGAATCAACGGCAAAGAAATCGCGTTTTAGAGCATTTTAAAACAGAAGGTAAAGCAAATATTTTAGTAGCAACGGATGTTGCCGCTCGTGGTTTGGATGTTCAAGGAGTTGATTTAGTCGTTAACTTTGATCTACCGGATGATGCTGAAAATTATGTTCATCGTATTGGACGTACAGGACGAGCTGGAGCGAAGGGCAAGGCTTTTTCATTGTCTTCAGATCGTGATGTAGAGGCATTGTCTCGTATTCAAGAATATATTGGCCACAAAGTAGAAATTGGCTGGTTAGAAGACGCTGATATGGCAAAGGACTTTGTTGCTTTTGATCCACGTCCAAGGGATGAGTTTTTCTCTGAGAGAAAACGTGCTGTGGATCGTAAAAAACGTGATATGAAGAAAGGGCGAAACAATAAAAAGCGTCCTGGTGGAAATCAGCAAAATCGCTCGGCGAAGAAATCTTCTAATCCTGAGGATCGAAACCAACAACAGCGTTCTGAAAAACCAAACTCTTCAAAGCCGAATCCAAATCGTTCTAAAACCAACAATAAAAAACGTTCAACCAAGAAGAGCAATTCAAAAGCGAAGAGCGCTTCAAAAGGCAAGTTGAAGGTAAGCTCTAAAAACAGAAAGCCTTCGTCAAAAGCGAAAGCAGCTCCTCAAAAAGAGAATCTTACTTCTAAAATCACAGGTGTGTTTAAGAAGTTGTTTTCTTAAAAACTTGGCCTATTCATACATGTATTAAAAAAAGTCCACCCTTATAAGGTGGATTTTTTGTTTTCGGAGGGGTTTTGGTTTGAGTAAAAGTGATTTGGGTAACTTTAATCATTCTATAGAGGCTTTTGAGTAGGGGCATTCTCAAAAAATTGTTCAAAAGATTCTTAATAATAGCGAGAGGGTTCAAAGGAATGTCTTTGTCGAAGGAACTCAATGAAAAGATTTAGCTTCTTTGTTTATAATAAAATATCCCAGGTCTTCAGAATCTTCAAAGACATGCGCAAGATCTGGTAAGCGGCTGAATTAAAATTTACTGCCAGTGGAGCTTACTAATCATTTCGTCGCAAAGCTGATTTGCTTTGCTTTGGTTTTTAATCTTTGAACTGCAGGTGAAAATAAATACTTTCTTCTGCGGGTGCCACAGAATACTTTGTCTTGATTGTAAATCCTGATTTTCATGTCGAGAAAATATATAGGCATAGTTATCATTCATGATGGATTTCATGGGGTCATTTAAAATCTGTAGACCTGCCCTTGGGTATTTTTTTGTGTAGTAGGAGACATATTTTTTTAGACTAGGGGATTCACTAGGAAAGCGATCTAGATCATCCACTCTAATACTTAATACTAGATCAGGTAAATCTTGATTACGAAAATGGGCAATCAGGTTTTCTTCTTGGTTTTGATTTTCTAGAACCCATTGTGCTGGGATTTTACGAATGGATAGATGATGTCTTGGACTTGAGAACTGATCTCTGATCTTTTCCAATTGAGTGGGAGCGAAGGCATTGGCCTCCAGCAATCCAAGACTAAAAAGAATAATTGTCATCCAGCGATTCATTCACTTTATTTTACCAAGGCTTTTACTAATTCGAGTAGCTCCTAGTCTTAAGCTGGCCTAAAGTCAGTTACAAACTGGTTTCTTGTTTAGTCTGGCACCGTAAATTTGCCATTGTTGTCCCGTAAATGCAGTGAAATATATGCCATCTTTATGAACGTGAGCGGACTGAAGTCCATGTTCCGCCTCGGCTAGGCGAGTGATACAGCTTGAATCCTTTTTCAGACTATATAGCTGAGGCATATCATCATCTTCAAAGCGGCCTGTAATCAAAAGCTGCTCGTCATCCATCCAAGTCAAGGAACGTACTTCCTCTAGATGTTTGATGGGGAAGCTTTCAAATTTTTTACTTTTCCAATCCATGGTCTCTAGCGCGAAACCATCATCTTGGGTGTAGCTAAGCCATGCTACCGCTTTTCCTGTTTTAGAGATTCTAAGGAAGGACCTTGTCCCATTTCTCTCACTTAAAGCCTTTAAAGGCTTTCTAAAGCGTGTCATTGCCTCAATGGAGCTAGTGTTGTTTCGTACAAGGCGGTAGACGATGGTGTAATCTTTAGGGTGGTACTGAGGGAATTGTTCCCCGGTATCAATGAAGGTGGCTCTAATGATATTACTGCCATTGAGTCGACTGATAAATAGATCAGACTTTAAGCTATCCATAGAAACATACAAGGACTGTTCAGGATTTCTTGCTTCATCAATTTCAAAAAGCTTAGATAGATCTTCCTTCTCGTAGTCAGTGGTACTTGCGTAAATAATATGTTGATTGTTTGGATGATAACTTGCTTGAAAAGCTTGGCCGTTTTGATGAGTCACCCGACGTTCTTTTCCGGTATCAAGATCTAACTCATAGATTTGATAGTTTTTATGAGCCAGTCGATCTGAAGAAAAAAACAGAAGTCTATCATCCTTGTCATGAGTATCCGAAACAAAGTTGTTACCAGGTAACTCAAAGCTTTTAACATCACTCAGAAAGCTAGATTGAACATTTAGTTTTTTATGATCAACGGGAATGGCATTTTTTGCTTCGTAGCTAGGGTTTTTAGGGCTAGTAGTGGTACAAGCGCAGAGAAGCACCAGGCTCAGGAAAACAAAATTTTCTGTACCAAAGAGCTTTGACAATATTTTTTCAGATCTTTCTTCTCTACCCACAAAATGTCCTCTGATTTTATATGCTTATCCTCTAAATAGGATTGCATCTTGCTAGGGGATAGGTCAATGTTCTCGTGAGTTACAAATAAATCGTGATGAGTCACAAAATGCTTCTTAGCGCCCTCTATATTGGGTTTCTGTTGTAACTTCCTACCAAAGGCTGGAGGTAAAAACTGGGCTTTCAAAATAGGTAGATCATTCTCTTTGGTTAATCCGAACAATCCATTTTGTTGAATCATATGAAAATGAATGTGCCAGTATTCTTTTTTAGCTTTTGGTTTTTTTAAAGGCAGGGACTCAGTGAGCTGATGTTGGAAAGAAACACAGGTCTTTTGTAAAGGGCAAAGCAGACAGTGAGGGTTTTGTGGTAAACATAGGTTTGCACCTAACTCCATCATGGCTTGATTCACAATTTCAGGAGATTCTTGCGCCCAGTGATCTGCCATCTCCTGTAGGTTACTTTTACCCGTAGTAGTCCAGTGTTCTTCTGCTGCTCCATAGTAGCGAGATAGAAAGCGAATCACGTTTCCATCCAGCACACCTACTTTTTCTTGAAAAGCAAAACTGCTAATGGCGCGACTTGTATAGTCTCCAAGCCCAGGGTATTGAATCAAATCCACATAGCTTTGGGGGAAGCCTGTTTTTGCGAAAAGTTTGGCAGCCTTATGAATGTTACGTGCGCGACTGTAGTAACCAAGACCAGTCCAAAGCTCAAGAACATCGGCTTCATTGGCATCAGCTAAGCTTTGAACATTGGGGAAGCGTTTTAAGAAATTGGCATAATAAGATAGTACAGCCGCTACTCGAGTTTGCTGGCACATGATTTCACTGATCCAAATCTTATAGGGATCGGAAGTTTCTCGCCAGGGGAGTTTTCGGTAATTTTTTTTGTACCATTGTAGTAATTGATTTCTTTCCTGATTCACGCCGCTGATTCTGCGATTTCTTCTTGGCAAAAGCAAGTGAAATGCAGTTCAGTAAAGCCATTTTCTGTAATTAAATGAACTTCTTTTCCTAGAACCTTTGGTAAATTCTTATTTCCAAAGTCAGGAGTGGCATTGAATTTAATTACAAATGCAGACTCGTTATAATCCGTATAGAATTCATATTTTTCCGGAGTTTCTAGCATGATGTCTTCAAATAGGTGAGCGAACACTTCTGCAAAGCCCCAACTAACTTCTTCCCAATGACAATTATGTAAAAATTCTTTTTGACCAACAAAATTAGGAATAACACCGTGACTTTTAAATCGAGGAGTTTGCAATTTCATCCAACGATGAAAATATTCACTGATGTCTTGAGTGGACTTTTCCTGAATGTCTTTCTTTCTAGCGCTAGCTAAGTTTCGAGATTCTGCATTTAGTTTATCAATGACGAAAAAAAGTTTTTCACAAATTTCGTTCAATTCATTTTTATTTAAATTATCAGACTCAAGCATGTATTCTAAGTTTTCTGAATAGCCCATTAAGATGGCGAGAGAGTTGTTGATGTCATGGCTTACATTGCAAGCGGCTACAGAGTATTCGCTAGTTTGTCCGATCCATTTTAAAAATTCTTTTGTCATCTTGTTCTCCGAAATGTTTACAGTTTCTTTTCGGAAGAACTTGAACTAAACAGAAAACATATTTAAAAATCTGGTCCCTTTATAGTAGGCTACAGGACTTTTGTGTTATTTTAAATTTCTAGAAATGAATTATTTTAATGAAACTGAATGAGATTTTAATACTTTATGATTTTTTAATTAAAACCCAACAAAACTTTGGTCGTTGTGATGTACTACTTTTTGAATGACTTCATAAGAGTATCCACGATTTGCGAGGAAGCCTTGGATTTTTACTTTCATATCGTAGGAAAAGGGAGGCTCGCATTTTTCTTTTCTTTTTATTAAATCGAAAGCTTGTTCTACTTCTACATTCAGTTCAATATGGTGTTCGGGTAGGCCTTTTTTCTGTAAATAGTTTTGGATAAAGCGATTGCCTTTGCCTCTACGGGCTTGGGCACTAGCGACCTTTTGTGCAAGGGCCTCAGGCTCTAAAAGGTAGCTTCGTTCGTGCAATTCAGCGATAGCAAGATCAATTTCTTCCTCAGTGAAAGAACGGTCAAAAAGTTTCTCTCGAAGCTCAAGCTCGGAGTGATCTCTTTGGGCTAAGAAATCAATGCATTTATCAAATGCGGATTTATTTGGTTTTGGGTATCGAGCTTTTTTCATATTTATTCCTACAAATCGGCCCTAGAATATTAAAAAGTAGTTGGCCTGAAAACAAATGAATTGCCCTAATTAGCAAAAAGCTTTCAAAAAATGGAGTACACACTGATATAGCTTTTGTAAAAATTGAATGCTTTAAGCCTTGGGTTTACAAAAAAATGTTCATCAGACTCCCAATAGACCGCTTTGTGTAGAATAGAGTATTTCTCCTACTTTGTAAACCTGGCAGTAGTTTCCGATTTAGATTTTAAAAAGCCAATGCTATATTTATTGATTGAACCCAGGTGATAATATTTCATGATTTTGATCGTTGGAATTTATTGGAGAGTCTGGATTAGTTAAGTGATCAAATTTTAAAAGGTCTAAAATATAGAGCCTATCTATTAATCCATGACTAGTTCTTATTTTTTCCTCTAAAAAAGCCTTTACCGCTAGATTTGCTGTCGGTGGGCTCTTCCTGAACTTCTGATTCTTGAGGGAAGGAATCTAGATCAAGTTCAAGATCTGGAATGTTATCCCACTCATCTCGGTGTGCTTTTCGATTGACGGTGTTCTCTTCACCATCCTCTTTATGATATTCCTGCCACTCTTTTTCTCCTTTAGGGTTTAGGCCTTTTAAGCGAAGTTCAAAGTCAGCACGGTTATTAGTAATACGAAAAGCTTCTTCTTTAGTTATCTTGTCTGAATGTACTAATTCTACTAGATTTTGATCGAAGCTTTGCATTTTATAGGTGATTGCAGACTCTTCGATGGCATCGTTAAAATGTTCGGCGCTTGAGCCTTGCATGATCATATCAGAGATACGACTGTTGTTAATAAGTACTTCAGATACAGGCACAAAACCTGCTTTGTCTTTCCTTTTAGCAAGTCTCAAAGAAATGATGGCCTTCAAATTCGCGGCAAGTAAGTTTCTGACATGAGTATGACTTCCTGGTGGAAAGTAGCTTAGAATTCTATTGATGGTTTCTTTAGTGTCTTTGGTGTGTAGAGTTGAGATAACCAAATGCCCTGTCTCTGCGGCCATAAGTGCTGTTTCAATGGTGTCTTTATCACGAATCTCACCAATTAAAATTACATCAGGGTCTTGTCTCATTGCCGCTTTAAGGGCTTTGGAGAAACTAGTTGTGTCTACTCCAAGTTCTCTTTGCGAGATGATACATTTGTTATCTCGAAGCAGAAACTCAATAGGGTCTTCGATAGTTATGATATGTTTATGTTTCGTATTGTTTATTTGTGAAATCATGGAAGCCATAGTCGTGGACTTACCTGATCCAGTGACTCCGGTAATTAGTATCAAACCTCTTTCGTTGTTTGCAATGTCCTTCATAACTTCGGGTAAGCCCAATTGACGAAGGCTAGGGACATCGATAGATATGGTTCGAATCACCATACTTACACTACCGCGTTGCCGAAAAATATTTACCCGAAATCGGCCAATGCCACGAACTGCGTAGGCAATATCGATTTCTTTACACTCTTCAAACATATGTCTTTGGCGCTCATCTAAAATTTTGACCGCCAAGTCTTCAATGTATTCTCTAGAAAGTTGCGGAATGTTAGGGGCGAGGGGAAGTAGTTCACCATGCAGCCGCATATAGGGCGGAGTACCTACTTTTAAGTGTAGATCACTAGCTCCTTTTTCGATGCAATACCTAAGTAGGTGGTCTAATTCCATGGATGTCCTTTATTTAAACCAGAATATCGTTTTAGAGTTTCATTGAGAAAAGCTTTCTGTTTGACCCATCATTTAGTCGAGAGGTTTAGCGGAAGAAATTTCCTTTTTACCAAAAGAGACTTTCTTTTCTATTTTCAATGGTCATTTGAAGAAGTTAAAAAAAATGGATGAGGCTCTTTCTGACTACTTGAGTTTGATCCACAACATAGTTTTGAAGTCTATTCTCTTGGAATTCATCGGTCTTACTAGTTTCCTCTGAAAACCTAATTTCCATTATTCCGTTTTTTCCTTTTCGTGTTTATTATTCGGACTTATACTTTCGTATAGCTAGTTTATTTTGTGAACAGGCATTGCAATTCCATGGCTTGCCAAGTAGCTTGTGATTTTTTCCAGCTCTAGTTAACAAAAAGGCGAGGAATAAAAAGGCTTTAGCGAAGATAAAAATAGCTCAAATTAAAAGCAAGCCGAAGGAGGCTTTTATATGGCAAATAAGATGGATTCAGTGATTGAGGTTTGTGCGCAGCGAAATTGGACATTATCTTTTGCAGAAAGTTGCACAGGTGGCCTGGTTTCGGCTAGTCTGTGTGAGAAGTCGGGTGTATCAAAAATCTTTTTAGGATCTGTCGTATCCTATGCAAATTCTTTAAAAATGGATGCTTTAGGGGTTCCCAAACATCAGTTGGATTGTTTTGGAGCTGTGAGTGAACCAGTGGCTATTTCTATGGCAACAGGGATTCGAAATCTCACTGAATCCACTTGGGCGGTAAGTATCACAGGGGTCGCTGGACCTGGAGGGGGAAGCCCCGAAAAACCAGTGGGGACTGTGTGCTTTTCTTTGGTAGGCCCTGGCGTATCCATGAGCTATAAGAAGCACTTCGAGGGCGACCGAAATGTGGTGCAAAATTCAGCAAAAGACTATGTGTGGGAAATCTTATTGGAGCAGTTCGCTAAAGATGTTCAAGCCTCTTAAAAGACGCTATAAGATCTGAAACTGCTTAAAAACTATAAAAAATAAACTGTTTTTGCATATAAAATAAATCATTTAACGGAAAACCAGGTTTTAAATTTTAGGGGAACTTGGAAGACCGAATAAATACTTAAGGAGAAATCAATGGCTACAAAAACTGTAAACGCGAACCCAGACAAGCAAAAAGCATTAGAGCTAGCAGTAGCTTCTATCGAAAAACAATTCGGTAAAGGTTCCATCATGAAATTAGGTGGAGAGGAAGGACCAAAGGTTTACCCTCATGTTAGTACGGGTTCTTTGGGTTTAGATATCGGCCTTGGAATTGGTGGTTTACCAAAAGGTAGAATCACAGAAATTTATGGGCCAGAAAGTTCTGGTAAAACAACATTAGCATTAAGCACCATTGCTCAAGCACAAAAAGCGGGTGGAACTGCCGCTTTCGTAGATGCCGAGCACGCCTTGGATACAAGCTACGCTCGTAAATTAGGCGTAAACACAGAGGAGCTTTTAATCTCTCAACCTGACACTGGTGAAGACGCTCTAGAAATTACTGAAACTCTAGTACGTTCTGGTGCAGTAGATATTTTGGTAGTGGATTCTGTGGCGGCATTAACACCAAGAGCTGAGATTGAAGGTGATATGGGTGATTCTCATATGGGTCTTCAAGCTCGTTTGATGTCACAGGCTTTACGTAAGTTAACAGCTGTAATTAACCGTTCAAACACCATCGTAATTTTCATTAACCAAATTCGTATGAAAATCGGTGTGATGTTTGGTAGCCCAGAGACAACCACTGGTGGTAACGCACTTAAATTTTACAGTTCAGTACGTTTAGATGTTCGTCGTATTGGCGCTCTAAAAAATGGTGATGAAATCGTTGGTAACAGAACGGCTGTGAAAGTAGTAAAAAATAAGATGGCACCTCCTTTTGCTAAGATCGAATTTGATCTAATGTACGGTGAGGGTATCAATACTTATGGTGAGATCATTGACATTGCAGTTGCGAAAAACTTGATTGAAAAATCAGGGGCTTGGTACTCAATGAATGGTGAGCGTTTAGGACAAGGTCGTGATAACGTTCGCAAATACATGAAAGAAAACCCAGAAATTCCAGAGAAGCTTCATCAACAAATTTTAGAAGTTTGTAATATTGCTCCTGCAAAAGAGGCGCAGGTTGAGAAATTAGCCGAAAAAGCAGAGGTAGCTACTAAAGAGGCTCCAGCTAAGAAAACAACTAAGGCTAAGAAAAAGCATTAGACTTCAGAAGGATTGAGAAAAGGCCAACATTAAAATAGTTGGCCTTTTTTTTATTTTATACTTTGCGCTCCATGACTAATCGGCCCATTTAAATTTTCTAAATAAAAAACCAAATCATCCATCTCTTTATTTGTTAGACCAAGAGGTTTCATTTCTGGGTCTAGATTGGTATTAATGAAATCAACCTGTCCACCTCTATTGTAAAACTCTACCACTTCTCGAATACTTTGCATGGACGAGTTATGAAAGTAAGGGGCCGTTTGACTAATGTTCAACAGAGAAGGGGTTTTTACAAATCGTCCGGTACCTGTATTGTGTAATTGTTCGTCGGTAAAATTGGGGCCTGAGTGACAAGCGATACAGCGTCCTTTATTCATAAATACATTTCGACCTTCAAGGGCTCTGGCTTTTACAAAGTCTGGTTCATAGGAGCTAATGCTTAAAACATACAAAGTTAGAAGTTGCCTAAGGTGATCTCGTCCAATCCCTTTATTTGCAGGGATGTTGAATAAATATTTAATTCTAGAGCCATATTTAGGATCACTTTCAATGGCACTTAAAATTGAAGGCATATGACCATTCATTTCATCGCTATTCATGATTGGGTGAAGAACTTGCTCATACAAATCGCTCGTACGCATGTCTAAGTGTTGATTTCTACTGTAAGCTCTATTTACTAAAGTTGGTGAGTTAATAGCAATCGGTTTTCCATTCCAGCCAAAAGAAATTCCACGTGGGTCAGCAAATGCAGCAGATGGGCTATGGCAGCTTTGACATGTGATGTTTCTAGTTCCCCCGTTTGGTTTACTTGCAAGAATTCTGTCGTTGAATAGAGACTGACCAATATTGGTGGCTTCTCTAATTTTATCACTACTAAAATTTTCCAACATTGGGCGCATTTGAGAAGGTACTCTTAGATCTCTAAATTTAAAGCCTTGTGGAAGCTTGAAAGGAAAGCTTTGATTGGTTTGCAGGTCTACATTAAAATTGGACAGAGCGGCTATTGAAAAGTAATTTTGGTCTCTATACTTCTTTGAGAGTGCCACTTCATCAATCATAACGGTTAAGTCGTGACCATTCCCGTTTGGTCCTATACTAAATGCAGTATTATTATTGGCAACAGGTTTAAAATTAGCTTGTTGAGAGTTTAAAAATACATTCGCTTCTTTTACTGGAATACCATCAAGATAGATTGTTACCTTTGTCATACCATGAAGATTAACTACACTAAATCCAATATGGGAATAGTTTTTTAAATTGTCAGATCTTAAGTTTAAGGAAGGACTGCGGATATCAATAGAGTGTCCCTCTGAGTTTTTTAAAGAAAGAATTAGCTGGGAACGATAAATGAATAGTTTGAAAACTCCGTACCATTCAGCAAGTTGCCCATAGTAGTTTGAAATATTGTGTCCCTTCGCTCTCAAGGCTAACTCGAAGCTAAATTGATCTAAGCTAGGAGAAAGTTGATTTAGTTTGGCGGGTACATTTATGACAGAGTTGTTTCCTTCAAGGTACATTCCCTTACCTATAAATCCTTCAACGGAATATAAAGCCAATGGATCTTTGATCACATTTCCAGAAACATATTTTTCTCTGTGATAATAGTCTTCCATTTTTGCCTGGCCACTATATTTTGCAGTAAGCATATTTGAACTTGAATCCGACAGGGAGTTCGCAGGCACTACCGTTATGCCAGGGCTATTATCCTTAGTACATCGTTTTGCGTCTCTTCCAGCTTCATCATGAACAACGACTTGTGAGCCTACCTTTTTTCTTAACTTTGCAATGAACTTTGCTTCTTCAGTTAGGCCCACTTGGGTTTTGACGGCATCAAAATTACTTTGCTTGAAGATTTGACATTGGTTCCCAACTTGGATGTATCTGTTAGAAACTTCGCCTGGATCGATACCCGCAGGCAATATTACTAAATCCGGTTCAAAGTGATAGAAAAACAAATAGTCCTTGTCGTTAAAGTCATCTAAGGCCACTTCTCCGTACATATATTCACTTTTATCATTTGCATTATTACCAATAATACCAAGATCGAATTCGGTATTAATGTTTGTGTAGCGAGGGACTCTCCAGTCTTTTAAATCAGTTCGTTGGGCTATGAAGTAACTAAATGTATAGGGACGGCGATTTTGATAAAGGTTTGCTGGGGGAGCCCCAGGAAATGAGTTCCAAAACCCACCGTTGAAACCAAAAGGAATTGTTACTTTTAGTCCCATACCATCAGGTTTTTCTACTCCATTTTCATCTCGATCAACTTGAGAATATAAAGGCTGACAAGATCCAGAATACTTTTGATCGTCCTTACAAATGTTGTACGACTTTGCATTCAATAATGGAAACTTAACAGTTTTACCTTTAATATTTCGTGCAAGGTTTTGAAAACCATTGACCGGGCCAGGCAGAGTTTTTAAACGAAAACCTGTATCGGCTCCAACAATGTATAGGTGTTGATTAAAACGACAGATTAGATTGTTACCTCCAGGCGTAAACCATGGATAGAAACAAAGTTCGTGGGGAAATAATTTATTGCCAAAGGCATCTTTCGGTTTTGCACCGGCAAATCGAAATTGTTGCTTGAGTGGAATTTTTTTATCCCTGGCACAAGGATAGGGACCTTGGGGGCAAATCATTAAATTACCATAATGTCGCCACATATTAGTGAAGAAGACTGGGCGTCGCCAAGTTTTGTTACGCCAAGGGGTTTCATTAAATGAAAAATGAACAAGAGTGCCCCCTGAGTTTAAGTAGTCATGCATCCTAGAATCATCTTTAAATTCTGAGGGAGCATCAAAGTAGGATCTATGATAATGGAAATCGTAGGCCCTAGAGGGATTTCCTTCAGTACCCACTGCTTCATTCCACATAAGCATTCTAGCATCACTGGCTGAACTTACTTCCATTCCCCCCATTGGTCTTAATCCGAGGTCACTGGCAGCCATAGAAGGTTTGAAGCTATGGGAAAATCTAGCTTTAGCGATATAAGGATTTAAATAATTTTTACCGTGTCGGATTTTGTGCCTTAGGGCGATGCTTAAATAAGATTGAAAAAGGCGAGAGGTCTCCGTAGCCCCTCCCACGACGTATTTGAAAATATATTTATATCTTCTATATGCGATCAATTTGTAGCACAAATATTCGCCATCAGGATTATCATTTAAGATATTTAAATTTTCATTTTCGGGATCTGTGTTGTTATTTGCAACGCACTTGTCCGGGTGTGATACAGGGAAAGCGTTTTCGCCAAAACGGGGGTCATGTCCAACAAAGATAAAATGCCCAGAACCTCTAACTTGTCGAAAGTATTCTAATTGAACGGTATTGTTGTTAGCGTCTTTTGGCCTAATTTTCTTAGGAAGTAAAATATCTATTAACTCGGTAGTCATTTTTGGAGTGCCATTTTTTTCAAGAGTATTTAATTTCCCCTCAAACTCCGGTACAGGTAGAGCTAGTGAATAGCTTTTCTTTTCTGGATGAAAAATAGTATCTAAATTTTGTATTCCTTGCCATAGTTCGTTGTTATCAAATTGTCTTACGGGCTCAAGAAAAAACTTATTCTCCTTTTTATTCATACTTATTATGATTCGGCCATCAGGGGTTGAGGATTCAGTGGCCTCAATATTTAGACTTGCATGTCGGGCTAGGTTAGGCTGGTTCACTTGAAAAAGCCTTTGTCCCCCCGTTGAGCTAAAGTTTAGATACAGTCCACCTATTAGAGTAAGGCTTGTGATGGCGAGTAGCTCACTTTTGATACGCATTAACATCTAAGTGTTTCCTCCTAGTAAAAATCGTTTATCAATCGGATTAATAAGAGACGATGTTTATAAATATTTGTGATTTCCTGGTTGATTTTGAGATTTGAATCAATTTGAGAGTACATCTGTGTTAGGCTTAAGTTATAGATACCAGGTTCATTCAAAGGAAGGGCTGTATGCATTTGAAACTAATATAGATTTCAAAAAACCTAGTTTTAAACCTAATATTCCATATCTCAAAAAGATTCGATAACTATTCATCAGCAAGGAAAAACATTGTTACAATCGTGATTAAAATCTACAAATTTTAGATGGCTTAAAAGCTTGTTGAAGGAGTAAAAATAGAGAACTGAATAGAAAATGAGGTCTAATTTATGTACTTCGCTAAGTGTATATCTACAATGTTTTGAGTCTTGTCTTTTTCGATGACAAAGTAGTGGTCCAATTTTGATTTTCTATAGCGATACAGTCCCTGAAAGTGCGTGTCTTGCAGAGTTTGAGGAGTAGAGAAACTTAAAGAAAGCTCCGATAAATCAGATTTTAAAAGTTTAATTTTAGAGTCGTCGGCCAAAGCTCGTACAAAAAAGTCTAAATTGCTATCCGTACCTCTCAATAAAAATTTTTGTTTTTCTTTGTCTTGGTAAATGTCTAAGATTTGCAAATCAGGAAAATTCCAAGCCAATAAATGTTTTTGCAATTGGGAATAAATTGTTTCAGTGTCTTCAGCACAATCGCTGTGCCATTGAAACTCATAAACACAAGGAGAGTGATTGAGGGCAAAGGCTTGTTGGCTAACATGGGAACTTTCAGAGATTAATGTTCCTAAGGAGTTTTCGTCATGCGCCTTTTTTACTAAAAGCTTAATTCCTTTTTCTTGGGCAAGTTTCACTGCTTTGGGGTGAACCACCTTTGCTCCAGATTCGCACATGCTTAATAACTGTAAGTAGGAAAGCTGACTTAATTTTTTTGCACTACTATAAAGCTTGGGGTCTGCATTAAATACTCCGTCTACGTCTTTATACATTTCACAAGTGTCTGCTTTTAAAAAGTCTGCCATCGCAACGGCTGTTGTATCAGTACCACCTCTACCTAGAGTGGTAATTTCTTTCGTCTCAGGGCAGACCCCTTGGA
>JAYZXX010000264.1:0-6546 GCA_036140815.1 Bdellovibrionota bacterium | reverse complement strand
GGATCATGAAATTGGCTGCTATGACGAAAAAGACAAGTCATTTAGCCCAATAAGTAGCCCATTAGATGAGCAAGTGTAACCCATGTGTTAGGAATAAAATGTAACCCTTGTGTTAAAACGTACACTGATCCAAAAAGGTCTGAGAAAAACACTTTTGTTTCAGAAGGCCTCTTTCTCATTTCTACTGAGCTAAATCTTGTCGTTATTTTTTTTTTTTGGTGGCGCGGGGGTATGGGGCGGCTTTGCCGCCGTTGGCTGTTTGAGTCGCTTCGCTCTCAAATGTGCTTTTGTTTTTGTTTGGATACTATTTAAAGATGGTAGTCACCCTTTTGTAGAGTCTATAAGTTATTTGATGCGAAAAAAATAGATTTAACTAAGTGTCTTAATTTCTACTGTTTGGGAAAAATAGAAAATTAGGTAGCAGATACATATTTCGGCAAATTTAAGAATTTAGTGTAAATCTTGATTACTGAATATGATTTTTAACTAGAGAACTGGTTTTCTTAAATTATCTGAAATGTAATGTTAGGGCATGAATTGGGGGGATTTGTGTAGTTCTCTACAAAACTTATCCACAGGTCTTCTGGATAAGTCTTGCTATACCGCAAAAAAATAAGGATAAGTAACTGAAAAGACACGGTTTTACCTCTTTGCTCATCATCTACACAAGAGATTAAAAGTGCGTAGTATTAAAGCGCTCGTTATTAACGCGCTAAATCTGTAAACTGAAAGACTTTGATGTATAAGTGCGAAACAACAGCACTTCTAAAGAATATAAGCTTAAAATATGCAATAAATCTTGTAGGAAAAGGCCTAACTAACTAGAAAAAAGCTGTAAAAAGAATATAGTTTAGGCTCAGGTCATAAAAATGTGTTATAAAGCCTGCATGTGGCGCATTACTGCTAGAAAACGTGTATTCAAAATTACAAAACAAATGGAACTGGGAATCGACCGTCCTTTCGAACCTGATCGTAACTACGAAATGGGTGGGCGAAGCTTTTATTTTTTTGATTTTGATGACAATGTAGCTTTTCTACCAACGCCAATGTATCTCTTCCATAGCGAATCAGGAAAAGAGGTAAAAATAAGTACTGGAGAATATGCTAAGTACTCTAACTTAATTGGTAGAGAGGGTTTTTTTAAAGACTATCGCTTAGATTTATGTCCACAAACGGGAAGCTTTAGGCGCTTTCGGGATCAAAAATTCTCTTGGTTTCAAAAAGTATTCCGCAAGCCAGATCAGGCTTTTGTCGAAGACATTGAAAAGGCTCTGCAAAGGCCTGAAGAGTTGTGGAAAGGTCCTTCTTGGGACTGTTTCTATCATGCTGTCTACAATAAACGCCCCATTAGTATCATCACGGCTAGAGGTCATAATTCTGAGACCATTAAGGCAGGAATTAAGAAGTTCGTTGAACATGGCTTTCTTCCTCATGAACCTAATTATTTGAGTGTTTTTGCTGTCAGTAATCCAGAGGTACAAAAATATTTAGGGGATGCGAACCTAGAAGAAGATGTTCCGCAATTGAAGAAAAGAGCCATTCATAAATCCGTTGAAAAGGCTTTTGATATTTATGGTAAATCGGGATTTCATCGCTTTGGAATGTCAGATGATGATGAGAGAAATGTTAATTTAATCATGGAAGCTATGCGCGAGCTAAAACGTGGAAATCCTAACAACAGCTTTTATGTGATACATTCTAAGGGTGATTCTTTTACTAAAGAAGAAGTGATTATCCACTCGCGAAAGCCAAAACCTAAATCTAAGAAATTAGATCAAATGAACTTATTTGATGGTCTTTAGAGCTAAGCCACTTTTATTCTATATCATTTTTCCTTATTAAATACTTAAACTGGCTCCTTTAATTGCGGATAACAAAAGCTTTGGTCTTTGATTTACCTAAACTAAAAGCTAAGTGACTAGAAGACCGTTCGGGACAAATCAGTAATCCATATAGAAATTTGTATATTATCAGAGTTCATCCACATTTAGATGGACCTGTCTGTAAAGTGCTTGAGTTCAATTTCAAAAGATTCCCTTAACATATTAGAATATAGTTTTATCGAATAAAACTTGCATAAGAAAGCTGTTTTCTGAATGGAGGAATACAAAGCCGTGATATTCATATCTATATTGAAAGTTAGAAGATCGATTAAATTTTATTTTACTTCCTAGATTGAAAGGGTGGTTTTGTAACAAAATGTACAGATGTTGAAAGCTTAAACAGTTTAACAAGACTATCTCCTAGACTAGGTAAAATGCTTCAGTTCTAGACGAAATATAACCTTGGTAGAGGTATATATTTAAACCACTTTCTAAGAATCACTAAAAATATCATTGAATCTGTATTATTATTTTAGAGAAAGGTCTCAAATTCCGACAAGGCAGAGGTCTAAGAGGGAGTATTTCATGCGTAGATTTTCTCAACAAATCACAATTTTATTTTTATTAACATTTTCTACAAGCGTTTTTGCTGAAGGTCTTGAGTGTCGTTACCTTGAGCCCATCATGAATGGTTTTTTAAAGCATCATGTGGTGAAAAACAAAGTTACTAGTAACCTTGAGCAAAGAATGATTGATCAGTACATCAAAAAATTAGATGGATCAAAGCTCTATTTAATGTCAGCGGATGTAAAAGAAATTCGCGGCAAAATGAAGGGGATTACGAAAAAAGTTCGTAAGTTTGATTGTAGTGTCTTATTTGACGTACAAAAAATTTATGAAAAGCGTGTAAAAGAAAGAATGGAGTTTGCTCAGACTTGGGTAAAAGAAAAGCCAAAAGTGAATGAAAAACTAGAGTTAGTTCTTGATCCAGACAAAAGAGAGTATGCAAGTACTGATGAAGAGGCACAAGCCTTTCAAAAAAAGTATATGCAGTTTCAATTGGCGAATTTCATTGCAACGGATATGAAGCCAGATGAAGCTCTTGGAAACTTGGAGCGTAGGTATCAAAGAAATTTGAAGCGTGTAAAAGAAATGTCGAAAGAAGATGTTCTGTCTAGCTTTCTAGATTCTTTTGCTCATGCACTTGACCCTCACTCTTCCTACTTTTCCAAAGATGTTCTTGAGGATTTTAGAATTTCAATGGATCTGGCTCTTGAAGGAATTGGTGCCACACTTAGTTCACAAGATGGTTTTACAGTGATTGAACAACTGATTCCAGGCGGAGCTGCAGAGGCTTCAGGGAAGTTGGAAGTAAAAGATAAGATCATGGCAGTTGGTCAGATTAAAGGTGATTTTGTGCCTGTTTACGATATGTCTCTTCGAGATGTGGTGAAACTGATTCGTGGTAAAAGTGGCACGAAGGTTCGCTTGAAGGTTTTAAGAAAAGCGGATGATGGTACGAAGAAATTTAAGATCACTTTGGTTCGTAGAAAAATTAATTTAGAAGAAGAGGCGGCGCAAATTCACTATATCGATAGAGAAGTGAATGGTACAAAAAAGAAATTAGGTCTAATCAATTTACCTAGCTTTTACTCTGCAAGTAAGAAGGGTGGAAGAAGTGCTGCTGGCGATGTTAAGAAAATTCTAGCGGAAGCAAATAAGAAAAAAGTGGATGCCATCGTTTTAGATTTCTCTACCAATGGTGGAGGAAGTTTGGATGATGCCGTTAAAATTGCAGGTTTGTTCTTTAAGCAAGGAAACGTAGTTGAAACTAACCGTAATAAATTGGCTGATTTAGATCCCGCTGTAGACTATGCGGGGCCATTGGTGGTTTTAACTAGTCGCTTGAGTGCAAGTGCTTCTGAGATTGTTGCAGGTGCCCTTAAAGACTATGATAGAGCGGTTATTGTTGGTGGAGACCACACATTTGGAAAAGGGACGGTACAAACCGTAATTCCACTAGGACAGTTCTTGGGAGCGATAAAAGTGACAGTAGGAATGTTCTATATCCCAGGTGGTGATTCGACTCAACACAAAGGGGTTGAGGCAGACATCGTATTGCCTGGTGCCTTCTCTACGGACGAGGTTGGAGAAAAAACTTTAGACTATAGTTTGCCACCAACAAAGATTAAGTCATTTTTGTCAAAGGCTGCTTACGTAAACGCTGGTGCTGGAAAATGGGATAGGGTTACTGATGATCTCATTAAAAAGCTAAATGAGCGTTCTCAGAAAAGAGTTGCGGCTAGTGAAAAGTTTAAAAAAATCATTGAAGAAATGAAGAAGGAAAAGAAAGAAGATCAGCCGATAAAAATCTCCGAGATTCTTCAAGATAAAGAAGATATTGCTAAAGCAAAGAAAAAGCGTAATCTCTCCAAGAAAGAAAAAGAAAAAGAGTATCTTGAAAGAGAAGACATTCAAGAGGCTTTGAATGTTGCTTTGGATATGTTGGATGTGAATGCGCCAATGCCAGTAGTCGGCCAAACACATGCTGCGCCAAAGGAAGCAAAGAATTAATTTTTGAGTCCTGAAGATTTAAAAAAAAGGAGCCTTGGCTCCTTTTTTTTTGTATGATAGCAATCATTGCAGTAGCAAGCTGATGAGAGAAGGGGAGTTTATGAGTTTTACTTGGAAGAGTTTGGGTTTATTTTTTTGTTTTCAATTAAGTGCCTTTGCATTTGACCATACTCATTCTGAGTTCGACAGTTTTCTAACTGATTATGTAAAAGTACACGAGTTTCATAGTGAGTTCGACTACGGCTCTGCTCTAAAAGACAAAAATAAATTAAAAAAGTATACTGATGCCTTGAGCTCTGTGAAACAGTCTGATTTTGATAGTTGGAATGAAAAGCAGAAACTTAGTTTTTTGATCAATGCTTATAATGCATTTACGATTCAGTTGATTTTAGATAATTACCCAGTAGACTCTATCAAAGACTCTAAGATTTCATTTTTTTCTCCTTTCAAAAAATCCTTCTTTAAATTATTTAACAAAGAAAGAAGTCTTGGGGAAGTTGAGCATGAGATGATTCGATCTTGGTTTAAGGAAGCTCGAATTCATTTTGCCATCGTTTGTGCATCTATCGGTTGTCCAGCAATTCAAAACAAAGCTTTCAGCGAAAGTAATCTTGAAAGTATGCTAGAAAAAGGTGCTAACACTTTTATGTCTGATAAAACTAGAAACCGTTATAGTAAAAAAGACCAAGAGCTTCAGATTTCAAAGATCTTTGATTGGTTTGAAGATGACTTTAAAAGAGATTTTGGCAGTGTAAAGGCCTTTGTAATCAAATATATGCCTTTGAGTGACGAAGAGAAGCAAGCGGTTCTTAGTTCTTCAACAGATGTGGACTACACTGACTATAACTGGAAGCTGAATCAAGTTAAAAAGTAGATATATGAGTGGAATTTTTCCTGATATTGATAGTTCTGATCCAGACGGCTTTCTTTGCTGGAGCCCAGATCTGCATTGGCAAATGATAGTAGAGGCTTATTCTCAAGGAATATTTCCCTGGCCACAGAGTGAAAATGAAATTTTGTGGTTTAGTCCTTTATCACGAGGAATTTTAGAAGTTGCAGATTATCATCAATCCAAATCTTACCAAAAGTGGTTTCGCAAAAATAATCATTTGTACTCAGTAAAAAAGAACCATGATTTTCAATCCATTTTAGAAGAATGCGCGATTCAAAAACGAAAAGGTCAGTCTGGTACTTGGATTACGAAAAAAATGAAGAAAGCATATCTTGACTTGTTTGATCAAGGAAGAGTTCTTTGTTTTTCAGTCTATGAGGGGGAAGAATTACTTGGTGGCATTTATGCAGTGGATTCTATCAATTACTTTAGTGCTGAGAGTATGTTTTATAAAAGAGACAATCTGAGTAAGCTTGCATTTAGTTATTTGGTTGAAGAAGCTAATATGCGGTCAATGACTTGGATTGATCTACAGATGATTACACCAATCAGCGAGTCTTTTGGTGGGAAATATGTTTCTCGAGATGAGTTTTTGGCTAGGATTTAATTGACCTATATCTCGATTTTTTTAGCCGTATTTTAATCTTATGTTATTTGATTCTCACTAATTTATACTGAGTATTTTTAAGAAGGGGCTCGTCTTGCCACAGAGCATTTCCTAATCTGGTGCTATCCTAGTTTTTCGAGCCTCCCAATCCTAAGCAAGCAGCATTATTAATGATCAAACAATCTTTTCTGTCCTTTGGTTACCTGCGGAACTCCAAATAGACAATAGTGTTTGCTAGGGAGAAGGGCTAAGTAAATAGAGCTTTCCTGCCATTGAATGGTCATTTTGGAGTTTGTAGTTTTTTCTTTTGGGGTGTCAAAGAAGTTTGCGGAAATAAGCTTGGTTTTTCTAGGGCAAAATGGATTGGATTTGGTTGATCTAAGGAGTGACATTTTATGTCTGAGAGCTAGTAAAGTTTTCGGTGACTTCGTTTGGCATTGGATAAATCTAGGGAATCTAAGAGCCTTCGTTTATTTTATAAAAGATTATACTTTAGATCTGGAGTTTTTATGATGAATAAAACTTTGAGTCTCACGAACTCACTTGTTTTAGCCCTTAGTCTTCAATTTAGTTTTTTGCCAGTTAGTTTGGCTGCGCAGAATACCCTATGTAGTTCATCTGCCAGTTCAGAAACCTCTTGGGATATAAGC
>JAYZXX010000263.1:0-9011 GCA_036140815.1 Bdellovibrionota bacterium | reverse complement strand
CTTCTAAGTAACTACTATACTCCCTCTGCCTTAACGGATTACGAAGATGTTAAAGTGGCGGCAAGTTTACTTTATTCAGTGGATAATTTTAAAGACATCAATTCTGTGGTTACAGACTCGGTAAAGTATGGAGCTTCTAGCACTGAAACGAATAATGTAGATACAGATACTCCTGACTTAAACAATGTACTTTTAGGTTTAATTATTCCTAGTAGTCGCAAGGGAAAAAAACACGGATTGGCGGCATTTACTACAATGCCTTTCGGAAAGTTTTTAGCGGTAGAAACTCAATCGGCGTATTATCCGCAATATATGATGTATCAAAGTGATGGACAAAGGATGACTGCCTCTTTTCACTTCTATGATGATTGGAACGAAAGCTGGGATTATTCCATCGGTTATCATATGTACTTTGCAACAGGCTCAACAGTAGTCACTCGATTTCCATCAAGTTCAGGCTCGCAACCAAGTTCATCTAATGTTGATTTAAAAGTAGAAGTAAAGCCAGCTTTTTCCCCTAGCTTTAGCTTAAGAAAGAAGTTTGCAGATTCACAAGTTGATTTTAGTTACATTGGTGAAAGAGATGCTAAATTAGCTTTTAACGCTGATAATTCGATTAACGTTTTTGTGAGTCCTGTACCAATTGTCGTGGATGGAAACTCTTCTCTTTATTACGATCCTATGCAAATACAAATTGGCTATCAAAAGCATTTTGTGAGAGGTAGCTTATACTTAGGAATTGAATACGAAAAATGGTCGGACTTTCAAAGCTCAGTAATGGTAATGGATATTAGTGGCGCAAATAGTTTTGAACAGTTAAACATTGATCGAAGTTTTAAGGACGTTTATGTGCCGCGTATCGCTTGGAGTACTGGAGGTGATGAATCCATGTGGACCCTTGGATATAGCTATCGCTCAAGCCCTGTAAAATTTGGATTGGATGAGTCCAACTATCTTGATTCGGATCGGCAAATTTTAGGTATTTCTTATCAAATGTCAGGTAAAAAGCTTTTTGGTTTTTATGAGATGGACTATCGATGGGGATCAGCTTTTCAGATACACCGATTAAACAATCGCTACATTCAAAAACAGGAAAGTGACTCTGTTGGATATCCTGGTTATGAAATTGGTGGTGAGGTTTATACTCTGGCGATACAGATTGAAACGCAGTTGTAGTTTTTTGTGCTGACATTTTTGTCGCTATAAAACCCAAATTATTATTCCTATTTTTTATTTCGTCGACGAAAGGAATTTGTATAAATTCATAGCCCGGACTCACTGGAAAGATTTCCTCGAAGGACGCGTCCCTCCATAGACTCGCCGGTTTCGACCGCTGAAGACTGTTGGCAAAAATCAAAAATGGTGAGTTTTTGATTTTTTGTGACTTAATGCAAGTACGTGTTGCGGATTGATCGCTTCACGCTAACCGGAGGTCCTTCGAGGAAAACTTTCCAGTGAGTCCTCTTGCAAATAAAAAGAATAATATAAAGCTTTTTTAGAGGAGACTTCAGTAGGTGTTTAATTAGTAGTTAGGCCTGGATCTCGTAAAAAGTGTAAATTTTTTTTACAAGTACTTGGTGAAACTCTTGAAATTAATAAGGAATTCAAAAAGAAACTTAATGTACAAGACTTTCGTACCGAAACATTAGTATGGCAGATTCTGAGAAATCCAATAAACTTTTGCAGCTTCGTGATGGCATCGATGAGATAGATGATCAGATCAAAAAACTATTGCTTGAACGTTTTGAACTAGTTTCTGAGGTTCAGCTTTATAAAGCCAATCATAAAGTTCCCATTATTGATAAAGACAGAGAAGACCAAAAGCGACATGCTCTTCGGAAAGGCTTGGAAGATTCTACTGCAAATCAAATTCAGAATATTTTTAATGAAATTATGAAGCAGTCTAAGCGACGACAACTTTCTCCTGGTAAATCAAGCCTGGTCGGAGAAATAGGTATAGTTGGTATGGGTTTGATGGGGGGGAGTCTTTATAAGGCGATTAAAGAACACCATCCACTGGTAAATTTAAAAGCATGGGATCAAAATGAAAATGACTCTTGGCTAAGATCGGATTTATCTGAGGTACTACAATGCAGATATATATTTTTAGCCCTGCCAGTAACGGCGATCAAAGACTTTCTTAGTGCTAATAAAAAGAAGATTTCTGCCAAGTCTACAGTCATTGATTTTGGTTCCACGAAAAAGATGTTGAGTGAGCATTCTGATAATATATCTGACAAAGAATGGAAATTTATTCCTGCTCATCCCTTGGTTGGTAAGGAGTCTTCAGGTTTTGAGAATGCTGAAGCAAGTTTGTATCACGGTAAAACCTTAGTGATTTGCAATCATGAGAGTTTCTTGGAAGATGATTTTTTAACCGAGCTTCTTGGAGGGGTAGGTTTGAGATTCTACTTTATGAATTCTCAAGACCATGATGATGCTTTGGCTTACATTAGTCATTTACCACATCTTGTAGCTTTAGCTTTAATTCAAACCGTGAAAGATCTTCCCTTAGAAAAGAATGCAATTCCACAAAGCTTTAAAGATCTAACTCGAATCGGAGGAGCAAATGGTAGCCTTTGGGCAGATATTTTTGAAAGTAATAAAGAGTCTCTGTTGAAAGCAAATGAACAGTTTATAAATAATCTGCAAGTCATGGCTGCAGATTTAGAAAATATTGAAAAACTATTTACCGATGCAATTCAGTTTCGGAAGGAGTATTGCGATGATTATTCATATGAAGTCGTCCCACAACAAAAATGACCTAGATAAAATTAAAAGCCGAATCGAGGAATTGGGATGCAATGCCCATATTATTCTTGGTTCTGAGATTACTACAGTTAGTGTTCTAGGGGAGACGACCAAGCTTTCGGTAAAAGAGTTTGAAACCTATGATGGAGTTGAGTTTGTAACTAGAGTTTCAAAGCCATTTAAGCTTTGCTCCATTGAGGGCAAGCAAGATGGGCAAAAACAAACTGTCATTGATGTCAAAGGTGTTAAAATCGGCGGAGGTAATTTTGTGAGTATGGCAGGTCCTTGTGCGATTGAGTCTTGGGATCGAACTTTAGAAATTGCAAAGTCGGTAAAAGCGAGTGGCGCTCAATTTTTAAGAGGCGGGGCGTTTAAGCCGAGAAGTTCACCATACTCTTTTCAGGGTTTAGGAGAAGAAGGTTTACAATTCATGCAAAAAGCAGCTGCTGAGACGGGGCTATTAACGGTGTCTGAAGCCATGGATTTAGAGGGCTTGAAGCTTTGTATGGAATATGTAGATGTCATTCAGATTGGCGCAAGAAATATGCAAAACTTTAGTTTCCTAAAAGAGCTAGGAAAAGTAGACAAGCCAATTCTTCTAAAAAGAGGAATGTCTGCCACCATTGAAGAATGGTTGATGTCAGCGGAGTACATTTTATCAGGAGGAAATAATAAGGTAATACTTTGTGAGAGAGGGATTCGAAGTTTTGATAAACAATACTCGCGGAATGTATTGGATTTAAATGTAGTACCAATATTGAAATCACTAACTCATTTGCCGGTAATCATTGACCCTAGTCATGGAACTGGGCATCGCCACTTAGTGTCTCCAATGGCTAAGGCCTCTTTGGCTTGCGGTGCTGATGGAATCATTGTAGAAGTACACAATGAACCTAAAAAGGCGATGAGTGATGGTCCCCAGGCTTTGTTACCTGAGGATTTTGAGAAATTGATGAAAGACATTGGTAAAATTCAAAAAGCTTTAAAAAGTGAAGATGAGGAAAGTAACGTAGCTTAATATGAAATTTGCATTTGAGAGAAACTTCGAGTCAGAGCTAATTTATGTTGATCAACTGAGTGAGATGGGCCTAGATCCCTCCACTTCTGTTATTTTTTATGATCAGGTCTTAGAACAGCATTCTTCCGTAAAAGCATTCCTATCTAATTACGAGAATAAAAAAGCGCTACAAGGCGGAGAGGACCTCAAAAGCCTATCTAGCTTTGAAAAAGAATTTGCCTGGTTAAATGAAATTGCTCAGGAAGTATCCTTTAAAAAAATGCAGCTAGTCTGCCTAGGAGGCGGTAGCCTTGGTGATTTCGTAGGTTTTGTCGCTTCTGTTTTTAAGAGAGGGGTTAATTTTATTCAGATCCCTAGTACTTGGCTCGCTGCCATTGATAGTGCTCATGGTGGAAAAACGGCATTGAATTTTCATAACATTAAAAATCAAATCGGAAGCTTCTATCCAGCAAGTAAGGTTTTTTGTGTTAAAGAACTTCTTTTTACCCAACCTCAAGAATTAGCAGAGGATGCTGCAGGAGAGCTTTTCAAATCGGCGATTCTTTCGCAAAATACAAAACTTCATGAGATGTTTAAAAATGAAATCAAAATTGATAAAGAATTAATTTGGGATCATCTACCAAATGCAATTGAGTTAAAGTATCAGATCATAGAACGAGATCCTTTTGAGTCTTTAGGGATTCGTTATCTTTTAAATTTGGGTCATACCATGGGGCACGTTTTCGAGACGGCCCATAAATTTAGTCACGGTAAGGCAATTGCCGTAGGAATGATTTATTCATTAAAGTTTAGTGAAAAGCAATATTCTTCTGAGAATAAATTTTCTCATATCATTGCTATTCTAAAGCAGCAATTTAAAAATGAATATGATTTTGCTCTTGCTAACCCAATTGTTCAGGAAAAGGTAGAAGCTCTATTGTTAGCGGATAAAAAACGTTCTGCGAAAGACAGTGTTCACTTTATATGTACTCGTGATTTAGGAGATTGCCAGGTTGAAGAAATTAAGCTTTCAGATTTGGTTTTAGAGGGAAAAAAACAAGGTTTTATAAAAAAGGATTAATATGATTCATCTGTTGATAGGACATCGTGGTGTTGGAAAAAGCTCGCTCTTAAAGCGGCTTACAAATTATTTTCCAGAGGCACTTTGCTTTGATTTAGATGAAGAAATTGAAAAGCGATTGGATCGAAAAATTCCAAATATTTTTTCTGAAGAAGGGGAAGAATTTTTCAGAAGAACTGAGGTAGAAATTCTTTCCCAGCTTTTAAAAGAAAATCATGGAAAGGATCTGGTCTATATAGCACTAGGTGCCGGCTACAATCAGTTTTTGCCAGAACAATGTAATTGCATATGGGTAAAAAGGAAAACAGATAAAGACGGGCGTAGTTTTTTTAATCGACCAGCACTTGATAAAAGCCTATCCCCTTTACATGACTATTTAGAACGATATTCCTCTAGAGAACAGTTATATCAATCAATGGCAAACGAAGTTTATCTAATGCCCGAAGGACTAAAAGTAGAATGTGATGAGGAAAAGCAAATCTTTGCCAAAAGCTTTTATTGTGGACAGGCGGGTTTAACATTATTGAGACGTCATGTACGGCTAATAAAATCGGGTAGGCTAAATCCAAATCAATATTCTTTTTTAGAACTTAGAGATGATCTACTTTCAGAGGAAGACTTAGAGACATGTTTTGACTTGATTCCCAGCGAAAGGATTCTCTTTAGTTATCGAGATGAAGATCGGATTCAAAGTTCGAAGCAATTTGCAGAAAAAGCAAATTTGGTGGATTGGCCATTAGAGTTGGGAGCTGTGAAACATAATATTTCTCCCGATATACTTTCGCTTCATGCGAGGAAAGACTCATTGGCTGAAACTCTTGAAGCTTATGAAGGTTTTTGTTCTAATTTTCCAAATGCCTTACAGAAGATTGCAATTCCCATTTATAATTTTTCAGAATTAGCTGATTTGTATGCTTGGAAAATGAATGACCATCAAAAGCGCCAAATACTTCCAAGCTCTGTTGAAGGTAAGTGGAACTGGTTTCGAAATTTGATGCGAATCGAAGGACAAAGAATTAATTTTGTGAATGATGGTATAGGCTCCAGTTTAGATCAGATGAGTTTGTTTGAATACCTTTCATTTAATAGCGAATATCAAGGTTTTTTAGCTGTTCTGGGGAATCCCATTCAGCATAGTTATTCTATAACGGAGCATTGGCAAAACTCACAAACGAATCAACTAAATTTTCTGAGTATCCAAATGGATCGAAAAGATTTAAATTTTGAGAGTGTAGAGTTTTTAAAAAAACTGGGCTTCAAAGGTGCTGCGATTACTTCGCCTTTAAAAGAAATTGCTTTTGAATTAAGTGGGGAGTTATCTGAACTAGCTGCGAATTTGAAAAGTGTAAATACTTGGAAACTTTTGGATAATAAACTATTCGCAGATAATACAGATATAGTAGGTTTGGAAAGTTTATTAAGTGATTTAAAAGAGGAACAGGTATTAATTTGGGGCGGAGGAGGCACTCTAGCTCCTATTTTAGAGATTCTACCCAATGCCATTTGTTATTCAGCTAGAGAGGGAAAACCGAGAGAGGGGCACAAAGAACTAGAAGGTGATTGTGTTTTGATTTGGGCAAGTGGTGAAAAAGGTATGAAGCCGAGCCGGGATTTAAAGATAAAGAAAATTGTAGATCTAAGTTATACAGAATCCTCCAAAGGGCGAGAACTCGCTGTCGAACGAAAAATTGAATACAAGTCAGGAATAGATATGTTTATTGCCCAAGCGGCCCAACAAAAGAAGATATGGTATGGCAGCAAATAGTTTTGGAAAGAATTTTGTAGTAACAAGTTTTGGTGAAAGTCATGGTGTTGCGCTGGGAGTTGTAATCGATGGATGTCCAGCTGGCCTGGAAGTTGATTTGGAATTGTTAAGGCAGGATCTTGAAAGAAGACGGCCAGGTAGTAGTGCTATCGTTTCAGCAAGAAACGAGCAAGATGAGGCTGAAATTCTCAGTGGTGTCTTTGAGGGGAAAACAATAGGAACTCCTATTGCGATTATCGTTAGAAATAAAGATCAGCGTTCTGGAGATTATTCTAAGATTAAAAGCCAACCAAGAAAGGGGCACGCGGATGATTTATGGCTATCCAAATTTGGACATTCGGATTATCGAGGTGGGGGTAGATCCTCTGGACGAGAGACGCTTTGTCGAGTGATTGCAGGAAGTTTTGCTAAAATGTTGTTAAAGCATTATTGTCCCGACTTAAAGGTATTTGCTTTTAGTAGTAAAATTTATGACCAGAGTTTGTCAGTCGATGAAATTAAAGCTGTGAATAGTTCGATGGATATTGGCTCCTTTGCAGCTTGTTTTCCAGACCAAGAGAAATCAAAAAAAATAGAAAAGCTTCTTTTGCAAGCGAAAGAAGAGGGAAAGAGCTACGGTGGAAATATTAGTTTGGTCTTAGAGAATCCACCAAGAAATTTAGGACAACCGGTATTCCATAAGTTTAAGTCAGACCTTGCTTCGGCACTATTGTCCATAGGAGCTACAACCGCCGTCAGTATTGGTGCAGGCTTTTCATCTGGAGACAGTGAGGGTGTACAATTTCATTCTGGCGGAGAGGATCAGTATGGAGGAATTCGTGGTGGAATTACTACGGGGGAAAACGTTTATGCAGAAGTGGCTTTTAAACCAACTTCAACGGTTCTGGATCATGCTAAAAAGGGTAGACATGATCCATGTATTTTGCCAAGAGCAGTACCTGTTGTAGAGGCTATGGCAAATTTAGTATTGATCGACCATGTGTTGTGGGCGATGCGCGATAAAATTGAGGCTTAATTATGGGAAAAAACAATTTTAGCTATAAAGGTAGTATTCCTGCATCTAAATCCATTATGAATCGTCTTTTAGCGATTCAAAGTTTTGAACCTAATTTAAAAATCATTGGTCAGTCTCAATGTGATGATGTGGTTTTAATGACCCAAGCCATGCAGGATCTTTTTGAAAAAAACGAAGCCTATTGTGGAAGTGCTGGAACAGTACTGAGGTTCTCTGCTTTTGTTGCCTCTAGGAAGTTAGGGAGTACAAAGTTGTCGGGAACAAAAAGGTTATTTAGTCGGCCTAGTGAAGAGTTTTTAAATATTATGCGGCAACTTGGTGTCTCTTGTGAAGTTTTTGAAGATCATATGCTTATTGAATCTAAGGATTGGCAATACACGGATCAACCAATTCTAGTGGATCGTAGTAGGAGTAGCCAATTTATATCTGGCTTGGCTTTAAGCTCTTGGGATCTTCCGAAAGATATTTGTTTTCAGTGGGAAGGGGAAGTAGCTAGTGATGGCTACCTACAAATGACTTTAGAGATTTTAAAAGATCTGGGTATGCAACTTGAAGAATCCAATAACGCATTGATCATTAGAGCGAAACAAAAACCTACACCTAAAAAAGTACTAGCCGAGTCGGATATGTCTTCTTGTTTCGCCATAGCAGCAATCGCCAGTGTTTGTGGTGAAGCTGTGTTTGAAAACTATCCTATAAAGAGTCTGCAACCAGACTCCGCTTTCGTGGATATATTGCAGCGAATGAATGTGCCTATAAAAATTGAGAACTCTAATTTAATTATGAATCAAACAGAACATTTAAAATCAGTGAAATACAATTTGAATGATACCCCTGATTTGTTTCCCGTGTTGGCAGTTCTTTGCTCGTTTGCAGAGGGAGATAGTGAACTTTATGGAGCACATCAGTTGAGTTATAAGGAGTCTGATCGCTTGGTGAAAACCGAAGAGCTTTTGAATTTAATGGGGAAAGATCATAGCCGAATTGACGGTGGTTTAAAGATAGTAGGATCAAATAAAAATCAAGGCAGCTTTGAGTACTCAACGGACGAAGATCACCGATTGGCGTTTGCAGCTGCCCTGGCAGCCTATATGGGCTATGAAGTTAAATTAGATGAAGTAGATGTGGTTAACAAAAGTTTTCCTGAGTTTTGGGAAATCGTAAACCTGGATTTAAAGAAATAAACTATTTTTCCTCAGCTCCTAAGCTTTGTGCTGGAGTTGTGTAAAGAGCATCAAATTCTTTTTCTAAATTAGATTTTTGGGGACTAGCTTTAGGGGCTGGATAAAGGCTACCAGAACCATATGTACTCCTGGTGTTTTTCGCCTTTTCCTTTTGCTCTTGTTTCCATTCTCGTTGTCTTTTTTTAAACAAAGTCATTTCTTCCCGAAAGATTTTCTTT
>JAYZXX010000262.1:0-10241 GCA_036140815.1 Bdellovibrionota bacterium | reverse complement strand
TTTTGATATTGAATTTCTCCATCAAAAGCTTGAAGAAGTCCACGCGCCTCACTAAGCCCAAGGCCGGCTCCGGCACCAATGTCTCTAGTGGTGAAAAATGGTTGAAAGATCTTTTCTGCAATTTCATAGTCAATACCACGACCAGAATCAATGATGTCGATAAAAGCCACAAAGCCATCATTTGAAATCTGAATTTTTACCCAAGGAAAATCTGTATCTTTCGCGGCAAGTAGTGCATTTCTTAAAACTTGGATAAAGACTTTCGTCATACTGAATGGGTCAATTTTTAAATTAGTGTCTTCTCCCAAAATTTGCACATCAATACTTCTTCGAATATCAAAGGGAATCAAGGTCATGCTTTGGCGAATGCAAGATTTAACTCTTGTTTCCATTTCAGGGGATCTTTCGGAGGAGCTAAAATTTAGTAGCTGGTCTATTAAGCCTTGTATTTTTTGTGCGTGTAAGGTGATCTTTTTTAGACGATTTTGGTTGGTTTCAGTGAGTGATCCAAAGCTAGGGTCTTTTATCGTTTGTTCGATACTTCCTGTAATCATGAAGAGCGGGTTATTAATCTCATGAGCAATTCCACCAGCCATTTCTCCCAAGGCTTTTTCAGTAGCTGTTTGCGATTGTTGCATTTGTAGTTTTGTCAGTTTTTCATTGGATTCCTTGATTTCAACTAGTTTTTCTTTTCTATATTTTTCAAACATATACATTAAGCCTAGGGTGAAAAGTGTGATCATTGGTACATCTACTGCGTAGGTAATGATTGGGTATTCCCCTAATGGCTTTAAAATTTCTGCATGATTGTTAACTCTAGAAAAGTAAACTAGGATTGAGCTAACAAGTGTAATAAAGCCTATGATAAAACCGGCTTTAATTCCTGATATTAGAGTTGTAAAAATACACACGAGAGGTAAGTAAAATAATGTGCCAGTAAAGGGCTTAGGATGAACATAGGATAGTCCAGCAAGGGCTATGCTAATGGAAATTCCAATGAGTAGTCCTGTAGCATTCACGTCTCTAGTAATCTTTAGTAATTTAGGAGTTAGTAATAGCACAGAGCTTATGAATATGGCAATGATACCGTCAAAAAGTGGGAAGCTATTATTTATGATGCTGTTTAAGCTAATGGAAAGAGCGCTAATAAAAACAATAATTGGTATTACGTTTATTAGGGATTTAGCACGAATGTACTCATCGGTATATAGGTCGGTTTCGCGGAAGGGATTTTGCCTGTCCACGAAAAGGTAGTACTTCTTTGTTAATGCTTTCAATCTCTTGTTCATTATTAATTCACTATCGGATGAAATATCGAAAACCTACTTTGAGCTTTAAAAATTAATAGGAAATTTAGGTACTTTTCAATTTGGGATTCTCAAAATGATACCTCCAATTGGAATGTAGGATAAATTTAGAAAGCTAAGAAGAATTGTCTTAGTTTTTAGATTAAGAAGCCGATAAGGACTAAAGCCTAGGAGGTAGAACCGCATGAAATTTGATTTAGTCTTCAATCATGTAAAGAAATCAGAGAAATTAAAACAATATGCCGGAGATAAATTAGATAAACTGCAGAAGTTTGAGCTGAAGCCGTTTTCTATTCAATTTATTTTCTCGGAGGAGAAGAAGCAAAAATATGCAGAGCTTGTGATTAATGGAAAAAATAAGCGTTGGGTTGCTAAGGGCTATGGACAAAACCTCTACCAGGCAGTGGACCAATGTATCCATAGAATGTCAGCTCAACTAAAGAAGAATAAAGATAAGTTGCGGAAACATAAAAAACCACAATTGAGTGGAACGCATGCACTTGAATGCCTAAATGAGCAATTGGAGTATGATTACTCTAAGATTAAAGGCGCAAGTGGCCAAAAGGTGGCTTAAAAGGCCCTTTTGCTCTTGAATACAATTGACGCTGTAAAATGCCTCTGATACCGTGCCGGGATGCGGAATGGAGGCATTTTTTTATGAAAAATTATATTTTTACAAGTGAGTCTGTGTCTGAAGGACATCCTGATAAAATGGCAGATCAAATCTCAGATTCCATCTTAGATGCAATTTTAGAGAACGATCCCAAAGCTCGAGTGGCCTGTGAAACTATGATCACAACAGGTATGGCGGTTATCGCTGGTGAGATTTCAACAAACACTTATGTTGATATGCCAACGATCGTTAGAAACACAATCAAAGAAATCGGTTACGATTCTTCAGATAAAGGATTCGATTACCAAACTTGTGCAGTTATGTCTTCTATTGACCAACAGTCTGCGGATATCGCGATGGGTGTTGATATCTCCGATACAAAAGAACAAGGTGCTGGTGACCAAGGGATTATGTTCGGTTATGCTGTTAATGAAACTGCAGAACAAATGCCTCTAACGATTTCTTTGTCTCATAAATTGGTTCGTAACCTTTCCGAGTTAAGAAAGTCTAAGAAGTTAGATTTCTTACGTCCAGATGCGAAGAGCCAAGTATCTATCGAATATGTAGATGGACAGCCAAAGAGAATCGATGCAGTAGTTCTTTCTACTCAACATTCTGAAGAGGTAAGTCTAAGTCAATTGCAAGAAGCTGTTATGGAAGAGTGTATTAAGAAAACTCTGCCGGCTGAGTGGTTAGATGATAAAACAAAATTTCATATCAATCCAACAGGACGTTTTGTTTTAGGCGGTCCTTTGGCTGACTGTGGTTTAACTGGCCGTAAAATTATCGTAGATACTTATGGTGGACACGGTGCCCATGGTGGAGGGGCTTTCTCAGGGAAAGATCCTTCAAAAGTGGATCGTTCGGCTGCATATGCTGCTCGTCACGTGGCTAAGAACGTAGTTGCTGCTGGTCTTGCTGATAAAGCTTTGGTTCAGTTGGCTTACGCGATTGGTGTAGCGCAACCTGTAAGTGTACTAGTAAACACATACGGAACTGAAAAAGTAGATGTTGAAAAAATCGAAGCTGCTGTTCGTAGAACATGGGACTTGCGTCCTGCTGCGATTGTTGAGCAATTTGATCTACTAAAACCAAGATATCGTCAAACTGCTGCTTACGGTCATTTCGGTCGTGAAGAAGAGGCTTTTACTTGGGAAAAAGCAGATAAAGTTGAAGCTTTGAAGGCTAGTCTTTAATTTGTTTCTTACATTTTAGGTTTTAATGAAGAGGTCTCTTTTGGGATAAAAGTGTTTTTTTAGATGGTTTTTTTGGCCTTCGGCAGGGACTTCTTTTTGGTTATTTGGGGATAGTTTTAACTCCTCGGTTTAGATCTTCGAATGAACCGGCCTCCTGAGAAATGTATTTTTTCAGAGGCGCTGTTCCGGTCGCAGCCTTCGCTGCTCCCTGCCTTCCCTGGGGCTTGTTGAATCCCATCCATGGGATTCAAAACTCTGATAAAATACATTTCTCATACGGCCTTTTTCTCATTTCTTCTTAACTAAATCTCGTAGTTTTTTTCTTCGTTTGCTGGGCGGGGGTATGGGGCGGCTTTGCCGCCGATGGCTGTTGAAGTCGCTTCGCTCTTCCAGGTGCTTTTGTTTCTTTTTTTGAGCGAAGCTTTAGGTGCTTAAAGCTTAATCATGTTTATTTACGTTTTTTTTGAGGGGACCCTTTGATAGGGTGGCTGCCACCCTTTTGCATGGCCTTTTGACCCTTTGATAGGGTGGCTGCCACCCTTTTGCATGGCCTTTTCAGGGGGAGAAGGTATGTATTTTCTTAGGCTTCTAGGGCTTGGAGGTGATTCTATTTGGTGCTGGATTTTTGATGTGGTAAAACCAGGGTTCGGAGAAACTGACTGATGAACTCGAAAAATATTCGTAACTTTTCTATTATTGCACATATTGACCATGGAAAGTCGACCATTGCTGATGGTCTTTTAAAGATGACTGGATCTCTTGCTGATCGTGATGCTAAAGATCAGTTCTTGGATAATATGGACATTGAACGTGAACGTGGGATTACCATTAAAGCACAAACGGTTCGTTTGAATTATAAGGCTAAAGATGGACAAGATTATGTTTTAAATCTGATCGACACCCCAGGGCACGTTGATTTTTCTTATGAAGTTTCGCGAAGCTTAGCTGCTTGTGAAGGGGCTTTGCTAGTGGTTGATGCTGCACAGGGAGTAGAGGCGCAGACTTTGGCCAATGTCTATTTGGCTTTAGAAAATGATCTTGAGCTTTTACCTGTTTTAAATAAGATCGATCTTCCAGCGGCAGACCCTGATACTGTAAAGCAACAAATTGAAGATGTAATAGGCTTAGAAACAGAAAATGCTGTACTGGTTTCGGCTAAAGAAAAAATCGGTATCGATGAGCTGCTAGAGTCCATAGTTAAATTTATTCCGCCACCAGTAGATGCTCAGCCTGATGAAAAGCTTCGTGCTCTTGTTTTTGATTCTTGGTTTGATTCTTACCAAGGGGTTGTGATTTTAGTTCGAGTCCGCGAAGGGAGTATTAAAAAGGGTGATAAGTTAAGGTTTATGGCTACTGGGAGTGATTACGAAGTTTTAAAGGTAGGTGTTTATGCTCCTTTCCCGAAGGACATTCCAGAGTTAGAAGCGGGTGATGTTGGATTTGTGATTTGTGGAATGAAAGACATTCGTGATGTAAAAGTCGGGGAAACAATTACGCATACGAAAAACCAAGCGGAAAAACCTTTGGCTGGTTTTAAAGAAGTGCGACCAATGGTGTTTTCAGGGATTTTCCCAATCGATGCCAATGATTACGAAAAGTTGAAGTCGGCATTGGAAAAGTTAAGTTTGAATGATTCAAGTCTAACTTTTGAAATTGAAAGTTCTGCCGCCTTAGGATTTGGTTTACGTTGTGGTTTTTTAGGCCTACTTCATATGGAAATCGTTCAAGAGCGCTTGGAGCGTGAGTTTAATCTTGATTTGATTACTACGGCTCCTTCAGTTGTTTATAAAGTATACCAAACCGATGGAGAAATGATAGAGGTGGAAAACCCAACTGGGCTACCTGATACATCAAAAATTGATTATATTGAAGAGCCTTATATTACTGCAAATATTCACACGCCAAGCGAGTACATAGGAGCTGTAATTAAGCTTTGTGAAAATAAACGTGGTGTTCAGCAAAAGATGGAATATGTTGGTGAAAACAAAGTTATGATTGTTTATGAACTACCAATGAATGAAATGGTTTTGGATTTCTATGATAAACTAAAATCTCTTTCCAAAGGCTATGCATCCTTGGATTATGATTTTTCTGAATTTAGAAAATCAGATATGGTGAAGTTGGATATTTTAATCAATGGTGACCCTGTGGATGCCTTGTCACTTATGGTTCATAAGTCCAAAGCATTTCCAAGGGGACGTGAACTTACTAAAAAAATGAAAGAACTTATTCCTAAACAACAATTTAAAATTGCACTTCAGGCGGCTATTGGCGCAAAGATTGTTGCTAGGGAAACTATTTCAGCGCTAAGAAAAGATGTTACAGCGAAATGTTATGGTGGTGATATTACCCGAAAAAGAAAGCTTTTAGAAAAGCAAAAAGAAGGTAAAAAACGCATGAAGCAAATAGGTAGCGTTGAAGTTCCTCAAAAAGCATTCCTTGCGATTTTGAAAGTAGATGATTGATTTGCAGCATAGGAAAAGGTTTCTTTTACTAACAATTTTATTGGCCGTAGTAGTGATACTTCGGCTTTTTGTTGTTGAAGTCAGAAGAGTTGTCAATTGGCAAATGTATCCCAGTTTGTATGAAAATGATTTTTATGTTTTGAATAAATTATCAAAAAGTCCAAAGAGAGGCGGTGTCTACTTTTTTGAGGGTTTAGCAAAGGGGCAAGAAGGGCTTTTTCGAGTTGTCGGCTTGCCAGGAGATCGAGTCAAATATTGGGCTGGGCGACTTTATTTAAATAGGCGGCTGGTAGATGAGGTCAAAGGATCTGTGGAACATCTACCTTTTGGAAAGTCTTCCGCTGTTGACCTTAGTGATGTTTCGTATATGAAAAATTTAGAGGAAACTCTGCCTAAAAAAAAATACGCAGTAATTGCATTTGAAAGTGGAACAAAGGAAAATCTTGATGAGCTCACTGTGCCTGAAGGAATGCTTTTTGTATTGAAGGACTTTCGAGCTATTGGCATAGACTCCAGAAAGTTCGGAGTAGTTCCCGTAGAAAATATTAGTGGTGAGGCTTTTTACACTCTTTATTCATGTACTGATTTGCTTGGTAAAAAAATGTCCATTTGTGATTTTTTTAAATTTAGAAAAGCTCGATTTTTTACTCGTATTCCATAGCTCCTCCTGTAAAATGAAATTATGAAGATGCAGAGAAATAGCCAATTCCATTTTTTAAAGGTTTTGGCGCTAGCAGTAACATTGGCCATAGTAACGCGGTTTTTCGTGATCGGAGTTTATAAAGTCCCTACCTCAGCAATGTTACCTAGTTTATATATGGGAGATATCGCCATTGGCTGGAAGTTTCCTTATAATAATTTTAGTAGGGGGATTTATAAGTTTTTGGTTGGTGAAAAGTCTCGTCTTCGTCGTGGTGACTTGGTCGTTTTTAGGCATCCTGATGGAAAATCCAGTTATGTAAAGAGAATTTTAGGTCTTCCAGGTGATAAGATTCAGTTTATAACTAGAAATAGAATAAGAGTAAATTCGGAGGAATTTCTTTATAAGCTTATCAAAGAAAAACTCAATTTCACTGGTGGTGAGTATTATGATCTGTATGTTGAGAGTTCCAGTGATTACGATGCGGAAATTATAATCAGAAAAGCAAGCACAAATGCCCAGAGCCTACCAGCTGATATGATAGTTCCGCTTGGTACCTACTATGTATTGGGTGATAATCGAGATGCTTCGGATGACTCTAGAGACTGGGGAGTGATACCAGAAGAAAATATCGAAGCCAAATTGGATTATATTGTACTTTCTTTGAATTGGCGAGATGAAGGTAAAACTGTTTTTCGAAATTCTAGATTTTTGCTGCCAATTAAATCAAACTAAAAATAATTTTGCTGCGCACTAGGCCTTGAGGGCTAGATAGCCTTTACTTCTTTGTAAAAAGTTGGATAATTTACCAATGGATTTTGAAGTGATAAATGAATCAATTGTTAAATATTTTACGGGTCCACAATACCTTCCTGAGCTGCAGCAAGCTAAGAAAGAATTTTTCGAAAAAGCTGGAATTATTGATGAGGAAAGCCAGAGCTTTGAGCCTCGCATGGCACAATTTCTTGATTGGTATATCTTTTCTAGGGATCTTAGTGAATTCAATATTCCACCGATTGAATTAGCCACCCAGAGGGAAATGGTAGAGTTTCCAGATTACGATGCCATTATGATTGAGAATATGTCTAATGCCATTCATAGTCTTTTCGAGTTTATTAAAGTGAAAGGGCGAGATGTTTACATTCGAGATCTTTTTACGAAGAAAAAAATTGTACTTAGAGAATCAGGAGTTTCGATAGGCTTCAATCCTGATGAAATTTTTGATGCCCGAGTTATTCCTCTAGATGATAATTTTATATTTGCGAAAGGTTTTTGTTTTCACCCTCCAGGAGCTAAGAAATTCATCATTAAGGAAATTAAAAAGGTAAGACATCTTGAGAAAAGTCATCATGAATCATTGATGTTTAGGCTTGTTAAAATGAGATACAAACTTGAGCAGTATAAGCACATTAAAATGGAATTCATATATACTAATGATCAAAGTTTAAAAATATAAGAGGGTTTATGAAAGCAATTAGTGTTAAAAATTTTAAAAAATCATACCGCTCAGAATTTTGGTTAAAAAAAATACCTGCTATAGAAAATTTAAGTTTTGAAGTAGAGCACTCTACCGTTACAGGATTTTTGGGGGCTAATGGGGCGGGTAAATCCACAACTATAAAAAGTATCTTGGGCTTGCTAATACCTGATGCGGGGGAAATTCTTTTTTTTGGTGACAAAACATTAACGGCAGAAACTCGTGGGAGAATTGGTTTTTTACCTGAGCGACCATTTTTTTATGAATATTTATCTGGAAATGAGTTTCTGGAATTTTATGCACAGCTATCAGGAATGAAACTGGGAAAAGCTTTAAATAAGAGGATAGACGAATTACTAGAATTGGTTGGTTTAAGCCATGCTGGTGATAAAAAATTGCGTGAGTATTCTAAAGGAATGTTGCAAAGAGTAGGAATTGCTCAGGCTATTATACATGACCCAGAGTTGATTATTTTTGATGAACCAATGTCTGGGCTTGACCCTGATGGCAGGTATGATGTGGGGCAAATTTTACAACAAATTGCGGAGCAAGGAAAAACTGTGTTTTTCAGTTCTCATCTTCTTGATGATGTGGAGAGGATTAGCAAGGATTTGGTTGTGTTAAAAAAAGGTGAACTGATTTATCAGGGTTCATTAGCTGAGTTACTTGGTAATGTTGAGTCTGACTACAGAATAGAATATACAAACTCCAACGAATTGTTTTCCGAGGAAGTGAAAGACCAAGTGAGTTTGCAAAATAAACTTGATGAAATTCGCAAGCAGCAAATGACAATTTTAAGGGTCCAACCAGTGAAAGCAAACTTGGAACAGGCATACGTAAATTTAAATCAAAAGTAGAAGGTACAATGAAGAGCCTAAAGTTAATTTTAGCAGTCGCTAAAAATAGTTACAAAGAAATTATTCGAGATCGAATTCTCTACGGGATTTTAGTTTTTACCGTTCTGTTGATTGGTTTAAGTCGAGTCATGGGAGGCCTTAGTTTTGCGGAACAAGAAAGAATTATCGTTGATTTTGGCTTGGCAGGAGTACATATATCAGTAGTGATATTGTCTGTTTTTATTGGTAGTTCTTTGGTGTCAAAAGAATTTGAAAAACGAACCATTTTGACTTTATTAGTAAGGCCATTGGATCGCTATCAATATATCTGTGGTAAGTTTCTGGGATTTATTGCTGTTATTGCTAGTCTGTCAATTGGCTTATTCATGGTTTTAATTTTAATAACCGGTGCTTTTGAAAATGGTTTTAATTTTACCATGCTTTACACTTTGCATGGCTTTATTCTCGAATCATTGGTTTTGGCATCTTTAACTATCGCCTTCAGTATTTATAGTAAACCTGTAATCAGTGTCAGTTTTGTTCTAGGAGTTTTTATTATTGGACATTGGCTTGATAATTTAAACTATTTTGCAAAAAGCTCAGAATCAGAGATGTTTCGTATTATGGCGGAAGTTTCCAACTATATTTTTCCTAATTTGGAACTATGGAATTGGAAAGCTCAGGCTGTGAATCGCGAAGTAGTTCCTTTTCAGCAGTTTTTAAATGCGAACTACAATGCAATTGGTTGGACTGGCATTTTCTTGTGTGTTGCCGTTTTATTGTTCAGGAAAAAAGACTGTGCCTGATTTTTCTGCCATTGCTCTTGTGTTTTATTTGGGAGCCATTTGGGGCTCTTTTGCGAATATGCTGATTGTGAGAGTCCCTAGTGGTGAGAACATCGTTCTTCCTTCAAGTCACTGTGATCACTGTAGTGAAAAGTTGAAGTGGTATCATAATATTCCAATTTTCAGCTGCCTTCTTTTAAGAGCTAAGTGTGCCTATTGCAAGAAAAGCTTTGGTTGGAGGCATTTGATTGTTGAGATTTTAATGGGCTTTTGTTTTTTGGGCGTGTTTTGGTACTACGGTTATTCTTGGACAAGTTTAGAGTATTTAATTTTAGTAGTCGGGCTTGTCACTGTAAGTATGATCGATTTGGATTTAAGAATTATTCCAGATAAAATTAGCCTGCCAGGGATTCTAATCGGACTTGCTGGTGCTGCGATAAACCCAGAAAGAGCTTTTTTAGACTCCGTCTTAGGGGTGCTTTTAGGCGGTGGTGTTTTACTTGCCATTGCGTATTTGTATTTTGCCTTGAAAAAAGTGGATGGAATGGGAGGCGGAGATATCAAGCTTCTCGCTTGGATTGGAAGTGTCTTAGGGGCAAAATCAATTCTTTTCATTTTGTTTTTCTCTAGTGTGGTAGGAAGTTGTGTGGGGATCTTTTTTATGGTTTTTCGTAAAGAAGGACTTAAGTCTAGTCTGGCTTTTGGCCCCTACCTTGCTCTGGCGGCCTTGGTCTACCTTTTTTGGGGACCAGAAATCATTAAATGGTATTTTGCTTTCAGTTTTCCTTGGCTTACGCCTAGTATGTAAATTGACTTTTATCTGGCAAGTTGATGTAATTTTGTAGAGGATTCGAGTACTTACAACTTTTTTGAGAAAATTCCTTAAAATTGTAAGAAGAGAATTAAGCTGCTAGGAATTACA
>JAYZXX010000261.1:0-20254 GCA_036140815.1 Bdellovibrionota bacterium | reverse complement strand
CTTGGTTTTCATCACTTCTTGTTGAAATTGCGCCAATTGTAGAGAATTGGAAATGTCATGCAATAGAATCCTTAAAAGTGTTTCGACTTGAATGTTTTTTCTTTCTACCTCAATCTGTGCTTTTTTTAGAATTCTTGTGTATGCAAAAATAAACAGAAAAACGAAGGTACTAAAAACCAAAAGATTTTCCATTCTGGCAGAAAACAATTGTTTGGAACCTGGGGGCATATATTCTGGCAAATGAATTTGATCACCAAAAACATAAAAGGAAACATAGATGATCAAGATAGATGAGTAACCAACGATCATACCTCTAATGCCTAAAAGAGCTGCCCATAAAATTGGTAAGCTAGCGAACCAAAATACGCCAGGAGCCCTAAGGCCACCGCTTAGCATTATGAGATAGGTCATGAATGCCTGGGTTCCAAGTAGAAAACTCCAAGTTGATAGAGTCTTTTTCTCTTTTAGGTAGCAGTAGGCTGAAAAATACAAAACCAAACAAATGGGGCCAAGGGTCCAAAAGTTATCCAAAGCCTTTCTAGAAATAAAATCGTTGATACTGTAGTAGGTACACATCACAACAGCGATCCACACTAACCAACCGCGGATTTTATCAATGATGGTTATATTTTCGTTAATCATTCTTCCATTCCTGAGCTATATATTCAGCTACAGCAGCTATACTTAAACTTGGGTTCGGTCCAACTGATGTGGGCAGTATACTACCATCTACAACATAAAGACCATCATAACCAAAAACCTCGCCTTTAGTATTTACCACTGAATCTTCCGGACTAGTCCCCATTGTACAACCTCCGAGAGGATGCACAGCAATGATTTTGTCTAAATGCGTGAGAGGGTTATTAATGAAAGTACCACCTAGAGCCTTTGCAACATGGGCCATTTGCTTTCTAGTACGATCGAAGTGAATACGACTAGGTTCAATATCCCATTCAACTAGTATTTCATCATCACTTTCTCTGAGCTTTATTTTTCCTGAGTTCCTATCTTTACCCATTCCTAATAGTATTAAGATTTTTTGAAGCTCGGTGTCTTTATCTAACATCTTAGCAAAATCGTCACCTAGGTTGATTTCTTCATTTTCATCTTTAAATCCTAAAGCTTTAACTACATAGTTTTTTAAAAAACTAACAGTAACTTTTACGGTTTCAAGGGCGCTATCAGGAGACGGCATTTTCCCTGCCAAATACCAAGCGATTCCTATGGGAACACCAGCATCTTCTAGATAAAGAGCGCTTGGGTATCCATCGGGATAGCTTTTAAATTGGTATCGAAGTGCTGTTGTAATCACAGGGCCATTGGTTGGTTCCATATCTTTATCACAGTCGATTGCAAAACCAAGGAGGTCACCATTTCCACACCATTTTTCACCTAGTCTGTCACTGAGTTTGGGTAGCTTGCCATATTTTTTCCATTTTAAAAGCATAGCCGGTGAGTGAACGGCGCCCATACTTAAAACCACCTTTTTTGCTGTGATGATTTTCGTTTCTTCATGGTCTTCAGGGTTTCTATAGTGAATCCTGTAGCCCTCATCTAAAGCATCTATGTCAAAAACTTCCGCTCGAGTTTTAATTTCTAAAGGATTATCTTTCCAGTTTTTTGCTCTAAATATATAGTTTAAATCTAAAGTGTTCTTGGCGTGTATGTTACAACCAACATCACATTCTCCACATTTGGTACAACTGCTCTGAATGGCGCCATGTTTGTTCTTCATTTGTTGCCCTGGAAATTCCCCCTCGAAGCGAATAGCTAAATCTGGTTCTAGTAAATCAGGTCCATTTTCGGTAAAATTGTCCTTTGGCAATTGACTAGCTAACTCACGATAGCGTTTTGTTTTGGTGGTTTCAGAGTAAAAGGGGCGATTGATTGGATAGGGTGATGCTTCCATTGTATCAATTACTTTTTGGTAATAAGGATCGAGCAGTTCTCTTGTGTATGGCTTTGGCCACCATTCAAAATATTCGGCAGGCATGGGTAAAAGTACATTTGCATATATTAAACTTCCACCACCTAAGCCTGAGGCTGTAACAGACATTAAATCACTGTCTGGAGTATTGCGAATCTCCATATAACCAAACTTGTTGTCTTTAGGGTCCCAAAACATTTTGTTTTTTACATCATGCAGTCTTCTTGGAAAGCTATGCATAGGATATTCTTGACCTCTCTCTAAAAGACAAACCTTATGGCCTTGTTCTGTTAATCGGCAAGACATTACAGAGCCCCCAAATCCGGAACCTACTACTATTACGTCATAATCAAAGCCCACGCATTCCTCCTAAGCTGCAGTAATTCTAAATTTAGGCAATACATTGTGTAAAACAGAAAAGCGATGTTGAAGAAGAGCATCATGAAGATGTTTCCAATCACTATCTAAAAAATTAGGATCAAACTCTAAATTTTTGTATTGGAAGTGTTTTGGGTTTTCAAAACCTAAGGCTTTAAATAACCAGGATTTTTTTCCTTGTGCGATGTATTCAACTAGCTCTGGTCCAAAACTAAAATGTCCTTCTTTGATTCTTTCGATCCAAACCATTAAGCGGTCTTCACCATTGGCAATTTTGGTTGTACTAAGTAGTGTACAAATCTTTTTATAATCCTCTTCTGGTATCTCAAAGTCATCTTCTTGTCGAAATTTTTTTAATGCTACATACATATGTTTTACTGCTTGCGCAAAATCATTTGGATTGTTTCTATGCACGATATCGCCATTAAAATTTTCGTATAGCCAATGCAGATAGGGTAGGTCTGGGTAGCTTAGAACGGCCCCATGTCCTAGAGGACTGAAGTCACTCACAAATAAGGACTTAATACTGTCTATGAATGGGCTTAAATCACCATTTTTCACCATAAATTTGAACTTATCCCACAAACTATTTTGATTAAAGTATTGTTTGATGTACTTCATTTGTTTATGATCAATTTTTCCATTGGAATCATATATGTCTTTTACTCGATTGATTTCATGGGAGATTCCACAGAAACCCTGATGGGCCCAGGTGTCTGCATAGACATGCATGCTAATGCCTAGTAGATGGAGAGCGTATGCTTCCTCTCGTTTTTCAAAGTTTGTCGCTAACATTTCTTGGGCTACTTCACTATTAGGACGACATACCAGTCGTTGTTCAAAGTCGTTGATTTTTCCCTCGTATTTAGGGTCAATATGGTTTCCTGGTAAAAAGTGAAAAGGAATCCAAACGTGATGATTAGCTAGCTCTTCAAAGTTTCTATAATCTAACATCTTGTGAGCTGAAGCGATAAAATTGTAACTTGCACGATTAGAAAAACTTAATGTTCCTTGATGAACGGCATCATCGACATACTGGGCCGAGTAGGCAATTTTATATGCCTCATTCTTTTTAAAACCAGCCAACCGACTAACAACATATGTAACACCAAAATGAAAATCTATTTGCATCTACCGACCTTCCTTCAAAAATTTGACAAATTTGGGAAAGATCTCATTGCTACACTTCATCCCCATCAATGTATCTTGATGACCATAGGCTTTGTATTCTTGGTAGCTAAAATCTAAACCTGAGTATTTCTTCTGAAGCTCTTCGTAGGTTAATTTATTGGATTGAGGAAAAATCTTATTATCACTTCCTGAAACAAAAAGAGTTCTTGGTAAACTCTCGGAACTAATTGCATCAAAGTAGCTTTCTGGAAGTTGGTTATAAATACCATCGCGGGAATAAGGTATCGCTTTATTTTCTTTTAGCATTTTGTAAATATGGCGATAGTAATGAAAACTAACACCACCAAATAGGTCTTTTAATCTTCGGTGGGTAATCGGGTTAAGGTTGTGGTGTTCATAAGCAGCGGGAAATCCCCAGCCCCACATGAAACTAATCATATGGCAGGCAGGCTCTTTACATTCGCTTCTTAGCATTCTTTCCATCCACCAAATCCATTTCCCAAAGGCAGGCCCTGGGAAGTAAGGCATTTCTGGTGAAACATAAGGGTAACCAAATACATGTTCTAAAATCGTTGGACCAAATTTCAATTTTAGTTTTGATTGCCAGCGAACTTTAGGGGTTAATGATACGGAGTTGGAAATAATTGATTTTATGTTTGATAGTTTTCCGGCAGCTAGTGAGCAGAAAAAGGATAAAGAGCCAACACAATGACAGATTACGTTGATCTTTACGTGTTCTCCTTTGATTCTTTTAATTTCTTCAATGGCTGCAGGAATATCGTTCATTGCAATGTCATCAATACTATAAGGCAGAGGTTTTAAGTTATAAGTGTGGCGCATACTTCCTCGCCAATCTAAAGACCAAACCTCTGGATAGTCATGATCCATTAAATAGCTAACTAAGTTGTAATGCTCAGGCATGATGAACATATCTGTAGAGGTGGTGAGTCCGTGAAGTAGTAAAACAATCTCCTCAGATTCCTTCCGAACAAATCGATCCATACTGATATGTAAACCATCATTGGTGTTAATGGGAATTTTGCTAACACTACAGTTTCTTACACCCTCATAAGATTGAAGAGGGATTTCGTAATCATCCCAACGCTCTTGATCTGTGCCAAATATAAATGGCGCGTAGGCTTCCCAAAGATTGCCAGCAAAAATTGATAAAAATTTTGCAAGAGCTCCCGCTCTTTGGATTAGGTTCCCACCTTTGGCCTCAAAACTTTTAAGTTGTTGGATAAAATCATCCACTAAGATCCTTAACACTCCTATTTGAACAATTTTTGCACTTTTAAAATCTTCTTCTTCGATATGTCCATCGAAAATATAGGTGTATAAAGTTGTAGTTTCATCCCATACGTCGGTAAAATCTTCTCTTTCAATCGTTTTAAAGCCATAGAAGGTATATTTCTCGCCAGAGCTGGAGTTGAAGTGGAGACGGTAGTGCATTTCACGAGCTGTATCTAAATTTGTACTGGAATCAGCTCTAACGAAAAGGTTAAATTTTCCATCGATGACTTCACATTTGCCCCCAAAATGTTCAGACTGGATACTTCCTATGGCTTCGGCTTGCAATTTTGGATCATCACAAAATTCGTCGATATTAGCAATTTTGATAGTAAGAGTAAAATCAAGGTCTTGCTTTAGCTCTTTCGCTTCATGGTAGTGTTTTTCAAATTGGCTTTGATCTAAAGGATAAGTGGTGTTGAGAGAGTATTTGCTGGCAAAGCCACGCATAGTTTCAGTAAACTCAAGTGATGACATTCTAAACCTTTCCAAAAATTAAATGATTTCTTAATATTTTGAGAAATAGCTCTACCTTTTTCAACCCTTTGTTATTTAATTAGAGCATGGTCTATCTCCTATTGGCTAGGCTAGTAGAGGAAAAATTTTCCTTTTTAAAAAGTTGCTGGAAAGAATGGTTTAACTATAAAGCATCGGTACCTTATAAACTTACAGATAAGTTCTTTAAAAAAATTTTTCTAAAGATATCATTAGTCTTATATAGCTCTTTAACTTACCTTGTTACTTGTGATGAATGCTTTCTAATTCATGTTTTCACTTTAAGAATTTTATCTATAGTTATGTTTGTACTCAGACACTTGAAAATAAAAAAAAGCTAGATAAAACTGACCACTCGATGATTGATAGGTTATTTTTTATAGACCTAAGATCCCTATATAAGATCATTGGTGAGTCTTTGAAGTAAAATTTTCTCATAATAAAAGCTGGCCATCGTCAGCTAAAATGACGAGTCTTTATTACCATTTATATTGGATTTAATTCATAAACCATTGGGCAATTCATTGAAGATGGGATCTGTGCTCACATTGAAATGGAAAAATACATGTAAAGATTATTTAAAGGTAACCGAAGCCCTCAAAATCCCCATAAAATCAACTTTTTATGCTATGGAATTAATATCATTTAGGAGTCTGAAATGTTTAATAGAAATGGCCTTGCTAAGCTTTTTAGTCAGTTCGCTTTAATCCTTTTACTTTCCTTAAGTTTAGCTGCTCAAGTTCAGCTGATCAATGATGTGGATCAAATGGTTCATCCCACTTTGGCTTGGGCCTATGATAATGGCATTGATCCAAACACTGAAATGGGCAAAGAGTTATTAGATTTATTGGCTGAGTATCCTGACGCTGCAAAGTTTGCGCTTGAGTTTTTAGGTCAGAAGAAGCTGAGAGTTCCTTGGGGAATAAATACTTTTCGTGGCTTACTGGCTCCAAACTCGATCAAGGTTTTATTCATGGGGCAGGAAGGGGTTCATCAATCTGAGGCTAGTACAAGACCGGGCGGCTCAGGATTTGGTTTGCGTGTTCAAGCCATAGCTTGGCAGCTAGGAGTTTGGTTTGGTGCAGCTACTACAAACAGTTTCATGAATACAATATATGGCCAATACGCGACATACAATACTCCTTACTTAGAAATAGAAAATGGTAAAGTCACAGTTCGCACTGCCAATATGGTGAATAATAATTTTTGGTTATTCTCTCACGCTGATAATTCTCCCATTGCTGAGTTTAGAAATAAATTTTTAGATTGGATCATTCGAAATAACAGAGAAAGCCTTAAGCTGATTGTTACGATGGGTGGCGGTGCCGCTGATGGTATGGCTGGCTTTTTGAAATCGAAAGGTGCTGAAATCAATTCCCAAATACCAGAAGAGAAATCCAAACAGATATTGGCAATTCGAACAAAAATTGTGAGAGCTGGCGGAAACAATGAGTTCGCAGTTCCATTAGACCATGATGGCAACGATCTTTATAAAAAGGTATTGGGCGACGATAAGCCTGATTATAGGGATCAGGCAGTTCGAGACAAAGCAGTAGAACTGTTTTCAAAAAATATTCATAAATATTTGAAAGATGTGTCTTTGATTGGTGGTGGTTTGAATGGTTCCGGTCTTGTTACGACAGCACAGTTAAGAGGCTATGATTACGGAAGCATGAAGATAAACGGTAAGCGTACTCGTAACTTAAATGGCTTGCCACTTTCTGATGGAACAAAAATGGGTGATTTAGCTATTTTAGACATTCCTCATCCTTCCGCTCTAGCTCGTCCTAATCGCATCCGAAGCGCGGGAAAAATCCTAACGAAAAGGTTTAAATTATTGAAGCCATATAGGTATTTTTTGGATGGCATTGTTGAAGAGGGTATGCGTAGTTCATTTTTTGAGGATGGAAAGATGGTTTTTAATAAACAAGCCATACCACATTCCCACTATGATTTTATGACACCTGGGATTTTTACCCTAGGTTCTGGGCAGGCAACCCGACCGAATAAATATTCGATTGGCATTGGAAGTAGGTCACATGTTCGTATTTCTAAAGACATTGAAAAGGAAAGGCTTTTTGCAAGGCCCAATGAGTATCCTGCAAAAGGACAAATTTATACCAATCGTGCCAGTAAAGGTGAGGCAAGATATCATTTTGATCGTGGACCGGGAGCGGAATTAGCACAGAAGATGATTCAGGCATTAGATGAAAAGAAAATTTTTGCCAAGAAGAAAGGGATGTCATGGTCTAAGGATGGGATTGCAGCCTATTACACATCCACCCATCCTGATGTAAAGTTCTTTGGCTCTTATCGTGGAGACCTACATAGGCCAAAGGCAGTGATTTTTGCAGATCCAGCTGGTTATGATGATGTTTTGACAAAAAAGGCATTAACGGGAGCCAGAGGGCAATACCTCCACGGAATGTTGCAAGACTTGGGTTACAATCATGATTACGCCGTATTTAAGACGGTTCCATTTGGTATGGATCAAGCAAGTTCTTCTGACTGGGAATATGTTTTGGAACATACTGAAGCTTATAGAGATATAATGTATCGCCATTTGATCGATGCTAAGCCTGAGGTGATATTTACAGACGGTAAATATGCTAGTCGTGAGCTTCAGCGCATTGCTGGAAAGTTAGAAATTCCAGTGTTTAATATAGAACGTCTTGAGTCCCGCCCAAGTCATGGAATAGCAAAAGTGATGAAAGAAATTTCTTCTGAATTTTCAAATTACAAAGCACATGCCGAGAATATTCCTGTGATGCATATGCCACTATTTATGCGTTTATGGTGGGGAACCACCGGCGACCGTGTTTGGCCGGTAGATACTAGAGAGCGAGGTAAGCTTTTTGTAACTCAGGTTCCTTACTGGGCGGCAAGCCAAACGAAGTATACTGGTCAGATTGACAGAACAGAGACTTATCTCGATGTGCTGTTTAGAACTCAGAAGGAGTTGGAGTTACCGATTGGACAAGAGGATCACGATAAACACTTAGAACGAATTGGTGAAACCAGAAGCTCTTGCTTGAGATCAGCTTTGCGGAGATAGAAGTTTTATTTTTCTAAGTTGTTAAAAGTAGAATCTAGATTAATTCATGAAAAAAATTAAGCAAAGACCTTTTTAGGAGAAACGGGCAAGTCTGCAATAAAATCTAAAAAGCCATCTTTGTAATAGATGGCTTTTTTCTAGATGTTAAATATCAATTTCCATTGAACAACATTGATATCTAAACTTTCTGTCATCTGGAGCATTTTGGTGTAAACTCTCTTCCCCTCTAAGGACTTTGCCAGTCGGGCATTCGTATTTGAAGTAAGATTTCATTGTCGTATAAGTAGGCGCTTCATATTCATACTTTCTTCCACCAGCATTATAATATTGTTTAGAAGTAGGTTCCTCACAACTAGTTAGTTTTGTTTTGTAGCTTCCATAGGAAGGTTTTGCGCAATATAGTGCGTATCCTCTATCATCGGTTTTTTGGCCATATAGTCCATATTTACCAGTCATGGCTTCGTCTAAAGCACATTCACCATCTTCTAATATATTTTGTTTGTTAGCGTAGTAGTTAGATTTGGTATTGTAGAAAGCTTGTTTCACAGCAGTGCTAACACTAAGCTTACTTGAGCCAACTTTTAAATCACAATATTTAAAATTCCATTTTCTATCCTGCTTAGAAGAACTGTAGTAGGAAGAGATTCCAACAAGAACCTTATCCTTAGGTGCAGTGTAGTTTAGTATAGCGTGATAACTGCTTGGAACATAGCCAGGGGCATAATTATAAGTGGACGAGCTCATCCATTGACAGTTAGCCAAAGAAATCGCGTTACTACTTAAAAATTTGATTTGCTTTGATGTTGATGACGAATAGTTGTTATTAGAAACGGTAATTTGAATATTACTAGGTCCGCCAGGGCCGGTATCACATCCTGCTTTTACGCTTTTACCAGAACCATATATTTTACAATGGTCATCGTTGTTGATTTCCCATTCATATTTTAGGTCACTTGGAGCTGGGCTTACGCTTACACTCACAGTAGGCCTTTCTCCTTTTAGGTGTTCTTTGCCAGGAACATTTAGAGTGAGACTTAAAGAACCTCTGTTAATTGTTAATTCAATATCATCTTGTAATTTAATGCTGCCTGACTCTAGCGTTAAAGTGAACTTCACTTTTTTATTATTACCAGTAGGACGACTTACGCATTTCAAAGAGTGGGAGTTACTAGAACTTGGCTTGCCATCGTTTCCTTTACAGCCGGGTAGGTTTGTTGTCCAAGTGTATTTTGGGTTTGGCAAATTACTATGAGTGACGCTTAGCCTTTTGGTTTCACCGACCTTCATACTACTAATGTTTTTTGTGATTTCTAGGCTACCAATAACTTGTACATTCGCACTGGCACTTCCTCGGTAGTCTTCTGATGTATAGCTAAAACCAAATTGGTGAGTACCTACATTTGGACATTTAACTTTGATTGCGCTTGCTGAATTTTTATTACCACTTACCAAGCTACAGCCGGAAGCAATATTCCATGTGTAACTAGCACCTTCTAATAAATTACTCGGTTTATTTGAAGGCCAATTGATAGAAAGATTAAAGGCTTGGTTAATTAGTTGTGCGTTGTTTGGAGCTTGAATGCTCGGGTTTACTACTAGTTTTGTCGCCTCAGTGATAGTCGTAGATTTAGTTAAGGTTTTTACAGTAAACCCCATATACTTAATGTTAGCTTGAATCATGGCTTGGTTAGAGATATCACCCTCTTCGTTGCATACCAATTTAATGCAAGAAACACCATTTTGGCATGTTGAAGAACTACCGATGTTCTTCAAAGTGCTTTGGTCACCTGGACATCGGTAGGACCATTCAATAGAAACATTTCGTTCATCACCATTATTTTGTACATAGTAGGTTAATTCTGAATCTTCAAGGGCAGAAGAGGGACCAAAAATACTGTGAGTAAAGGGTGCGGACCCTTTGTCTTCATCATCGTCATCTTCCTCGTCATTGTCACTACCACTATCTTCGTTACCAGTATCATCATTATCAGAGCTGTTGCCATTATTTCCGTTGGAATCATCATCGCCCAAATCACTAATGTCATCGTTGATAGTATTTGAACAGCCAATAGCATCAGGTTCACGATAGCAAAGACTACTAATTTTTAGCTCTTCGATATTAATTTCTTCAGCACAGTTTTGATAGCCGAACATTAAAATTAAGAATAAAAAAATAAATGAAATTTTCATTTTCATAGTAATCCCTTTGCAATTTCCCAACTACCTATCGGTCAAATTGATACATCTCTTTATGATACGAGGACTTTTTTTTTACATCTTAACATTTCACTAGCTCACAGAGCTTTACTCGTTTAAGTACTTGAAATTATATGTAATTAATTATGTTTGAATTGCCATTCTTCACAGGCTCCTTTTCGGTTTATAACTAAACCATATTTAAAAACAGCTAGTTGCTAAGGCCGCTTCATGATTCACTTCAGGACTTTTGGGATGGGATTTAGAGTCAAACTTGGAGAATGAAAATAAATAATTTATTATGAATCAGTCTTTCAAATGATTATGGCAATACTGCTTTTTGAAAAGCTATCCAACAAACAGCATAAAGACCTTAACTAGAATGGAGTCTAAACTATGACAAAAGGAATTGTTATAAATGCTTTGTTTATACTTTCTCTGGGGGGAGTGGTCCTTAATTCATCTTGTTCTAGTGATGAACTATCTTCTGCTTCTTGTACTTTAACAGGAAATACCACTGAAACAGATGTGTCCAATAGTTATGGATGTTATCAGCTTGAAAGAGACACTAGTAGTTGCCAATCAAGCAGGGAGGCTCAAGGATTAAGTGGTTTTTGGCTAAAGTTTTCCTGTCGTGTTACTTTAACTGTTAGCGGAACGGATGTCATAATTTCAAGTGATGGACAGCCAGACTACAAGTCTAACTATTTTGATAGCTCAAGTAACTGTTACGAGGACTTTAGTGCTGATGGAAGATCGGCTAACCAAAACTCTATTGGTGAACAGAATATAGTAATGACTGTTCCTATGAGCCCATCAACTACAACTGCCAACGCTATGTCTTTGGGTATTGTTGGAGTTGCTTTAAATGGGGTCGCAATTTTTAGTAATTCTGCCTCACCCCCGGATGATATATATGATGAAGTTGCCACATTCGATAAATGTGAAGGCCACCCCGCTGGAACAACTTATCATTATCATATTGAAGCTCCCTCAATTACAAATAGTGATTACGCGTTTCTTGGTGTGATGCGCGACGGCTTTCCTGTTTACGGTAGACTTGATGAAGACTCTAGTACCCCTAGTTTAGACTCAGAAGGTGGGCATACAGGAACTACTCCTGATAGTAGTTCTAGTAGCTATCACTATCATGTTAATTTGCAGACAAGTGGATCGGACTCGGCTTATTTTATTACCTCAGGTTATTATGCTGGAACGGCCGGGGATTGTACTGGATGTAACTAGATGAAAAAAATTAAGATTGCCACGATCTTCGTAGCCTCTGTTTTTTTGTTCGCAAAGTACTTTATAATTAATTCTGACTCAAACAAGTTTCGCTATTTACCTACCAATGCCCTATACAATGGAAAGCCTTACACGGGCTTAACAATTGCGTTTCACAATGGTCTATGGAGGCCCAGAAAAATTCAATTTTTCTACAAAGGGAGACAGCAGTTTAAAGAATTGCATTGGTTCTACAATTTTCGTCTAAGACAGATTACAAATTACCGAGACGGTTTACGAGAGGGCACTACAAGTATCTGGTTTGATGATGGTAGTATTCAGGCTCTTCGAAATTATGTAAGGGACAAAGCTCATGGAGAATACTATGGCTGGCATCGAAACGGTGTTTTGTCAGACTTTCACTATTTTGAAAATGGTAAGCAAATCGTTTATCGAGCGTTTATAAGTGATGGCAAGCCCTACTATAACTATGTGTATAGGGGCGAGGAAATGATTGGAGTAAAAGGGGGAGAATTTTGCAAAGTAAAAACAAATTAACATTTATAGTTTTACTTTTGTTTTGTCTCAGCATTTACTTGGCTTTTCAAGTAGAGAACCCTAAAGCAAAAATTTTATTGGCAAAAAAAATGGGTCTAGCCGAGATACCAGAGCTTTCTGATGGACTTCCCTACTACATGATGGAATCACTTAGTCCCGTTTGGGATAAAAGCGCCTATGAATTAGTGGTATTACCTGACTATGAATTTAAAAACCAAGAGGATGAAAACACAAACCTGAAGACTCTTACTGGGAAAAATACTGTTTTAGGCTTTATATTTACGTCTTGTGCGGGCTTTTGTCCCATACTTGTGGAGAAGTTAAAGCAATTAGAAGAAACAGTTAGTGAGTTTCAAGAGGCGAACTATGTTTTGATTAGCGTAGATCCAGAGTATGACACACCAGAAGTTCTACAAGAATTTGCTGAAAAGCACGATCTGGCAGGCAGAGATAATTGGTTTTTTCTTACAGCGGGAAAGGAACAAACCTATCATCTAATAAGGAAATACTTTGCTAGTGAGGTGAAGGAACTTGACCAAGAAAATATGAGAAAATTTGCACATACAGAACACTTTTATCTTTTTGATAGAACCAGACATATGCGTAGTGTTTTCAATGGAACCCGATTGGATATGCAGAAATTCGCAAAATCTTCGATGGGCGAACTGGATTCAGAGTCTGAAGAATTAAGTCAAAAATGAGATGAAGTGAGTACTAAAAAATGAATCCCTATTTATAGCTCTACGCCCTGCTTCAAAAAATATTCTCTCACATGCATTCGATTGTTTTCCTAAACCCCTGAAAACAAAGAAAAAACATTCATTTTTGGTGTTAAGATCTTAAACACTTAACACAAGTTTACATCTATAGGCAGTTTGTATTTGATTTCAGCTGGTATAGGCATTGCAATGTTAAACTGTATCGGAAAAAAAGAGAGCTAAAGATGAAAGAAGCAATTTTAATACTATTTGGGTTATTTTACAGCTGGAGTTTAATGGCTAGTAGCCAGGCTGTTCGTTATGTCAGTGCAAATGAAAAACTAAAAGCGATTGGGATTGAAAAAGGTTTGCTAACTGTGGACATTCATAATCAGAAGCTCATGTTAAACCAAAAGAAAGTAAAAATAAATTCTTTTCAAAAAGCCATAATCCAGATCATTGCTGAGTCTGTGAAGAAGGCAGAAATTTGTAAAACTAAGAATGCTAGTCAAAAAATAATTTTACACAAGAATGTTTCACCAAAGGCATCAAATTCTAAGACTGGCTTTTGTAATGAGAACGTGTCTAATTTAATTTCTGATAATTTTAAAGTTTTAAAAAATAGTATTGGTTCAAGTCAATTGCGCTAGAACTAATCTTTATTTTAAACTTAAACAAAGCTTTGATAAACCAATCAGAGCTTTTTGATTTTTAAAACTTGGTGTTTTATTAAAAGAGGCCTACAATTTGAACCTAAATAGGGGAAAATTATGAAGTCTATCGTTTTAATATTTGTTTTTTTTCTAAGTGCATGTGCAACGAAGCCAACTTACAAAGTAAGTCAAAAAGAGGTCTCTCCTGGAACCGAGGTAAGTCTTAAGGGTAAGAAGTTAAAGTTATTTGGTAAGACTAAGCCGATCAAAACAGGGGAGCGAATTGCAAAATTTGTGAAAGCTTTTGCAAAGCCCGAAGAATTCGAAGGTAAGGTAACACTGGTGAATGTAGTTCCATCCATTGATACAGTTGTGTGTGAAGAGCAGACTCATATTTTAGGGGAGAGTGAGATTATTGCTAAAGAGATCAATCGTGTAAGTATAAGTCGCGATTTACCAATGGCACAAGCACGTTTTGCAAAAGAGGCTAATCTAGAGAACATTACCTACTACTCTGATTTTAAAGAAGCTGCCTTTGGCAAAGAGTCCGGTCTATTGATCATTGAAAATGGACTTTTAGCTAGAGGAGTGATGGTGGTGGATAAAGCGGGTGTGATTCGTTATATGCAATTTGTGCCAGAGCTTTCAGATCTACCTGATATGAATAAGGCCATTGCTGTTGCCAATGATCTTTTAAAAGAAAAATAGCAAATAGAACATCTATACATTGCCTTTTCTCAGTACGGAAAGTCACAATTTTGACTTGTTAGATAAATATCAATTTATCTCCATGTTTGAAAAATCTTTGTACGAATTTTTTTTAGTTAAGATTAGACTTGAGAATGCTCTTTTAGGTACCTTTGCTAGTCTTTTGGGCCTATTTGAGTAGCGAGTGTTTGATACTGATACACTTATGTTCATTTTATAATTTCAGAGAAAGCTTTCTGCTTTAATTCCGATAAGGAGAAGTGAATAAGGGAGTTTTGTCGTGGTAAAGATTTTAATCGTAGATGACAGTATTACTGTAAGGGCTCAAACAAAGAAACTTCTTTCTGCTGAGCTACCGGAGTCTGAGTTTGTACTAGCCTCTTCAGGGGAAGAAGCTATGGGCCTTTTGGATGCCAACGTGTTTGACCTTTGTATTCTCGACTACAATATGGATGGGATTACAGGCTTAGATCTTGCCCAAGAAATTTTGAAGCGAGATCAACCAAGTGACATTTATCTATGTACCGCAAATGCCCAGGCTATAATTCAGCAAAAATGCCAGGAATTAGGAATTGGTTTTATGGAAAAACCAATTGATATCGATCGAGTAGTTGCTCCTTTCAAAATGGGGGCATAATTGTTAAGCCCCTATATCGCAGATTATTTGAAAGAATCGTTTAACAGGGGCTTAGGCAAAGCATCTGTGTCGATTAGTGATATAACAGGCTCTGAGGCGGAGATCAAATTTGCTGTTCCGAGCTTAAAATTAGAAAGTCTTGGTGAATTCAAAAACAATATAGCTATTAACGATAAGGTGTGTGGAATAAAACAAAGATTTCATGGTGATTTTGAAGGCACAGCCATGTTATTTTTTTCTCCTGATATTGGTAAAAAGCTAATTCACATCTTGTTAGATTGCGACATTCCGGTAGACTATATCACTGATATCGAATCAGACGCACTTACTGAAATTGGAAGTGTTTTAATTAATTATAATTTGAAGGCCATTGTGGATGATTTGGGAAGAGATTTTCACTCTTATTCACCACAGTTTGCATACAAACATGCTTTTCAATATTTTTCTCCAGAAGAGTTTAAGCATGAAAAACAAATCTTTCGCTTGGATATTAACCTATCTCATGGTGATGAAGTTCAGTTGGGTAAGATTAGCTTGATATTGTATTTCAAGAATGTAGTAGAGCTAGTAAGCTCTATTGATTCATATATGATAGAGCTATTGGGTGAGGCGACATAATGGGAGCTTTGGCTTTTGAATCAGAAATTTTAGAGCAGTTTGATCACGGGGTAGTGATTTTAAACTCTGATCGAGTGGTTTGCTATTGGAATCACAAGATGAATGCCTTTATTTCGACTCCAGCTATAGAAGCCGTTGGTCAAACCTTTAACCAAGTTATAGAGTTTGTTAATGATTCCGTTTTATGTGAAAAAATCAGTCTATGCTTTTCTGATGGTATGTCGCAAATATTAAGTAGTAAACTCCACCCAGAGCTAGTAGATATTTTTCCGTTTTATAAATGCGAGAAAAAATTTTTCGCTATGAAGGTGATTGTTAGTCCTATCACTAGCGAAGGAGATAGGTTTTGCATGATTCAATTTGTGGACCAAAGCCCATTACTCGCTCACGAAGACTATGTTCGTATCCAGGCGGAAACTATAACCGAACAAGAGCGAAAGCATGAAGAAAATTTGAAACTGGCAAACATTGGTCAAATGGCCGCTACAGTGGTTCATGAAATCAATAACCCTTTATCTATCATCACAGCTGATGCTGAAACTTTAGCTATTGAAAAAAGAGCCAATGATCTAGAATTTGTTTTAAAAAAATCTGAAAGAATCACGCGTATGGTAGACCGAATTTCCCAGATTGTGAAAGGTTTAAAAGTGATTGCCCACCAAGGGGAGTGGGATATTTCTAAGTCTTATTCATTGGTAACTACATTAAGAGAGTCTTTTGAGCTGTCTAATGAGAAGTTACACAATAGCAATGTATTGTTTATGCACAACTTAAATGATCTAGAAGATTTTGAAATTGTTTGTAATCAGGTTCAGGTTTCACAGATCGTTGTAAATTTAATTTCAAACGCATGTGATGCCATTGTAAATCATGAAAGTAAATGGGTAAGAGTAGAACTTTCAAAAACAGAAAGCCAAGCAGAGATTCGAGTGATTGACTGTGGTGCCGGTCTTTCTCAAGACGTGAAAGATAAAATTTTTGATCCATTTTTTACTTCAAAGCCTGTTGGTAAAGGAACGGGCCTTGGTTTAAGTGTTTCTTTATCCATTGCTGAAGCCCATAGAGGAAAACTTTGGGTAGATGATGAATACAAAAATACCTGTTTTTGTTTAAGTTTACCTCTGGTTTGGGAGGCTTCTGAGGATCAATCGGAAGTTGAGGATTCTGAGTGAAAAGGCGACACGCGACGGTGAAAAGGCGACACGCGACTTTTTCTTAGCAGTTGCGTAATTTCAGCATGGATTGATTCAAGGGCATTTACCAGATTAGTTGGATAGGTTAAGAATCTAAAATGACAGATGTAGAAAGGATTTAAGACTACCATGGTGACATGACGCATGTGATTCGAAAAAGTCGCGTGTCGCCCTTACAGCCCTTACAAAAATAGCACTTCCTTCCCAGTCTACAGCCTAGTAGAGCCTTGATGTAGAATAGAAGTTTCAAGCCTAACTAAATATCATTCATAATAGTTCTAAGGTGAATTATTTTATAAAGCACTTCTCATATACTTTGGTCTTGGTAGCAAGCTTGCTATTCTCGTCAGTCTCTTTTTCAGAAGAAACAAAGCCTCAATTTGTAAAAGACTATGAATCAGGCTATGGGAAGTATTTTCAAGTTCGTTCCGAAGCACGAGAAAAAATAAGCCTAAGATCAATCGCCTCTGATGATCCCAATGCTCCTATAAAAAAAGATGAAGCCATGAATGGTTTTAAAAAGTATCTGGCTCTGCAAAAAGAAAAGCAGAAACGTCGAGAAAATTTTGATTTAGACAAAGACGGCAAAATCGATTGTAAACGAAAGTTTTATCCAAACTCAAATCAGATAAAAACAGAAGTTTGTGATTTTGATCATGATGGGGTAGTGGATTTAAAAACGAAGTACAACAGAGATGGTCTTGCCGTTTTAGAGCTTACGAACTTTGATAAGGATAAGTTTTTTGAGAAGAAGGTGAGTTGTAAAACAATTACGCCGGACAGGGAAGTTGCTAAGTGTGTGACAGAGACTGCACTAGGACTTTCAAATACTCGAACACTAAAGTCTATCGACTATATGTCTGATTTTAATCAGGCTCTAAAAAATCGTAGAAAGAAAAGGGCTGGGCGTTCGGTTGCTTCTGTTAGTGGGAAGAAGGATCGGTTTGATGATTCGAAGTTGCCATCTCTTGACGGTAGCTTAGATCGTCTACATTTTTTAGTATCTCAATTCGAGAAGGAAGGAGATAGCATTCAGGCCCAAAAGGTGAAGGAGAAAATTTCCTACATAAAGAAAATGGAAAAAGATAATTGGGTGGTTAATGGGGGAAGTAAATCCTTAAGTGATCAATCCTATATGAAGTACTTTTCTTCCTTTGAAGCCTATTACCCAGGTGATTTTGACTCCTGTCTTCATGCCTCTAGAGATTGTTGTCAGACTTCTATCAACTATTCTAAAATTGGGGCTAAGGGCAATCAAAACGATTATCAACACTGTCTAAACTATTCATTTTATTGGTGCAGTGACAATGGGAGGAATCTTCCCAAATCAGTAAATTGGTGCAACAGTTCAAAACCTAAGACTGAAGGAGAAATGGCCCCATGTTTTGAGTGTATGGTGGAAAACCTTTACGAGAAAATGACTAATGATCTAGTTCCTTTTTATGATGAGATATTTGACTCTGCAAGATCAGAAGAGGTCCCCGAGGGCTTTTTCTCTCCTAAATACGAACAAGTATGGTTTCACAATTCTTGTAAAAAATATTTCAAGGAAAGAGAACCTTTTTTGGAAGTAGGAGAGTCTTGCTATATTGACTCGAAAGGCAAAACCAGTGTCCAGGCGAATATCAATAGAATGAGGGTAGCGAGATATATGGAACCTAGGAGCTATTCGTTTTTTGCAAGGCTACAAAATAGCCTTAGTAATGTTAAGCATTTGAATGAGGATGATTACCTTGACTATTGGAAAGCGAAAAAAGAAACCTTAGATAAGGTATGTGGTGAGGATCTTGGTTGTAATCAATATGTATTAGAAGACTCACCTAGGTTAAAAGTGTTTTGTGGAGATGTTCCTGGGTCAGATGAAACGGGCTCTTATGTAATGGAGGAGCCCTATGCTCCTTTTAAAAACGTTAACCATCTTTTTTCTCCGCCTTATGTTGTCTTAAATACAAAAGAGGCTGATTTACTTGGCACTAATACCAACGTGTTCAAAGACATTGAAGAAAGAGGTATGATTACGCACGGATTGTTTCATGCAATGGGAAATAGCCATACATCTACCAAAAGACTGTCGAATGGAAAAATCCGATGTGGTTGGAATGTGGAACCGGACTACACGGCTCTTTGTACCCCGGAAGTATGCCAGAGGCCTCGAAAACATGGGGAAATCTGGTGCGGGATGCGCCCAGGTGATCATTTAAAAGAAGACGGTGACCTAACTGAAGAGTATATGGATACTGTATACGAAATCTATTACAAACATTCTGGTGTATCTAAAGAAGAGGCCTTTGGTCTAGTCGATCTATTTGAACAATGCCAAGCTAATTGACCCCATCTGCATTTGAATTGCCGAGGCCATCAATACCTTTACAGCTCTGAATTTTAGACAGAACTTTTTTAAGTCTATTGTTATGAATCAGCCACGCTTTAATATTATTGATGTTCCATTTAGTGGTGGGGGCACTGTTTTTAGGTAAATTATCAGTTATTACTTTTTGTGACAAAATCGAATTTGAAAATTTACTTTTTATAAATACTGTAGCGGATTTTAACTTTTTACAAGCTTCAAAGTGTGAGCTATTTAATTCTTTTTTAGCTGATGATATATTGTATTTGTCGGCATCGGGCAGGGCTGAACTATGTTTTTCAAGGTTTTCAAATAGTAACTTAACCGAACTTGTAGTTCTAGGGGATGGATTACAGCGATAGTTTTCGATTTCGGCAATAGCTTTAGCAAAAGACTGATTGAAGCGACCGCTATTATTTGGGACATTAACCCCCTTGATTGTAGTGCTTTTCTGAAGACAGGAATTTATAAAATTAAAATATTGTATATCAAGGTTAAGAACATTATTGTCTTTTACCAATGACAGTTTGCGGCCTAATACTTTACCGCAAAGGTCGGCCAAATTTTCCGATAACCTATCTTTACAGGATGTAAAGAGAATTTTTTCATTACACCTAGATCCTTTCACTCCATTCTCTAAAGCTTCTGAAAAGGACTTGGTACTTCCCCTGCATTGGTTCAAATATTTTAGAAAAGGGATCATTTTAATGTATTGCTCTTTACTTGTTTTACGCCCAGCCGAACAGAAAGATCTTTGTAAGTATCCGCTTTTATCATTAGTCCTTAAAAGTTCTATAGTAGAAAAAAGATCATCGACTTGCTCGATTGAACATTTAAAAAAATCACTTTTTGAGTGAGCAGTAGGGTCTTTAATGACTAGATCTACTTCTATATCTATCTGTTCTGAATATGGTTTAGGGGGTTGTCTTCTTGATTGATTATCTGTTATTAGGTCAGGGGTGTTTTTCGATGCGCTAACATTTTCTGTATATTTTTCTATAGTCTTTATAATCGAGTAATTGCCTTTTTGATTACCTGTCGTTTGATTATTTTTTATATTAAGATTTCTAAATGCCTCCTTCAAAAAAGGAATCTCAACCTTCCCGCGAGTCTTCCTCCCACGCTCAGCCCTCATCTTATCATACC
>JAYZXX010000260.1:0-28540 GCA_036140815.1 Bdellovibrionota bacterium | reverse complement strand
TTGGTGATTGACAGTATTTATTTGGGTGCTAAAGATATCGAAAAAATTGGAAAAATGTGTAGTGCTGGTACTAGTTGTGGAACTTGTCAGCCAGATTCACTTAATCTTCTTCAGGATTTTTCTTAAGTCCATTCTTGTTTTTCTCAAGTAGTAGTTTAATTTGAGGTCGGCAAGTTCCGCCGCAGGCGCCAACGCCGGCATTGGTTCTATCAAAAATTTCATCTAGACTAGAGGCTCCGTTATTGATAGCTTCTTCTATTTTTTTTTGTTCTACTCCGTTGCATAGGCAGATTAATTTTTTCTTTTTTTTGTGTTTCATAGTAGATTTTTTACTTCACTCAAAATGTCTTTTTTCAAATTTACTAGAGATTTAGAGTCTGCTGGGATGTAAGCGCCAGAAGCATAGGGGTGACCACCGCCATGCCATAATTTAGCTAGTTCTAAAACACGTAGTGGTTTTTTCGAACGAATACTTAATTTTTTTCCGCCTTCGGCAGGGATAACAACTAGAGAAATCTCTACAGAGTCTACGCCTAAAATATGATCCGTTAAGTCTCTGGTGTCTTCACTAGACATATTAAAGCGAATCAAGTCTTCATCTGTAATTTCTAAGTAAGCAAATTGATTGTTAAAGTGAAACTCAATTTTACTCGTGCAATAGGCTAAGAAGCGAAACTTTTCTATGGGAATATTTCCAAATAAATGATCATGAATGCTTTCGGGCTCATCGATAAAAGGGATTACTTCAGCAGCGATCACATGAGAAATTGCAGAGCTTTTTACATAGCGGAATAATTGAGTGTCGAAGCAAACGCTGGTGTACAATGCTTCAGCAATATTTTCGTCCATTTCTATGTTTAAGTCTTTGATCATTGAAAAGACAATTTCACCGGTGCTAGCGGCTTCAGTATTGATGTGACTAAGACGTCCTATGTTTGGCGCGTCTTCAAGGAAAGGGTGATGGTCAATAAATGCAAATTCAACATTATTTTCGGTAACCCATTCCCATAAGCCTGGAAGCATTCTACCATCATTAGTATCAAAAACTAAAATCAAGTTTGCCAGTTTTGGATCAGGAGTTTTTTCTTTGTTAAAAATGTCCAATCGAACTTTTTTTCTTAAAAAATTATACTTAAATGCAGGCTCATCAACGTGAAGGAGATGAACTTTTTTTTTAATTTTCATCAAGGCATGATAAAGAGCAACTTCAGCGCCAAATCCGTCTCCATCAGGAGCTCTATGAGTACTAAGTAAAATATGGTCTGCTGCTTTAATTTTTTCTAAAAGTTCCTTCATAAGTGTCCAAAATGTTTTAGGCCTAAAGATGCGATACCAAGGAAACTAAAAAATCCAAAGCTATCTGTTATCATAGTTACTATAACACCACTTCCTGCGGCGGGGTCAAAATTAAGTTTTTTTAACATCACCGGCACTAGACTCCCGACAGTAGTGGCAACTAAAGAGTTTAGGATCATAGAAATACATATAATAATTCCTACGATAGCACTGTCTTTCCAAAAATATACTAGTATGGCCGCTAGTATTCCGGTTACTACTCCATTGACTAAGCCTACATTGATTTCTTTAAACACGGCTTTCGAATAACTAATAAACTGAAAGTCGCCGCGAGCGATACCTCGGGTGAATACGGTTAAGGTTTGAATTCCTGTGTTTCCACCCATTCCTGCAACAATGTTATTAAGAGTTGCTAGAATAATTACTTCGCTCATGGTTTTTTCAAATAAACTGACCACTGAACTTACATAGGCTGCTAAAATTAAATTGAATGCCATCCAAGGTAGTCTGTTTTTGATGGATCTAGCGGCGGTGGAATAAACACGGTCATCTTCTTGTAAACCAGCTGTGGCATAGATATCAGAGGTGACCTGATCTTGAATCACGTCCAAAATTTCATCTACAGTAACAATACCCAGTAATTTGTTTTGATCATTTACAACTGGTACAGCTATGAAGTTATACTTTTCAAAGATTTGTGCTACTTCCTCTTCTTTTGTTTCGGGTCCGACGCTAATGATGCTGTCAGAATGTAAATCTGAAAGTTTTGAGGTGGCAGGGGCAGTAACCAGTTCTCTTAAGCTGATAACTCCAATTAAATTGGCGTCCTCTGAAGTGCAATAAATATAGTAAATGGACTCCTCTTGAGCATAGGATCTTAAAAGCTCAGTTGCTTCCGAGCATTTCATATTTGCTGGCAAAGAGAAAACCGTAGTGTTCATGATTCGACCAGCAGAGTTTTCAGGGTAGCTTAAAATTAATTTTAGTTTTTTACTGCGTTTTGTATCTAATAGGTCTAATAGCTCATTGCAGTAGTCTTCGTTTAAAAGAGATAAGATCTCAGCTGCTTCATCTTCCGAGGAGTAGTTTAAAATAACTAATAATTTGTTTTTGTCTAAGGAGGATAAAATCGGGCTAAGTTTTTGATAGGGAACCTGCAATAAGACCGTTGTAACATTGTCTAATGCAATTAATGCGTCCACAAATAAATTGGTTTCTCGACCGCTTAAATGATTAAACAAACTAGCTAGATCCGAAGGAGTAAGTTTAGATAAAATGCCGCGCAGCGGCCTGGTGTTTTTACCACCAAGAAGTCTGCGAATAATTGTAATATTCGTGTTGTTTAGCGTCATTTAATGAGTCCATGTAGATATTTAAGCTTCATGATGACTCAAAGCATTGATTAGGTCAAACCCTTAGGGTATAAAGATGCCTTTATGGAGGTTAAAAATGGCTGAAACATTTCCACTTACGCTGGCGGGGAAAGAAAAACTGGAAGTTGAACTAAAGCGCTTAGTAACAGAAGAGCGTCCGGCGGTTGTGAAAGCGATTGAAGAAGCTAGGTCTCATGGTGATTTGAGTGAAAACGCAGATTATGATGCTGCGAAGGATAGACAAGGGTATATTGAAGCTAGGATTTCTGAGATTCAGGGGCAACTTGCAAGTGCTCAGGTGATCAATGTCTCTGAGATTCAGGCCGAAAACATTGTGTTTGGAGCCACGGTAAAAGTATTAGATATCGATACAGATAAAGAAATGCAGTACCAAATTGTTGGTGTACCGGAAGCGGATGTTGATAAAGGGAAAATATCTGTTGCCTCTCCAATTGCTAGGGCCTTGATTGGAAAATTCATTGGTGATCAAGCAGATGTAAAGGCTCCAGGTGGAGTAAAGTCTTACGAAATCGTTGAAATTCAATACATCTAATCTTCACAGAAATCAGAGATTTACACTAATAAAGCAGGGCAATGGTCCTGCTTTTTTCTTTTTGATACGAAAATGTTTTCTTCGTGTGAGTTTTCATAAAATAGTGAAATCCTTCTTCATGTTTGCCGACAAGCTGAGGCAAGGAGAATGGATATATGAAAATCATGGTTGTCGATGACTCAAAAATGATTCAAGCATTGGTGAAAGAAACTTTAGAATCCCGAGGGATTTCTGTAGTTTTGGCAGAAAATGGGCAAGTGGCAAAAGATAAACTTGCTGCCGGAGAAGAAATAGACTTAATTTTACTGGATTGGAATATGCCGGTAATGGATGGACCAAGTTTTTTAGTGGCCGTCAAAGAAGAGTCTTTAACCAGCTCTCCAATCGTAATGATGACTACGGAAAATAAACCAGAGAAAATTCAAGAAGTAATCGAAAAAGGGGTGGTTGAGTTCATTATGAAACCTTTCACTGATGATGTTCTTTTCGGTAAAATTGAAATGGTAACTGGTGTGTCATATGCAGTTTAATAATAAGTTTTATGAAGAGTTTTCTAATTATATTTTTAAGCATACTGGAATTCATTATGCAGAAGCTAACTACTATCAGTTGGATGCTCGAATTAATAAACTAATGAAGTTCCTTGAAACCGATGATGAAAATGAGGTTTTAAAGGCCATTCAGGGTGGTTTTATTAAAGATCAACGAGTTCATCAAATGATTGTGGATCTTGCTACAAATAATGAAACTTACTTTTTTCGAGACCCAGGTGTTTTTAATGCCATTAAGTCTGAATTGGTACCTCAATGGTTAGAAAAAATTGATCAGGGTGGTAAGGTATCTGTATGGTCATGCGCATCTAGTTCAGGACAAGAAATTTATTCGATCATGATGAACATTGAAGAGAAGAGGCCTGGTGGTATCGAAAAAGGCTTTGAGTTTAAGGCAACGGATATTAGCAATAGTATTTTAGAAAAGGCCAAATCTGGCGTTTACTCGCAGTTAGAAGCGCAAAGAGGTTTGCCTATTATGATGCTGACAAAATATTTTAAACAAACTGATGAAAGCAATTGGAGTATTCGAGATTCTTTTCCGAAGAAAGTCGACTTCTCTAATTTTAATTTGCTAACAGGTGCTTATCCAGTTGCTCAGTTTGATTTAATTTGCTGTAGAAATGTTTTGATTTACCAGAAAAAAGAAAACAAGGCCATGGTCCTGGGGAAGCTTTATCAAAGTTTAAAACCAGGGGGATTGCTGCTTCTTGGTAACACGGAAAATACCTTTGGACTCAATAAAGATTTTCAAGGTCAGACCATAGGCGGAGTCGCTATGTTTCAAAGACCTCTTGAGGAGAAAAAAGGAGCCGCTTAGGCTCTTTTTTTTTGATTTTTTATCATAATAAAACATTTTATTAAAATTTATAAATTTAATGTAAAGAGCTAGAATTCCTTCACATTTCAACGCTTGAATGCCGATATATTTTTAGAGATGGGAGAATATTAAATCATGGGTCAAGAGAAACTTTCACCAATTGTTCAAGAGTTTATTTTAGAATCGTCAGAGAATGTTCAAATTATTTCCACGCGTCTTACGGCTTTAGAGAAAGACCCAGGAAATAAAGATATGATTAATGAATTGTATCGAGCTGTGCATACGATCAAGGGTGGAGCGGGCTTTCTTAAATTAAAGAACCTTGAAAAACTAACTCATAATTTGGAAAATGTTTTGGATTTGATTCGTGCAGATAAACTTTCTTTAGATGCGAATTTCATCGACCTAGCTTTGGAAAGTGTCGATGCCATTCAGTTTTTTGTGAATGGAGTTGAGCAAACGGGTGAAGAACCAGAGGGTAGTTTTGATGATTTAGTAAAAAGGCTCTTGGCTTTAATTGAAGGTGATGTTACTCAGAATGAAAATATTAGTCCTGATAGTCACTTGTTGGATACATCTAGTGAGCTTGCAAAGGCATTGGAAAATTCTAAAATACCTGAAGTAAAAATACCAGAGCCTGTGCTTGAGCAAAAGCCTGTTGAAAATTTAGTTCCACCTGTTGCCGTAGCTAGTCCTGTTACCGAGAATGTTGTGCCTATCCAAAAAGAAGAAGCGCCAAAAGCAGCGGTGATTCATCAGGGAAATATTCCGGGTGAGATTCCTTCTGAAAATCCGACGCCTGCTCCAGTTAAAAAAGCTCCGTCTTCGGCAAAACAAGAAAATAGTATCACTGACAGTGTTGTGCGTGTGAATGTTAGTTTGTTAGATAAAATTATGAATGTAGTTGGGGAATTGGTTTTAACGAGAAATCAAATTCTTCAGTTTGCGAGTAGTGACGATAGCAGTGAATTGCAACGCTTAAGTAATCAGTTAAATACAATTACTACCGAGTTGCAGGAAGATGTGATGACAACCAGAATGCAGCCAATTGGGACCGTTCTAACTCGTTTTGAAAGAATAGTTCGAGATATGGCTAGGGATCTTGGTAAAAACATTGATTTGAAAATCGAAGGTAAATCTACAGAGCTAGATAAAACTCTTTTAGAGGCGATCAAAGACCCTTTGACTCACATGATTCGAAATTCTGTTGACCATGGAATTGAAATGCCAGATGTGAGAGCGACAGCAAATAAACCTGAAGTGGGAACGCTTTCGATAAATGCTTACCATGAAGGTGGTCAGGTTACTATTGAAATCGCTGATGACGGCGGTGGAATTAGTAAAGAAAAATTGAAAGAAAAGGCAGTTGCTAAGGGTTTAATTACAGCTGAAAAGGCGGCGAACCTTTCTGAAAAAGAAACTTTAAACTTAATTTTCCTTCCGGGTTTTTCAACTGCGCAGAAAGTTACAAATATTTCTGGTCGTGGTGTGGGAATGGATGTAGTGCGAAATAATATTGAAAAGATAGGTGGAAAGATCGAAATTACTTCAGCGGAAGGGGTTGGTACAACTTTCAAGCTAAAGATCCCTCTGACTCTAGCAATTATCCCAGCCTTGATCGTTCACTCTGGAGCTAGCTCTTTTGCGATTCCTCAGATCAATCTATTGGAATTGGTAAGAGCAGAAAACTCAGGTGAAAATCAAATTGAAGTGATTAATGGAGCAGAATTTTTTAGGCTTCGTGGTGATTTGATTCCGATTATATCCTTGAATAAAGTTTTAAGCCTTCCTGAGCGTGAAGGCTCTGACTTGGATTCGCAAAATATTGTGGTTTTAAACTCTGACGGTAGAGTTTATGGCTTAGTTGTTGATGAAATTAGCGACACGGTTGAGATTGTTGTTAAACCTCTGACAAAACAGCTTAAAAACCTTCAGTACTATGCTGGTGCCACGATTATGGGGGATGGACTTGTTTCTCTAATTTTAGATGTGAATGGTATTGCCAATTTTATCCAATTAAATGTGGATTCGAGAAGAGAGGAAGATTCTTTGGAGCTGTTAAACTCAAAGGACAACCAAGAAATGTTATTGTTCAAAATCTTTGATCGTCCGAACGACTTATATACCGTGCCTCTGGTGCTAGTGAACCGACTAGAAGAATTTGAAAGAGATAAGGTGGAGTTTACGGGTGACCAAGCGGTCATCCACTACCGTGGTAGTGCCATGCCTCTGTACTTCATCCATAAAGAACTTGGCTATGCTAAATCCGGTTTTGAAGAATTACCACAAGTTTTACCTGTTTTTGTGTTAGCACTTAGAGGAACTTATGTTGGCTTTGTAGTTGAGAGTATCCTTGATGTTGCTAATACTACAGAAGAGATTAATGATAGTGTTAGTGATCGCGATGGTGTGTTAGGAACCTTATTTATTCGTGAAAAAACTGCCTCAGTCATTGATGTTTTTAAAATGTTGGAAAAAACCAACTTCGGTGGACCAGATTTTAAAAGGACCATGGAGTTTGAACAACAACAGGCGGACAAGAAACCGGAGGAGAAACGTCGAATTTTGATTGCTGAGGATAGTCCTATGTTTCGAAAAATGGCAGTGAAGTTGATCCAAGAGCTTGGTTATCAAACTTATGAAGCGATCGATGGTCAAGATGCTGCTAACTTTTTAGCGAAAAATCCTCATATGGATTTAATTGTTTCGGATATTGAGATGCCTCATATGAATGGCTGGGAACTTGCGAAGCATGTTCGAAATTCAGATAAAATCAAGAATATTCCAATGATTGCACTGACAACTAGATATAGCAAAGATGATATTGAAAAAGGGCGCCAGGCAGGTTTTAATTATTACTTAGAAAAATTTAATAAAGAAGACATTCAGGAAGCAATTTCTAAAGTGGTTCAAATCGCTGGATAGAGGTGGAAATGGAAAGAGAAGTTTTAAATACGGATAATGTTCAATATTGCACATTTCAAATTGGTGATGACTTTTTTGGCGTTGATGTTTTAAAGGTTCAAGAAGTAATTAAACCTCTTCAGTTGACGGAGATTCCAAAGAGTGACGATGTGGTTTGTGGTTTGATGAATCTCCGAGGAAATATTGTAACTCAAATATCTTTACGAAAGCTTTTTGGTTTAAAAGAGGATAACGATCAGGAACATATGAACGTAATTGTGAATACAAGTGATGGTTTGTTGTCTTTAAAGGTGGATGAAATTGATGACGTGCAAAGTCTTAATATGTCATCGTTTGAGAAAACGCCCGACACATTGGATTCAAATATTAAAAAATATGTTAAGGGGATTCATAAGTTAGATGGTAGGTTGTTGGTAGTATTAGATTTAGAAGAAATTGAAGGTTTCGCTGGAGAGTAGGTAGTTTTTGTGAAAGTTTTAGTGGTAGATGACAGCATTGTATTTCGTTCAGCAATCCGCCAAGCGATCGATGGCCAACAAGGCATCGAAGTTGTGGGTACAGCCCTTCATGGGCAGCAAGCAATTGATAAGTTGAAGGACAATTTAAAGGTCGATCTAATTACGCTTGATCTGGAAATGCCTGTTTTAGACGGTATAAGTACAATTCGTGAAATTAGAAAGCTGGGTTTGAATTTACCAATCATTGTTTTCAGCGCCTACTCTCAAGCCGGTGCTGAAAAGACAATGGAAGCATTAACTGCTGGAGCACAGGACTTTTTGCCAAAGGTTTCAGAAGATGACACTGCCGGCGATAATGCCATTGAAACTTTACGTAAAATCCTTCTACCAAAACTGGTGCAATTTAAAGGAATGATGACCCGACCTGTGGAGCACCAATCACAGCCTGCTCCTAGACCTAGTGTTGTACCAAAAGTAAAATTAGATTCTTTTAGTCCTGATGTGATTCACATTGGTTCATCGACGGGAGGTCCCGAAGCTTTAAAGCTTTTATTTTCTCAATGGACCAATAAACCAGGGGTTCCAGTTCTTTTAACGCAGCATATGCCTCCTCTTTTTACGAAGCAAATGGCCAATCTTTTAAATCGAATTTGTCCAGCGCTGACTATAAAAGAGGCTGAGCAAGGTGAGGTGATCTTGAACGATCATGTCTATGTTGCGCCAGGGGATTATCATATGGAAGTAAGAAAAGAGGGTGATGTGAATTGTATTTCTTTGACCCAGACCGAAAAGGTGAATTCTGTACGTCCCGCAGTAGACGTTATGATAGATTCTAGTGATTTTATTTACAAGAAATCGATAAATGTTATATTAACTGGTATGGGTGAAGATGGTTTAGCTGCTTGTAAGAAGCAAAAAAATAAGTCTAATCCTATATTAATTCAGGATAAAGAAAGTTGCGTTGTATTTGGAATGCCTGGTGCCATTGCTCGAGCGGAATTGCAAGATTATATGGGAAACATTAACGAAATTATTCAATTAATAAATAAAAGGTGGGCCTAATGAAAGTATTATGTGTAGACGACGCAGATATTCATTTAACTTCAATTAAAAGCATGTTGAAGCTTGTTAGTTTGAATGGTCAAACGGTAAGTGAAATTTTCGAAGCAAAAAATGGAAGGTTAGCGGTAGAACAATTTAAATCGATGTTAGCGGCAAAGCCTGAATTAGTGACTCTGGATATTCGTATGCCAGAGCTTGATGGTCTAAGCGCTTTGGTTATCCTGAAATCTCTTGCTCCAAGACTTCCAGTTGTTATGGTAAGTTCTGAGGATGAAAAAACAATTTCTCGAAAGAAAGGCGGTGCCGCACAAATCCCAATGAATGAGAAGTTCGCTCTTATAGATAAGGTAGCGGCAAGGGTTAAGGCGGGTGTAGTTGAGCCAGGAAAGATAAATCAAGTTTTAGATGCTTGTGAAGAGTTAAATTTGGATCCAATTGCAGTGGCCCAACATTTCGGAGCTTCAGGGTATTTGAAAAAACCATACACTAAGGAGCAAACAGAAGATGTACTAAGTAAAGTTCTTGGTGGATCTACAAGTTTTGTGCAGGCTGGATAAATGTTTTTTGGAGACTTTTTACTTCGCAAAAATATGATTACCGAAGAGGATTTGATCAATGCTCTTACAGAGCAGTTGCAATCAACTCCTCCTTTGTTAAGTATCCTGCGAGAGGAAAAGCGTTTCTCAAATTCAGAACTTATTCAATTGGTTAAAATGCAAGTGCAAAGTGGCTTAGAGATAAAGTCATTGTTGTTACAAAAGTCTTTAGTGGATGAGGAAGAGCTAGGTCGATTTCTTAAGGTTCAAAATCAAAAAAGAATGCCACTTGGACAAATACTGATCGAGATGGGTAAGATTAGCATTGATGAGTGTCAGAATGCTTTGCATGATTATAGCCAAGAGAAAGATGATATTGTGCTTGATGACGATGGTGATATTGATTTAAGTCAATTTGAGCCTAATGAAAATATGACCGTTTCTAGCTCTGTAATTCCTGAGCAAGTGAAATCTATCAGTGAAGAAGCAATTTCCCCCGTATCTCTGGTGGAAGAAAGTAAAAGTCTAAAACAGGAAGATGGCGGAGACTTTCATTCTGTGGAAATACCGATAATATCATTTGAACCAATCCAAGAGTTTGTTCTTGATGAATACCTTGAAGTTTTAGACGAAATGAAAAAGGACGAGATGGATCAGACCATCATGACATGGTCAAAAATGAAGTCCACGTTGGATTTAAAAGAAAGTTTTCGATTGTTTTACAGAGAACTTCATACTTTAAAGGGTACCGTTCGATTTTTAAGAGGTCTAGTTTCTGAGTTTGTGATTCACACAGGGGAAGATCTTTTGGCAGAGTTAATAGTATTGGCAGATCAGCTTGTAGAAAAGCAACTGGTCGATATTGAAGACTATTATTTGAGTTTAAACGATATGGTTTGGGAATTGCGCTTGTCTTTAGCCGAGAGTGTTAGTGAAGAAGTGCTTTGGGTTACGGATGCTTTTCAGTCTAAAGTAAAAAACTTTTTAGGGAAATCCTCAGAGCTAAAGGGTATAGTGGAAAGCTTGTTGCAAAACCAGTCAGCAGATGATGTAAAGAGTCAGTTTTAAAAAAAAAAGTGGGTGCGCGATGTTTGACGAAGAAATGGTAGAGGAATTTAAAATTGAAGCTTTTGAACTCTTAGATGAAGGGGAAGCTAACCTTTTGGCAATTGATCGCGGTGAGGATTTTCTTTCCCAGTACAATAATGTATTCCGAGTGTTTCACTCATTAAAAGGTGGAGCTGGAATGCTTGGGATGGAAGAAGTTCAAAAACATACCCACTATCTTGAGAATTTATTAGAAAAATGCAAAGAAGCTGGTCAGATGACCAAGCCTTATATTGATTACTTTTTATCAGGTATTGATGGCTCAAGGCATCTTTTAAATGGTGAAAGTATAGATTTTGATTATACAGATCCAGGAGAGGGAGCGGCCGCAGTTAGTGTTGATCGTGAAGAGATTCAGAAGAGGGTTAACAAAGCACAAAGCTCAAAGGGCTTAGTGTATATTGTTGATGACGAAGAGGATATTCGTGAAATTTTAGGGGATCTCGTAGATGACGCTGGTTTTAGTTATCGCGAATTTGAAGACGGTCAATTGGCTTTTCAGGCCTTGAAAGAAGCGCAGGACCAACCTGTATGTGTTTTGTTGGATATGACTATGCCGAGAATGTCAGGTTTAGATTTACTTAGAGAGATTCAAAAAATTAATCCTGATTTACCAGTGATCTTTATCTCCGGTAATTTAAGTAAGTCAGATGTTATTGATTCTATTAGCTATGGTGTTTTTTCCGTTTTGGAAAAACCTTTTCAGCCTGCACATGTCATTGCTAACTTAAATAATGCAGCTCAAAAGTATTTAACTACCAAATTAATTAATCGCTCCATAAAATTTATGTTTTACCAATTTTCTGATTTAGACGATTTTCTAAAGTCTCAAGGAAAAGAGGAAATTCGTGAAGTTATGCGGACTGAGATGGAGAGCTTAATTACTTTAAAAAATGAGCTCAAAAATTTAGGAAAGGCAGGGAAGTCCTAGGACTTCCAAATAATATCTTCTCGTTTGTCTAAGAAGTTTAAGTATCTCGCTAATACAAAAAAGTAGTCACTAAGCCGATTTAAATAACTAACGATCATTTCGTGCTCAGCTGCTTGAAGTTGCAGGACCCATCTCTCTGCGCGACGGCAAACGCTCCGACAAATGTGCGCTTGGCAGGCGGGCATTCCTCCGCCTGGAAGAATAAAGTTTTTTAATTCCTTCAAGTTTTCTGAGAACTTATCAATGGCAATTTCCAGCTTTTCCAAGTCTAATGAATTTATATTTAAAAATTTTTTTGCTTCCTCTGGTTTTTCGCAAGCAAGGGCTGAGCCGATAGAGAAAAGATTTTTTGAGATTTCAGTTAAAAGTGCCAAGTCTTCTTCTTGGTAATTTTCGCAAAGGTGGATGAGCATGCCAATATTAGAGTTCAACTCATCAACACTTCCATATGCCTCAATATTAGGATGGTACTTAACTACTCGTGTTCCATTAAGTAGACTTGTTTCACCTTTGTCGCCAGTTTTTGTATAGATTTTCATAAATCACATAATAGCAAATCCTTTCGTCTTAGCAATAGCTTCTTGGTCTGAGGAAGAGGAAGCTACTTGGATTAAGCCTATTTCTTGGGCGTTAACTCTTTCTTTAGAGGATTCTATCTTGAAATAATTTTTGCTTTTGCTAGTCTTTGTAGATGAATAAGTTTTTCGTAAGTATCCCTCATAGCGGGGAACAGGTTCCAGAAGAGTGTCATTGGCTTCAAACTTTGAATGAAGTTCATTTAATGAGAGATGTTGATCGATACGTAGATCGCCTTTATGAGAGTGTTATAGATGATCTAAAGCTAGATTTGGTTTACAGTCCTTGGCATCGTTATGTTGTGGATTTAAATCGGTTGCCGGAGCATATTGAAAAAAACTCCGTAGAAGGTGAGAAAGAGGATCTTAGCGATTTTCACAATAAAGGTCTTCATTGGGTAAAAACAACTTTTGGTGAAACTTTATTAGAAAAACCAATGTCTAGAGAACTTCATGAAAGTCTTTTAAAAAAGTATTACAATGCATTTCATATAGAGCTAGAGAAAATGCATGAAAAGTATTCGTCTTGCAACGGATATTCACTTCAGCTTGATTTACACAGTATGCCCTCAAAAGGTACAGCTCTTCATGCAGATCCAGGTAAGCTTAGACCTGAAGTTGTGATTTCAGATTATTTGGGTAAGTCTACCGATCAAAAATATTTAGATTTGGTCTTGTCTAGTTTTCGCGAGAACTTCGAAGATGTGTCCTTGAATGATCCTTATATCGGTGGGGGAATTACTAGAAAATTTGGCAAGCCAGAAAATGGCAATCACTGCATTCAAATTGAATTGAGACGAGATATGTATATGAATGAAGATACTAAAGAGTATTTAGCTGATAATGCAAAAGTCTTAATTGGAAAACTCTCAAAATCTTTTAAAAAAATATCCAGCTCACTATAGGAGCTGGATATTTTAATTCTTACAATTTGCTGTTAAAGCTTAATCTTCGTCATCTTTCAATGAATTAACTAGGTCAGTAAGACTAGCTGCTAGAGTTGCTAAATTAGCAGCTGCATTGCTAGTCTCTTTTGCCGCGGTAACTGTGTTCTCCGCCATTTTGACCATTTCATTCACATTTTTAGTAATTTCATTGGTAGCCGTAGTGGCTTCGGAGGAAACTCTTGCAACCTCATTGGTTGTTGCAGCTTGCTCTTCAACGGAGGCTGCGATATTTGTTGAGATTTCGGATAAAGTTTCAATGGCTTCGCTAACTTCACCAATAGCATTTACAGCGCTACTAGAGTCGTTCTGAATTGCTTCAATTTTGTTAGTAATTTCTTGGGTGGCTTCGGCAGTTTCTTTGGCAAGTTCTTTGACCTCGTTTGCTACCACCGCAAAGCCTTTTCCAGCTTCCCCAGCTCTTGCGGCTTCAATGGTAGCATTTAGTGCAAGTAGGTTGGTTTGCTGGGCAATGGACGATATTACCTTGATTACATTACCAATGTCTTGGGAGCTTTCTCCTAGTAGATTGATGGTTTTATTTGTACTTTGAGTTTTGGATTTAGCTAGGTCAGATCGGTTGGAAGACTCATTTGTTTTCTCAGTAATCTCACGAATACTAGAGCTCATCTCTTCCATGCTTGTGGCAACATTTGCAATACCTGCGGAGACTTCTTCACTAGCAGTAGCCGCTGTGGAAGCTTGCGAAGTTGTGTTTTCTGCATTTTCCATCATTTGTGTAGCGGCCGCTTGTAATTGTTCGGAAGCAGCACTTAACTTTAAAGAAGTTTCCGTTAGGCGGTCTACTAAAATCTCTCTATCAGTAATTACTGACCAGTTAACCATAGGTCCAAGGTAGTTTTCATCTTTATCATAAAGTGGATAGGCTTGAAGTTTTAGGGTTTCGTTGCCCAGTTGAATTTTCGTTGAATAAGGTAAGTTTGATGGATCAGCCAATAGTTTTCTTTGATGGGCTGGGTTTTTATGGAAAACATCGATACTGGCACCTAGTACCGCATCGGATTTAATTGGTAGTAAACTTTCGATTGATTTTAAAGTTTCGCGAGATGCCTTGTTCAAGTAGGTGATATTATAATCAAGATCACATCTCATCATATTTACAGGAGCATTTTCCAGCATCTGTTGGTTGGTTGCTACACGGTTTTCATTGCGTAGTTTTTCTGTTACCACTTCCCAAGTTACCATAGGTCCAAGGTAGTTTCCTGAATTATCATAAAGAGGGGAGGCGTTTAAATCTAGAGTTTCTTCCCCAAGGCTAATCATGGCACGATAAGGCAGGTTGTTAGGGTCTGCCAAGAGTTTTCTTTGGTGGGCGGGATCTTTATGGAAAACGTCATAACTTCCACCTTCGATATCATCGACTTTAACCGGTAGTAGGTGTTCAATGCTTTTTAAGGTTTTTACGCTTTTAGGGTTAAGCTCTGTAATGATACCGTCTAAATTGGCCACCATAACGTTCATTGGCACATTTTCAAAAACTTGTTTTGCTCTAGCTGCCTCATCCGCTACAGCTTTTTGTTTGCTAATTTCTTCCCAGTTAACGACAAAGCCAAGAACTTTTCCGTCTTGCTTTACTTGTTCAATTTGCAAGGCTAAAATTAAGCCGCTAAAAGAAATTTCACTTTGGATTGGGAAGTTGCTCGGGTTTTGTAATTTGGAGCGAATGCTTTGTTCTTTACCAGCATGAAAACTGTCAATATTAACGCCCAATAACTGGTTAGCATCGATATTAAAATTGGTTTTTACTTCCGCTGCTATACTGCTCATTACTTGTCTAGCTTTTGCGTTCACAAAATTAATATTAAAATTTGTGTCACATACAAATACATTGGTGTTTAATGCTTCCAATGCAGCAAAATAGTTCGCTCCCAATTGTGAGCTTTGTTTTTTCATTTCCTCGCTAGACGCGCCAAACATATATCCCCCTAAAAATTTAAGCTATGCCGTATTTTTTCGGTATTTTGTTAAATAAGATAGATACTTAATGTAAATTTAATGATTCTTAGACCTTCTGTTTGGATTGTATTTAGCTTCAAATTAGACCTAGGTCGCGAAAGGGAAAATGGCCATGACAGAAATAGGATGTTTCTAAATGATATAGTTATGATTAATAATATCATTAGTTTTGTCATTTTAGTCTTATTGTTTTGGGGACGTAGCCTACATTCCAAAAACCGCGAACTTCATATTAAAGTTATGTCTTTTGTCATTGCTGCGGATCTATTATTAGTTGGCTATTTAGCCCTTTTTAATAATGCACTATCAAAGATCAATGGGGAGATGTCAGGCCTTTTGATCGTTCATTTATTTTTTGCAATCACCACTGTTGTTCTGTACTTACGATTAATTCCAATTGGCATCAAATTAGCGAAAGGGGATGAGTCTCAACGTCCTAGTATGAAACAAATGGATCGAATTATTATCGTTTTTCGCACGATGACATTTCTCACTAGTATGAGCCTCTTATTACGGTAATTCCTCTTGAAAGCTCTCAAACAGGCGGCAAAAGCCCTTCAGTTTTTTAAATCAATTAAAGAGCTCAATGAAGATAAAAAAAATGAAATCGCTCTAGCACAGATTCAAAAAATTTTAGGAGAAGAAAAGGCTTTGTTTTTGAAAATAGGACAATTCCTTGGATTAAAGAAAGAGTATTCCCAATTAATGGATGTAAGCTACGACTTTGAACAAATCCTGAGTATTGAGGAAGTGAAGAAGGTGTTTTTCAAGGAATTCTCAACTGATTTTGATGATCACTTCGAAATCTTGGACCGAAAACCAAAATCCGCCTCCCTATCACAGGTTTTCTATTGTCGAGAAAAAGAAGGGCGAGAGCTTTTAGTGTTAAAAACTCAATTGCCAGGTATTAAAGATAGTATCCAGTCTCAATTAAGGCTTTTGAAGTTGGTTCCTAATGCCGGCCCAGCAAAAAAATGGGGAGTGAATATAGAGGCCTATAAGCTTAGCATTAGCCAGCTTTTGGATAAGGAACTGAATTTTGATCATGAAATGCATTGGATCGAATGCTTTTCTGGTCTGTTTAAAGCCTATGACTATTTTTTTCTTCCCAAATTGCATAAAACATATCAATCGAAGCAGATGTACTTTCAGTCAGAAGTCCCTGGGGAAGCACTTTCTAGTTTAATTCAAAGAGACTTGTTATCAGAAGGTCAAAAGCGTTTTTTATTAAAAGCGATGTTTGAGTTTCATTGTATTGCTTTTATAAAAATGAATGCTCTGCAAACGGATGGGAATTTGGGGAACTTTCATTTTATATCTTCGCAAGAAAATTTGAAGTTAGGCATATTGGACTTTGGGGCTGTAAAAGGCTTTGATGAAAAATTTGTCTTAGGGATGCTTCGACTGTATTTGGCAGTAAAAAATAAAACGGCAGATTCTCCCTTAGCTTTATTGCAGGCGGTTGGATTTGAGGAAAAAAAGCTGCAAATGATTCGACCAAAGTTACCAATCTTATTAAACCTTTTACTAGAGCCTTTTGTGTCAGTAAAACCAGTTATGCTAAGTAATTGGAATTTAAATGAACGATTAGACTCCTTGTTGGGCGAACACAAGTGGTGGTTTCGCAGCGCTGGTGGGCAAGATTTCTTTTTGTTAATGAAAGCTTTTTCTAGTTACTTAGATTTAGCGGAAAGATGGAATTTATCTATCTGCTTTTCTGAAATCATAGATAAACATCTTAGCTCGATATTATTGGATGTGGTCAATCTAGAATTGGCAGAGGTGGACGAGGATGATACTTACACGATGTCATTGATGGCTACTGAAATTATGGTTCACATCAAAGAAAATGGAAAAGATAAAGTAAAGTTGAAAATGCCAATACGCATCATTGCTGAGTTGGAGTCCTATATGGATGAAGATATTTTATTGAAATTGCAAGAAAGAGGCATTTCCTGCAAAGATAAAGTGGAGAACTTTCTTGAGAGCGGCGGTAAACCAGCGGTTCTTTTTTCATTCCAAGATGGCTCAAAAGATTATCTAGTAAAAGCCCTCTAGGGCAGCGCAAGGACTATTGACAAAACGTTCCAAAAACTTTTTTATTGGGCATGTCAAAAGCAAGTAAATCAGAAAAGAAACTAACGCCATTAATGGAACAATACTGGGGAGTTAAGTCAGCTCATCCTGATAAAATCATTTTTTTTCGCATGGGTGATTTTTTCGAAATTTTTGATAAAGATGCTGAGATTGCGGCGCCCATTTTAGGCATTGCTCTAACGGTTAGAAATAAAAAATCAGGTGATAACACCAAGATGTGTGGAATGCCTCATCATAGTATTAGTAATGCTGTAGCGAAACTGTTAAATGCTAATTTTAAAGTTGCCATATGCGACCAATTAGAGGACCCAAAACAAGCTAAGGGCTTGGTAAAACGAGGTATCACTAGGATCTTAACTCCAGGTATGGTTTTTGACCCTGATAGTTTAGATGCTGGTTCTAGTAACTATATCGCCTGTTGTGTGGATAGTTCTATGGCTCTGGTAGATACAAGTACGGGGGAGTGTTTTTATTATGAAGACATTTCTTTAAAGCAAAGAAAGGATTTGATTTATCTTTTAAATCCAGCTGAGCTTCTTTTATCTGAAAAAGATTATGAGGAGTTTTTGGCAGATAAAAAGTCAGTTTCGGGGCCACATCTATCAAAGCTAGTTCCAACAAACGAAGAGAACAAAGATAAGGTTTGTGAGAAGCTTCAGGATTTTTCTTTAAGTGAGAATGGCATTTTAAAGCTTTTATTTTCTTATCTGGTAGAAATGCAAAACGAAGAAATACTTCAGCTTATAAAGAAGCCGATGAAAAGAACTTTTCAGAAATACCTAGCGCTTTCAGCCTCAAGTGTAGAGCATCTTGAAATATTTGTAGATAGCCTAGGTAATGGCACTCAATCTCTTTTTCAAAAAATCAACCGATGTAAAAGTTCGATTGGTTCTAGACGTCTTCGATCTTATTTATCAGTCCCACTTGTGGAAAAACAAGAAATTGAAGCCCGTTTCGAGCAGGTAGAATATTGGCAAAAAGATTTAGGCAAAGATAATTTTTCTCGCGCAAGTCTTCGCGAAGAATTAGCAAAAGTAGGCGATCCCGAGCGTCGTTTATCGAAAGCGATGGGGCCAAGTGCTGGTCCAAGGGATTTGCTTAGCTTGAGTAGCTCACTTTTGTCTTGTCTTGAAATCATAGAACAGCTCGATTCCTTTGACGAGTATGAAGACTTTAAAAAGTTTTTGTGTGATCTTGAAGAAAATATCGTTGATGAGCCACCAATTAGTTTGTCGAAGGGTTACTTTCTTAGAAAAGGCGTAAATGAAAAGCTAGATGAATACATTGGTTTGACAGAAAATGCCCAAGACTTGCTTCGAGAAATGGAAGCGAAAGAGCGCGAAAGTAATTCTATTCCTAGTTTGAAGATTCGCTACAACGCTGTTTTTGGATATTATATTGAAGTTACAAAAACCCACCAGGATAAGGTTCCGGATCACTATCAAAGAAAGCAAACCCTGGCCAATTCAGAAAGGTATACGACGGAAGAGCTTAAAAGTCTTGAGCGAAAACTTCTCAGTGCCAAAAGTAAAAGAGAGAGTTTAGAGGCTGAGATGTTCTCTGCTTACAGGGAGGTGTTTCGTCAAAATACAGATTTAATAGCTAGCTTGACGGATCGGGTTGCTGATTTGGATGTATTTTCTGGTTTTGCTGAGTTAGCCATCGAGAGGTCTTATGTTAGACCCAATTTTGTAGGAGCAAATGAAAAAATAGAAATCATTCAAGCAAAACATCCTGTTCTTGAGCAAGAGCTGGGGGTTAGTTTTGTTGCAAACGATATGATTTTGGAGCCTTCAGCTTGTGTCTTACTAACAGGGCCCAATATGGCTGGTAAATCAACGATCATGAGGCAATTAGCTCTTCTTTCTATTGCAGCACAGGTCGGTTGTTTCGTTCCAGCTCAATCGGCAAAAATGAGAGTATTTGAACAAATTTTTACTAGAATAGGCGCTAGTGATTCTCTGTCAGAGGGCTTATCTACTTTTATGGTAGAGATGAAAGAAACCGCGGATATTTTAGAAGCACTTTGCCCGAACTCTTTGGTTCTTATGGATGAGGTTGGGCGTGGAACTTCTACTTATGATGGAATGAGTTTGGCTCAGGCTATTCTAGAGCACCTTCTAAAAGAGTCTAAGGCCACAGTGCTTTTTTCAACCCACTATCATGAATTAACTAGTTTAGAGTCTGATTTTCCAAAGTTAGAAAATCGTCATATGAGTATTCGGGAATTGGACGGGAAGGTTCATTTTCTTCATCAATGGACTAAGGGGCCGGCCAATAAGTCTTATGGAATTCATGTGGCCAAGCTTGCCGGTTTACCAAAGTCGCTTACTAAACGTGCTGAAAGAATATTAAAAGAGTTAGAGTTACAGAATGATGGACAATTCTCCTTATTGGCTTTTTCAAATGATAATTCTGATAGCATAGAGTTAAGTAATGTTGGTCCAGAATTAGAGCAATTGAAGGCTTCCTTGGAGGAAATTCGTAATTTAAAAATCCAGGAGATGACTCCTTTAGAATTAATGACTACCATAGGGAAGTGGCAAAGTCAGAATTCATCGATTTAAAACAGTTTGAGAGTTTGGTTTCAGAGCACAGTGGTGCTCTGAAAGAGTTGTCGCCAAGTCAGGTTAAATATAGAGTAAAGAAAATCTCTGATTTCTGTAAAGAGTCTTGGCGGCAGTACCTAAAAGATCATTTAAATTTAGACATTGCTGATCATTGTGTTCTGGGTTCTTATGGTCGAGCTGAGGGCTCGTTATTTAGCGATTTAGACCTTCTTATTTTAAATCAAGAAGAAGTAGACTCAAGTTGGCAGACCATTAAATCCTTAAGGCTTCGCAGTATTGATGAGTTAAAAGAAGATGGGCCGATCGATCCTTTTTACTTAGCGAGTATCATTCATTATATGAATGCTATTGAAGACACAAAGATTAAGGAATTTATTGATCTTTCAGATGATGTAACGGAAAGTCTGATTAAGAGCTTGCAAGAAGACCATAATCGTCGTCTGGATCGTTTCGATAATATTTCAAATTATCTAGAGCCAAATCTGAAGTTTCAACCCGGCGGGATTCGAGATTTGGATCAAGCCCTCTGTTTGTGTTATTTAGCGAAGCAAGTTTATGGGATTGATACTCCTTTTTTAGTTCCACTTGAGGACCTTAAAAAAAGAATGAGTTTTATCCGCCAAGTTTTACACTCTAGAGTGTCATCTGATGTTTTAATTGCATCTCATCAAGAGTTCTTGGCCAACTACTTTTGCTTTCCAGATATTCGAAGTTTTATGAGTTATGTTTCTGCTCTCTGCGAAGAGTCGGCTTTTTTGTGCAGAATGTGTTTTGCTAGTTTCGAGGATTGGCCATGCGAAGATTTGAGTATTTCTGATGTTCTTAACTCGGAATACTCCCATGAAATTGGCAGTGACTATTGGTTGCGATACCAAATTAGAGACTGGATAAGTAGAGCTTTAATAGATCGAGAAGATTTTGTTCGTTCTAGTTTTTTTGCAAGTCTGCAGGATCGTATCAAGAAAAACATGGTAGACGAAATTAATTTTTTGTTCGATAGTAGAATCTTAGATTTAATCAATGAGGACTTCTCTAGAGTTAGAAACTTGGTTCAACATGACCAATATCATAGATATACGGTGGGTGGACACACCTTAACTTGTCTACGAAAAACTTCGGATCTTTTTAATCAAAAGTTAAAAATAGGCCGTTTTCAAGAATTGCTCCCTAAATTACGAGCAAGTGACAGAGCTATACTTTATTACACCTCTCTTTACCATGACTTAGGGAAAGGCTTAGAGGGAGATCATAGTGAAATTGGGCAAAGAATAGTAGAGAAGAACATTGCCAATTTTACAAGCTCGCAAAAGATTAAAGAAGAAGTGAAATGGATGGTGAAAAATCATTTACTTTTCTCAAAGGCTGCTTTTAGGACCAACCTTGAAGAAAATTCTATTTTCAAGCGTTTACAGCAAGAGGATTTAAATCCAAGGAGAATACGCAACCTTTTTCTTTTTACTGTGATTGATATCGCAAGTTCAAATCCAGATGCACTTAGCGTTTGGAAGCTAGACCTATTGTTTCAGTTGTATTTGAAACTGAGTGATCCCCAGTACCGGGTCGATGAAAAATACAGGCATTCGCTTAGCCAAGGAGCCGAGGCTCTAGATCAAGAGTTAATTGATAGTCTGGATTTTGATTTATGTGCTTATTTTGAAAGTTTAGATAGTCTTAAAAGTGAAGTTGCTAGTATAAAAGAATTTCCAGGGGAACGTTTCTTGGTAGATGAATTAGGTAAAAGCCAATACCTAATTCGATACTCGCGAACTGGAGATAGCCCATTGATTCTTTTTCGGCTTTTGAGCTTTTTAAATAGCCTTGGCCTGGTGATATTGAAGGTAAATGCCAATACATGGAAAAACCAAGTTTACGATATATTTTTAGTTTCCGATGATCGTAAGCTTTCTCCGATTAAAAATCTTTTGACGCAGTTTTCTGGTTTTAAAGAAAGTTTTCAATTTAGCTATCCGAAGCAAAGCAAGTGGAATCAGCTGCAGGACTCATGGATTGTTCGCGCGGAGGGGAATCGATTGGCACCTCTCTTGTTAGGTTTAACGGGGGAGTTGGCTTTAAATCAATTGAATATTGAGTGGATTAATATTTACCGTTGGGGAAGGCAATTTGAAGTAGTACTTGCTTTGTCTAGAGATATGGAGCCTAAAAAAGAATGGTTAGATAAAACCTGGAGTTTTTAAGCGCCTTCGTTAATTTTTTCAATTGCCTCTTGAGATTTTTTTTCAAAAAACTTTGAAGCCTTTCTTACCAAGCTAAAGTCTAAAGAATTGTTTCCTTTTGCAGGATCATTTTGCTCAAGAAGTAGTTTAAAAGCTCTAGTTGGAGTAACGCTGTCGTGCAAGTTTTCTCCTAAAGAAGTGAGACGGTTAAATTCTTTTGCGAGCCTTAATATTTTTGCTAAGGGCTGGATGTTTTGCGACCTAAGTTTTTTAGGAAAACCTGAACCATCTGCATTTTCCATATGTTGCTCTAAGACCTTGCATAAATCTTCGTCTAATGGAATTCTCTTGGCTTTTACCATATTCAAGCTTTTCAAAGGGTATTGATGAAAGACTTGTAATTCTTCAGGTGTCATTTCCTCTGGGTTTTTCCTGGCAGTTTCTATGCCTAATTGTGAAAGTCCCACATTATGTAAGATTCCAGCTAAAGCCACATCATGAATGTCCTCAGTGCTAAAGCCAGAAACCTTTGCAAATACACTAGCGTACACTGCAACATTAATCATGGTATTGTAATTCGTCCTAGGTCTTTCGGTAAGTTGCGTGATGCTTTCGTAAAGTTCTTCCTGGCTAAGTTCGCTATCAACAAGTCCAAGCTCATCAATAATTGTTTCAGCCATTGCTAATAGCTGTTTACCTTGATCGAAATCTTTTAAGTCAGCATCTAGGAGTACGCCGATAAATTGTTGAACCTGTTTTTTTATAGTGATAGCTTTTTCAGTCATTGAAACAGGGTTTTTAAACCCTTTTTCTCGAAGACTTTTTCTTACGTAGCTAAAGAAGGCTGGAAGCTCAGACTTCATAATATAGAGTTGTTGCCCCTTTCCTTTTACTGCTTTATCGATTAGGTCTTGATCCACTAAGCTTCCTTTAGCACGAAGCTTTATGGTTTTTTTATTGGAAGGCAGGTGAGTGAAAATCCCAAAATCCACTTCTGTTCCAATAATTAGATCTTTAATTCTTATGGCTTCAAGGGCTCCAACTGGAATGTTTTTGCTAAATTCTATGTTAATGAGTTGTAGGATGGCATCCATTACAAATTCATCATCAAAAGGTCTTTGCAGGCAAAAAGCAGCTCCATTTTTTACCAGTAGCTGTGTTTTGATTTCATCCTCAGGGGAGTATAACACCATGACCGGCACGTGTGGGTAGGCCATTTTTAATGTTTGAATCCACTCAGAAGTTTGACCATCATTTTCAATGGCTTCTTGAATAGCCAATTGTGGATTACTTTCTTCATTGCTTGGTTCTAGAATTTCATCCACGCTTTTTACTTTTACAAGTTCTAAATCCTCAATATGCCCCAGTAGCTCATGAACTTCTTCGTAAAACTGATCTGATGTGTGACATATGAGGATTTCCGTTTTCATTTTCTACTCCACTGTGATTTCAATAAAAAATTGTAGGTTTTCATCCATACTAAATGGAATTACCAAAGCAGCGCCTTTGTGATAAGATGTGATTTCATGACTACCTGTAATCACTGTGGGAATTGCCATTTCAAAGGCGTAGCCCATTTCATTTAAGGCGGTTTTTGCGGTACCGTAGATCATGTTGGTTAATTCTCCAACGGCATCTCTAACTTCTTCATTAATTTCACTATATGGCTCGCCTAGCATATTTTCTAGAATTTTAAATATACTTGGTTTTTCGAAAGAAATTGTAATCGTTCCTCTCATGTTTCCAGCGACCATACCAATCATACCAGAAACTTCACCTTTTGCTTTGAAGTCTCTTTCAACAAAAGCCTTTTGTGGAGTACTTTCGGTCATTGCCATCGTACTTAAAGTCTTTTTTACTCCATCCACAAACGCATTCACTAAGTTTTTATCCAGTAAAGGATTTTCTACTTTCTGTGCAGCCGACATAATGCTCTCCCTCTAAATATTTTAAGCGGCCTTGTTCAGGCGATTGTAGATTGCTTCAAATTTTGCTTTGATTGTTGCAGCATTAAAAGGCTTTACAACATAGTCGTTTACGCCGGCTTGTACTGCTTCAACTACGTTCTTTTGCTCACTTTCAGCTGTTACCAACATGAAAGGAGTGGCCTTTAAATTTTCATCTGCACGAACCGCACGAAGTAAATCGATTCCCGTCATCCCTGGCATATTCCAGTCAGAAACTACAAAACCAAAAGGATTACCTTCTTTTTGAGCTTCTTTGATTTTAGGTAGCGCTGTTTGTCCATCATCTGCTTCTTCTACATTGGTGTATCCGAGTTCCGCTAAAACTTTTTTGATGATTTTTCTCATCGTTGCGAAATCATCTACCACTAAAAATCGGGTATCTGGTGAAAACATTTTTACTCCTTTTCCTTTTACAAAAAATTAACTAAGTCCTTTGGTCCAGTATCTGTTTGATATTATATTCTATCAACTAAGTGATGCTAAACCATTGAAACCTAAACCTTTTCTTTCCTAAGGTCTAAACGACCCCTCTTTACATAGAACTATTCGGTCTAGTTTTAAGAAAACTCGAGTCCAATTTCTTGATGTATCAAGTAGATACTGTCAGACTTTTAGATAGGAAGTCGTATCGATTTATTAACCTTATTTATTGGGAGGGAGCAAGGATGCTCAGAGATGTCCTCACTCAAAAAGGTCTTTCTAACAGAGAGGCTGAAGTCGCAGAATTAGTCGTGAAGGGTCTATCAAACAAGGAAGTTGCGAACCAATTATTCGTAACAGAAAAGACAGTAAAGTTTCACTTAACAAACATTTATAAAAAAATGAATGTTAAGTCCCGTGCGCAGTTGATCGTATGGTGTATGCCTTACCAGTCTTTTGTTGAAACACCTGCACAAAATGCTATGGTTCGTCCGCAAGGAATTAATCCAGCAGTAAACAATATTCAACAAATGCCTCAGAATAACCTGCAAAACCGTGAGTCTGATGCAACTAACTTGACTGCGGGTAGCGCAAACATTAATTTCGGTGGAAACACAGGTACTGGTACAGGAACTGGTAACGGTGGTGACATCGGAACAGGTTTCTAATTTTATTAGATCAAGTAAAAATTAAAGGGAAATCATGGGAGAATCAAAGGTTGTTAGCGAATCGCAAGTGGTAATGACTGAGTTGGTTCTCCCTTCTCATACCAACCAACTGGGAACGGTTTTTGGTGGTAAAATAATGAGCTGGATTGATATTGCCGCGGCCATCAGTGCTCAAAGACATGCCGGCAAGCCAGTGGTAACTGCTTCTATCGATGGATTAGATTTTATAGCTCCTGCGCAACTCGGTTGGGTTGTAAATTTAAAGGCTTCTGTAAATCGTGTGTTTAATACCTCTATGGAAGTAGGTGTTCGAGTTGATTCTGAAAATCCAATTACAGGCGAAAATTATCATACAGCAACAGCTTATTTGACCTTTGTAGCATTGGACTCTCATAAGCGTCCAACTGTGATTAGACAAGTTGTGCCTGAAACAGAAAAACAGCAAACTCGTTTCGAAAAAGCGGAAAATCGTCGAGAACTTCGACTAAAAAGAAAAGATCTAACAAAAAAATAGCTCTATCTAATTGTTAAAATCTATGAAACATAATACTAACATTTAAAAGTCTTTCTTTAAGCTAAAATAATTTACACTTAAGTCCAGTCTTATTTATCCCGATAAATACATAGAACTATGTAAGGTGGGATTTTCGTTTATGTTACGCAATTTTAAGGTTTTTACATCTAAGATTTTTTCATTTTCAAGCACTGCCTTGAAAAGCCAGGCCGGTTTTAACTTAACAGAGCTAATGATTGCCTCCGCGCTGTCTGGAGTAGTGGCTATTGGTGCCTCTTCTATTTATATTTTTTTGATGGATAATTTTAGAGTGGTAGTGGAGCAAAATACTGCACAGGAATCTCTATTATGGACTGCTTACCATACAAAAGCCAATCTGCAATCGGCCACTGTATCCTTATCCTATGCAGTTACTTCCACAGAAGAATCAGAAATTGGTCCGAGTGATCCTATTGTGACAAGTTATACGCCGGTTCGTTTTATTACCTATAAAAAGGAATTTTCCGACGGGGGAACTGGAGAGACGAGAACTGGAGCTATTTCTGTGGCTAATATGCATGATCTTTTAGATGCCCAAGCGGCTCCAGCGGATGATGTTTATAAAAACCGTGGAGTAATGGGGAAGGTAGTTTTTTTTAGAACGAAAAGTGATGGTAGTGATTGGACCGGTGCTGATGGTAACGAAAGTTTTGCCAATTCAAGTTGGTACGATAGGGTAGTTCAGTATGACCAAGGGGCAAATTCACAAGCAAATAGCCACTATACGATCAATATAGCAACACGTTATTTTATTCGTTACGATGAGGGCAGGCTTGAGTGGAGGCATCCTTATGATGTGGGGACAGAAGCAAATGTTAATCGTTTCTATCGAGATTTGCCCATGCAGGTTCTTGTTCAATTGCGCAATACTAACTACAATATGTCCTTACGCTCTGGATTACATGGAAATATTTATTACTACAGATACTTGGCTCCTCCAGTATTGTTAGGCTTGGATTACAACGAGTAATTTCGTTGTTATTATTGGAAGATTTAACGGACAGTAGAATGAATTCTGTTGGTGCGGTGAAAATAACGAGCGGACTTGTGAATGGTTCAATTTTTGTCAGAGTAATTTGCTTCAATGATATTGACCTAAAGTGAGACGAGAACTGGAAATATTGGAATAATTTAGATTTTAAAGATAAAATAAGATATGGGAAAAAAATCATTTTATAAATTATTTGTCAGAAAAATAGCGTCGGATGACTCCGGTGAGATCATTGTTCTTTTGCTTGTAATATCTGGAATGTTAGCTTTTACCATGAGTACCTTATCCATTTATTCAGTAAATCAGGCGAACTATTTAAATCGAGTTCGAGAGGCTTATCAGATGATGAGTGTCACGGAAGCACTGGCAAAGTCCTTTGGGCAATCAAAGGAGATGGCAAACTCTGCTTTGGAGCAAATGTATAAACAAGAGGGCGATGATGTAGATGGATCAACTTTATCCAAGTCTGAGGTGGAAGCATACATTGCATCGAGAAGCTTGGCTGTAACGGCTGACACAATTCCTTGTGATGATACTGGGAGATTGATTCGTTGGGCGGGGAGTGATCCTGCAATGGGAGGGGCTGCATTTTGTGGCACAGAAGCTGAGTATTGTATGAAGCGCCCTGATTCCAATGAAGAAATTTGTGCTGCCACTGTGGTGCAAATCAATCCGAGTAAAATTCAATTTCATATGAACGAATTAAATCCACAAGGGCCTCTTGAAAAATTTGGAACTATGATTGCTAGGAATTTTTCTTTTGGAAAATCTTCAGCTAGAAAGTCTTCTAGAGACTTGATTTTAAATAATGGTTCAGGACTAGAAATGATTGCAAGTAGTATTGGTAGTAAAATTGAAGATTTGGATCTTTTCAACAATTTTGCTGTGGCCGCAGATAATACAAGCTCTGTAGGGCAGGCTATCACTTTAGCGGATCCTCTTTTAACTGTTACAGATAGTAGTGGGAATCAATATTCAGTTGTGGATCTTTACAGTAATCATACTTATTCTGTACGAAAAAATATCATTGATAATTTATCTCCGGATCAGAAGTTGAAACTTACAAACTATGTGGAAGATTCCATACAAAGGATTTCTACTATTGACACAAGTACTGGTAATTACCTGGATGTCGATGATGCCAAAGAGCTTTATGATGTACTAAAAGTAATCGAAGGAACACAAATGGGCTATGAAATTATGGGAAGTCATAGTGGTAATGCAGACGGTATGGAGAATGGATCGTCTAATCGAAATCTATGGAGATATAGAGAGTTAGTTAGGCATTATCATAATACAGTTAAAAATATGTCGGATCCATCCACTTTAGTTAGCTATGCCGTTTCGCAATGTGTTGGTCGTAACTGCCCTGATTCATTGGGGGCCTTAGATATGCTTGTAACAAAAAAGGCAATGTCTTCATGGGCTTCAACGGACTCTGATTGGGGAAATAAATTGTCAACTAACATCAATGCCTATTCCGGTAGTTTGTCCTCTGTGGTGGTTGCTACAAGCGCTGGCTATGATCCATTGGATTTTGCAACGAGTATGGCGCTAACTCCAGAGGCGGATTTTAACGCAGCTGTAATAGGCCCTGATCACCGAAAGGAAGGGGCGAGGATTGCTAAATCCTGTGCTGAGCTTAATCGGTGCTTATCGATTGAAGCAGTGACATCTTCTGATTCTTCTGGTAACTCGGTTGTAGGAAGGACCTTCGGGCAAAATGTTTTTGTGCAATGATAAAAACTTTTAAAATAAAGCTTAGAACTGCAAATTGCTTTAGGCAGTGAGAATGTTTTGCTGGATTCATTAAAATTTATTGAATATGGTAATATGTTCGCATAACAACTCGTTCAATAAATATTTACCAGACTTATAATCACTAGTTCAATGGCATTGTCCCCCCCCCCAGTTGATTGGGGCGGGGTATGATTAGTTCAACATTGTGGTGGTCGAGGCTTAGTGATAGGATGGACAGCTATGAAAACTTTT
>JAYZXX010000259.1:0-7858 GCA_036140815.1 Bdellovibrionota bacterium | reverse complement strand
TAACTTAAAGAACTTTTTAATATCAATTCTGTAAGTCTTTAATATTTTGTGGAAATTTTGATTGTAAATATAGGTGGTTTTTTGCAGTTTTTATGAAAACTGCTGAAGCTTGAAACCTATTCTGAATCTATCATTTAAAATAGTGCTGGCTTTATAGATTTGAACCGAAGGACTTGAGTGTTTAGTACTTGTGAGGAGTAAATAATGATCTACTCCTCAGTTTTTATTCGTCAAGTTGAGTTGAGCTTAAGACTTCCTCGATAGAAGTTATGCCTTTTAGGATTTTGTTAATACCATCATCACGCATCACTCGCATCCCATCGGCGATGGCTTGTTTCTTGATTGTACCGCCATCTAGTCTTTGTAAGATTAAGGAGCGAACTTTATCCGACACGGTTAGAACTTCCGAAATAATACTTCGTCCAATATAACCTTTGTGGTTACATTGATTACAGCCAATTGGTTTGTGCACATTGGCTGCGTCGGTTTGCTCTCTGGTTAGATCTAATGTTGCTAGTTCTACGTCGGTAGGTGAGTAGGGAGCTTTACAGTGAGGGCATAGTACTCGCACTAACCTTTGCGCCACCACGGCAACCAAAGAAGAAGAGATTAAGAAGGGCTCACAACCCATATCCATTAACCTAGGAACCACACCAGAAGAGTCATTGGTGTGAATGGTAGATAGAACCAAGTGACCGGTTAGAGAGGCGTTAATAGCAATTTCTGCCGTTTCAAGGTCACGAATCTCACCCACCATTATTATGTCTGGATCTTGACGTAATATCGCTCTTAAACCTGATGCGAAAGTAAGTCCAATTTTACTGGCCACTTGAATTTGGCCAATTCCATGGATTCGTTGCTCCACAGGATCTTCCACGGTAATAATGTTTCGATCAGGGGCGTTAATTCTATTTAAACAAGAGTAAAGGGTAGTAGACTTACCAGATCCTGTTGGTCCTGTTACTAATATAATGCCATAAGATTTTTCTAAGCATTCGTAAATTCTCTCTAAGGTGTCTGCTGGAAATCCTAGCTGATTCAAGTTCAAGATCACGTTGGATCTATCTTGTAGACGCATCACCAATCTCTCGCCATGAGCTGTTGGAACTGTATTTAAACGAACATCAATGTCTTTCCCTGCCATTTTAAGGGGGATTCGACCATCCTGTGGTAATCTCTTTTCGGCAATGTTTAAGTTAGCTAGTACTTTAATGCGTGAAGTGATGGCGTTTTGTAGTTTTTTGGGTGGCTTAAATATATCGTATAGCGACCCATCGATTCGAAAGCGCACCACCATATCTCTTTCATAAGGTTCTATGTGAATATCTGATGCTTTTTCTTTTACCGCTCGAAAGAGTAAGGTACGAACCAATTTAATTACTGGGGCATCATCATCCCCAGCATCTAATAAATCCTCAATTTGTTCTTCAAATTCACCTTCTTCTTCTTCGATGTCATCAAGACCTTCAAGAGCGGCGGTGGACTTTTCATAAACCTTGTTGATGGCTTCTAAAATACGATTCGAAGTAGAAACTAATGCCTTGGTAGGTTTATTGTACAAGCTTCTTAAGTCATCTAGGGGTTTTAAATCTATGGGATTTGAAACCAATACGCTTACAAACTCAGATTCTTCCTTGAAAGGCAGAATTTCGTGGTTTTTGGCGTAGTTAATTGGGATGTTTCGCACTAAATCTACAGAAATGTCGTTGATAGGAATGTCTTTTAAGTGCTCCACTCCTAGCTCTTGGCAAATTAAATTTAGTATGTCATCAATGTTGGGATCTTCCATGTTTTCAAGATGATCACCAAGGCTTGAATCGCCACCAAAAGAAGTGTTAAGCACAGCCTGCAGTTGTGATTCACTGAGGCTGGTGTTTTTTAAGAGTAGAGTTTGTAACTGACTATCAACCATTCTAACCTATTCTACAATCGAATCCAATTCCTCATCAAGGAATTCATCATCTGTGTTTTCTAAAAGCTCTATTTCATCAGCACTGTCTAAATCAGGTTCTATATCCTGCAGAACTTCATCGTTCGCCGGTTGGACCTCAAGGAATGCCCCTTGATTGCTTTTGTTTAATTTAGCAGCTCTAGCGCCCATTGGATCCTTTCCGCCCATATTTCGTTTAATAAAGTCGATGCGATCGTTTAACTTAGCATCTACTAGCTTTTGGTTATCGAAATTTGTTCGGATAATTTTTGGAGTTAAGAACATCACTAAGTTGGCCTTCTCACGATTTACTGTTTTTGATTTGAATAACCAACCTAGAACAGGGATGTCACCAAGCAAAGGAACTTTATTCACAGAAATGTCTTCGGTTTCACGAATTAAACCACCTAAAACCGCCGTATCACCATCATTTACTGTGATCTGAGTATCAACTGCTCTTTCTGTGGTGGAAATAGCATTAGAGGCTAGGTTAGTTGCAACTACTTGGCGATTACTTAACTGCTTAATGGTTTGTTGAATCTCAAGTTGCACAGAATTAGATCCAGGGCTGATTCTTGGTTTGATCTTAAGTTTAATTGTAATTGGCTCTCTTGTAACACTAGTGGTGGAAGAGGTGCCATTTTGAGTTGTCGATGAAGAAACAGGAACATTTTCACCTACTTCAATTTCAGCTTCTACATTATCCATGGCGGTAATGTTTGGTGTAGAAAGGATGTTTACGTCAGTTACACCTTTTAAAAGAGTAACTAGGCCCATGACGCTTTTTACAGTTTGTTCGGAGCCTCCTATGTTTACAGTAACGTCATCTCCACTTGCAAATCCAAAGATTCCACCTTTGGCGGTAAAGTCGGTAAGGTAAGAAATGTTTTCCCCAACAAAACCAGATCTTCCCACAGCCTCATCGCTTCCATCGGCTTTTTGGAAATTTAAGATACTAACTCCTCTAGAATTATTTTTTGTTGATGAGATCTCCATGATTACGGTTTCTACGTTAACTTGGTTTCTTGGAATATCGATTTTAGAAAGCAAGCTTTTTACCACTTCGTAATCTTGTTTGTTTGCAGTAACGATCAGAGCATTAATGCTTTCATCCGCAGAGATCTTTACATCGCTGCCAAACATGGCGCTTTCGCCACTTTTATCGTTATTGTTCAGGCTAGAGGCTCTGCTAAAGCGACTGGTTCTAGAGCTATTGGTTGAGCTTGAAGATTTATCATCTTTGGCGGCATCTTTTGCAATTCCGTTTAAGATGTCAGCGACTGTTTTTGCTTCGCTATATTTCATATAGTAAACATAAACTCCACCAGCATCTTCTGGATTAAGTTGGAAGTCTAACTTTTTAACTAGGTTTCTGATTTTTTCGATACCTGCACGGTTACCAACCACAATCACTGCATTGGTTCTCTCATCTGGAATCACGGTAGAGAAAGCGGAAGAGCCGCCACTGGAGGCGTTATCATTATTACCAAACCTTCTGATTCCACTTGTGAAGCTTCCTCCTTTTTTCGAGCTACCTTCGCCTTTGTTAATGATTTGATCGATCAACTCGGAGATGTCTTTTGCTTTCGCGTAGCGAATTGGGATCACAACTAATTGTTCCTCAAAACCAGGGACATCTAGTTGTTTTAACATTTTGTAGATGGTTTGAATTCTAGATCCGTAATCGGTCACGATTAAAGAGTTCGTAGGGGCGTAGGCTTTTGCTTCACCGTCTTTAGAGGTTAGGATATTCAGTTTACGGTAAATCTCTTCAGCAGAAATGTGTTTTAAGTGAATGATTCGTGTAATCATTTGATCTGTGTCAGGGGAGTAGGCGCCAGAGTAAGTCTCAATAGAGTCACGGTTGGCTTGACGACTAGAGCGAATTTTTAAAAACTTACCACTTGGGACCACCGTGTAACCAGCCATTGCTAGTGCGCTTAAGAATGCTTTGTATGCTTCCGCCACTGTGATTTGCGTTGGTGCAATGATTGTAATTTTCCCTCTTAAGGAACTATCAATGATAAAGTTTTTACCGGTCAATTCGGAGATAGCCTTCACAACATCAGCGATATCTGCGTTTGGGAAGTCAAAACTATCGATTAACTCTGGAAAGTTCTCATTGGTGATGTCTTCGGGCTCAGCAGAGGAAAAATTGGTAGCATCTGGTCGATTTTTAGGAGCTGATCTTTTACTGCCACCAAGTCTTTCGTTGACTGGTCCATTGGAACGACTCTCAAAGCGGTTGCTTCTAGAGTTGTCATTGTCATTGTTATCGCGGTCATTATTATTTCCAAAGCGACCATTACTACTTGGTTGAAAACGATCAAATCTACCACCGCGAAGACTTTCTTCTTCTTGATCTTGCTCTTCACTTGGCTGGAATACTCCAGGAGGTGGTGCATCGAAATCTTCTTCTTCCTGAGCTCGTAGAGGATTGGCAATGCTAACTGCCAATAGACTCATTAGATAAAGCTTTTTTAAATCCATGATGACATCCTATCGTTTATTTTACTGTAAAATCTAAAACTTCGTTTCTGCCGTTTCGTTCTACAGTAAGCTTTATATCGTTACTGTCTTTTAAAGTGCGATACATCTGCATGGCCTTCGCGGCAGAGTTCACTTTTTGACCGTTTACTTCTTTTATAACGTCGCCTCTTTCAAGAAGCTTCTCAAAAATACTTCCAGCTTTTATGTTTACAATCTGAAAGCCAGACATTTCCCCAGTATATGGGTCGGTAAATGGCCTAGCCTGTGCTTGTTGCAGTAGCTCAGGAAGGTTTGCTAGCTGTTTTTTTAGTTCCTCTTTTGAAACTTCAAAGCTATTACCGTCTTTTTTAATCCCAGTAGCTACTTCCTCAGTTTCCGCAGAAGCTTTTTTACCGAAAGTTAGATTGCCATCAATCTGCATTTCAATGTATTCAAGTCTTTGGTTGCTTAAATTCTTAAAAAATACTTTCGTCCGCTCTACTTTCATTAGAGTTGCTATGCCCTCGATATTATCATTAGGAATATAAGGAAGAGCTTTTGTCTGACCGGCTCTAACCTCTAAGGAAGCTACTGATTTAGCGGGGTTATAGTGAACGATGGTTCCTAGTAAAGTAATAGGAAGCCTAGAAGGAGTGGCTGGTCCATCTAAATCAACCTCTTCTTCTTTGGTATCTTTTTGATTGCTCGCTTCAGGAATTCTGCCCTCGGCATCAAAAATGTTTCTTGATACAATCACGTCATAATCACTAGAACTCTTTTGTTCAGCAAAGTCCCTCGTTGAAACCCCCTGGTTTAATTTAATGGGATCAGAAGACAGGTAGGGGCGAATTCCAGTGGTTGTAAGGTCAGCTCCCGCAAAGCCAATTAAAGCTCCTAAAACATAAATATAATAATCCTCTAGGGGAGGGCGATTAATGCTTCTAGCAATTTTATTCACTTCAACGTTTTTATCACTGGTTAATATTTCAGAGAGAGGATTGACTTCATAGGCCTTATCATCATGCCCTGCTTTTCTTTTGAAAGGGTTTTTATCTAGAGCTTTTGGCGCACTAGGAATGCCTGCGGCATCGCTTGTTGCAGCTTCAATGTCCCCATCCTGGGCTTTTTTCTTAGATAACTTTTCTTTGAGCTTTTTCAGCCACTCTAAGTTCTTCAATCACAAATCCTTTTGCGTTCACCGTAAATGTTTAAAAACACAGCATAAACTTAAACAAACTCTCTCTTAGTCTAACCAAATTAAAGCCTAGGAGCAATGGGCATTCCAGGAAAGGTCTAGCTTTGGTCTAGTTGCTTAAGCTTGTGAAATGCTTCATTTTTTAAAGTTTCTTCGCAAGGGATGGCTTCTAAGCTTTTTGAACTGTTTCTATCACTTTGGAGAGAAAAGTGTGCGCAATTCACGGTTAAAGTATGTCTTAAGGGGGCATATTTAGACATTAGAGTTCTTAGGGATGCTCAGGTAAAAAGTGGAGAAGTTAGTTATTGATGGAAACTTGGGAGCTCGGAGGCTTGGCTAAGAAATTAAATTTAGAGGAAAATTAATTTCGAACAACTGGATTGACCGTAGCAATCGCAGTTGCCGGTTAAATGTGATTTGGTTTTCGTTGAACTAGTTTTTGTGTGTTTTGAGCTTGATCGTGTTTTATTTCTAAGGCAAGAGACGCATTATTTTTTTCAGTTTCTCTAGTTTTCCTGAATAGGGTGGGTACCTTAAATCTATATCCATAAAAAAGCTTCTTTTCAGATATGCTTTTTGGTGGCTTAAGTTGTCGAAACCAAACTTTCCATGGTAGTTCCCCATTCCTGAAACACCAACACCTCCAAAAGGAAGTTCCTCGTTCATCAAATGAACAAGACAATCATTGGTGACCATGCCGCCACAGCTAATTTTTTTTCGAAATAGATTTTCCGTAGTCTTTGAATCGGTAAAGATGTAAGCGGCAAGGGGTTTATCCGACTTTTTAACAAATTCGATAGCCTTTTGTTTGTCTTCTACGACAATAATAGGCAGGATTGGGCCGAAGATCTCTTCTTGCATGGCGGGGCTTTCTTCTGTGCACTTTAAAATAGTAGGCTCAATAAAAAGTCTGTCTTTGTCTGTGCTGCCACCTTTTAAGATTTCATCACTTTGAATGAGTTTATTAAGTCTGTCGAAATGTTTGCTGTTAATTATTTTCCCGTAATCAGGAGATTCTTGGATTTTTGTTCCATAAAACTCTGTTATTTGCTCCCAAAGTAAACTTACCAATTTGTCTTTGTCTTTTTCTTCACAAAGAATGTAATCAGGGGCTACGCATGTTTGCCCAGTGTTGAAGAACTTGCCCCATACTATTCTTCGCGCTGCTTTGCTTAGGGATGAATCAATGTCAAAAACGAAGCATGGGCTTTTTCCGCCAAGTTCCAGGGTAACGGGAGTTAAGTGTTTTGCGGCAGCAGACATAACATTTTTGGCCACTTCAGAATTCCCCGTGTAGAAGATGTGGTCCCAGTTCAAACTTAGAAGCTCTGTGGTTTCTTGGACACCTCCTTGAACAACTGCTATTTCTTCTTCCTTAAAAACCTCCTTAATCATTTTTTCTATAGCCATCGCTGTGTTGTGGGCCACCTCACTGGGTTTGAGGCTTACTGAGTTTCCTGCAGCGATGGCGCTTATTAAGGGAGCAATTAGAAGTTGAAAGGGGTAATTCCAGGGAGCAATGACTAAGACCTTACCTAATGGTTCCGCTTGCACATAGCTTTTTCCAGGCTGTACTAAAATGGGAGTTTTAACTTTATTAGGCCTTGCCCATGAGTCGATAGACTTTAGGGTATGCTTAATGTCTTGCAAGCAATAATCGATTTCTGCAATGTCTGATTCATAGGTGGATTTTCCTAAATCCAATCGAAGGGCGGATTGAATGTTTGTACGATGCTTTTCAATTTGTGAGGAGAGGGTCTTTAATAGTTGCTTTCTCCTTTTAAGGTCCATTGGAAAATTATCTTGTTGATATTGAGTTTGTTTTTGGTGTATTTCTTGAATCATCTGCTTCTCTTTTGTGCGTTTTATAAGTTTTGTTTTTAGAAAACTAATTTCACTTAGAGAATTATTAAATCACCGAGCTATCAGGTCAAGCCTTCAGCGAAAATCCTATTTATGAATAAAGTTCACGCCTAGTTGTAATTACTTCCAAAGTGATGACGCGTACTAGACATAAATACCATCTGAGGAGAAATTAAATGGGATTTGAGACTTAAAAATCAAATCAAAACTTGGCACGATGATTGCCTATATAAGTCCGTGAAAGGCGAAAGCATCTTGGGGAAGATTGCCCAGCCTATAAGGGGAATTTATAGTCATTTAAATATATCGGGGGGATATATGAAATCAGCAGTACTATTCGCAAATACAGGTGTATTAGACTTCTTGGAACTTAGAACTTCTATTGTTCGCATTCCAGAAGT
>JAYZXX010000258.1:0-3064 GCA_036140815.1 Bdellovibrionota bacterium | reverse complement strand
ACTACGAATCTTGGTAATAAATCTAGAAAAATATTAGTTTTCCATCATCTCATGTTTAAATTAATTCCTTGCACTTTGTTTACTCTATGTGACAGAAACACTAAAAATTGTAATCTCCCCTGATTAGACCTAAGCTTTTAAAGTAATTTTTTTCAAAGGGGATTTATGAAGAAACTCATATTAGTGTTTACTCTTAGTATTCTTGGCTTCAGTTCAAGCCATGCCAAAGTGATTGAGTATAAAGTCAAAAATACAAGCTATGAAGGTTTTTATTTAAAAAAATCTGACACTGCACCATTAATTTTTATCCATCACGATTGGGATGGTTTAACTGGATATGAAAAGAAAAGAGCGCAAATGCTCTTTGATAAGGGATATTCTGTGTTTGCCCTAGATCTTTTTGGAAAGGGAATTCGCCCAACTGAAGTAAAAGACAAAAAGCAACATACCGGTGAGCTTTACAAGGATCGCAATAAAATGCGTGCAATTATGCTTTCCGCTTATAACAAAGCTCAGGAACTTAAATTAAATGTGGGCAATGCCGTCTCAATAGGCTATTGCTTTGGCGGTGCTTCCGTGCTTGAACAAGCCAGAGCCGGAGTAGACTTAAAAGGCTTCGCCACTTTTCATGGAGGCTTAAGTACCCCTGATGGACAAGACTATAAAAATACAAAGGGCAAAATTATCATTTTCCATGGAACTGCAGATGAGGCAATTTCAATGGAAGTTTTTGCTGAGCTCGCTGAGGAATTAGAAAAGGCTAAAGTGAAAAATGAAATGATCACCTATAGCCAAGCTCCACATGCCTTTACGGTTTTTGATGGCGGAAGATACCACAAGGAAGCCGATGAAAAGTCTTGGGCTAGGCTTCAGGGCTTTCTAAAAGAAACACTTTAGCTAAAACGAGAGTAAGATTAAGTCTTACTCTCAAGTCTAGGCCAGTGCTTTGCTACTTTCACAAATATCAAATCAAAATTAACCACAATCCATCAAATAAGCCTTTCTTCTCTTGAAACTCATTCATGCATTCGAGATAATACCAAAATGATTCAGGTACAAAATTTAAGCAAAGAATATTCCGACGGCAAAAAAGCCTTAAGCGATGTAAATTTACAGATTGAAAAGGGTGAAATATACGCCCTTCTTGGTCCGAATGGTGCGGGTAAAACTACAATGATTAGCATCATTTGTGGTTTAGTGAATCCTTCTTCTGGTAATGTAAAAATTGATGGCTTTGATATTATTGATAACTATAGAGAAGCACGGAGTTTAATTGGATTAGTTCCACAAGAATTAACTACTGATGCCTTTGAAACGGTTTGGAATACAGTGAACTTTAGTCGTTCTCTATTTGGAAAACCCAAGAATCATGATTTCATCGAAAAAATTTTAAAAGACCTTTCCCTTTGGGATAAAAAAGACAATAAATTGATGACTCTTTCCGGTGGGATGAAGCGCAGAGTAATGATAGCTAAGGCTTTATCACACGAGCCTTCTGTTTTATTTTTAGATGAGCCTACCGCCGGCGTAGATGTAGAGTTACGAAAGAGTATGTGGGAGCAAGTTTCAAAACTGAGAGAATCTGGAGTTACTATTATTCTCACTACTCATTACATTGAAGAAGCTGAAGAAATGGCTGACCGTGTAGGTGTAATTTCTGGCGGTAAACTCATTTTAACCGAGCCAACCAAAACCCTGATGAAAAAGCTTGGAAAAAAACAAATGTTAATCGAACTAGAAGAACAAATATCTGAGATCCCTAGCTCTCTGCAAAAATATGAACTCAGCTTGCTCGGGGAAAATCGACAGATTCGCCTAAACTATGACATTAAGAATCAAGATTTTCGAATTTTAGAATTTTTTGAAGATTTAAAGTCTGCTGGAATTTGTATTCATGATCTTTCCACACGTCAAAGTAGTTTAGAAGAAATTTTCATAGAGTTGGTGAAACAATGATTAGTTTAAGAGCTGTAGGTGCAATCTATAATTTTGAAATGGCTAGAACTTTTAGAACCCTTGGGCAGAGTATCGCTTCACCTGTGATTTCAACATGCCTGTATTTTGTTGTTTTTGGTTCAGCCATCGGTAGTCGAATCGATGCAATTAACGGAGTTAGCTACGGGGCTTTTATTGTTCCTGGTCTAATTATGCTCACCGTTTTAACTCAAAGTATTTCTAATGCTTCTTTTGGGATTTATTTTCCAAGGTTCACACGCACCATTTATGAAGTACTTTCAGCCCCCATTTCCTACGTAGAAATATTATTAGGCTATGTCGGCGCTGCAGCTACAAAATCGATGATGGTCGGAATTATTATTTTAGCAACTTCTGCCTTTTTTGTTCCACTGCAAATTCAACATCCCTTTTATATGCTTTGTTTTTTACTCTTAACATCAATTACTTTTAGTCTGTTTGGATTCATAATAGGTATTTGGGCAGATGGATTTGAAAAATTACAACTAATCCCTATGCTTATCGTTACTCCCTTAGCTTTTCTTGGTGGCAGTTTTTATTCCATTAAAATGCTTCCTCCTTTATGGCAAAAAATATCTCTGGCAAATCCCGTGGTATATCTTATTAGTGGCTTTCGTTGGAGTTTTTACGGCTCAGCAGATGTGGACATTGGCTTCAGTCTTTGTATGATCGCTTTCTTTTTAATTGCCTGCATACTTATCGTAGCTAGGATTTTCAAAACTGGCTATAGAATGAAAGCCTAAGACCTTGGTAAAAATTTAATTATTAACTTTTACCCAAATCAGTACTTGATTTGGGTTTTATATATCCTCATGAACTAATTATTTTTTAAATTTATAAGATTTTTAATGAAAGACCGGCAGCTCTTCAACATATTGTATTTTGTATCTTTCAAAGCTTCGAATGTAGTCTTTCTTTTTGTAGAAATAAATAAAGCCCAATAAAACTCCAGCAATCAAACCATAGAAATGTGCACGATAACTCACTTGAGGCTCAAAACTAGTTGGAAAAAATAATATTAATGTAACACCAAAAACCCGAACACTTCGCTGAAAATGATTGTATTGTCTTTGAATATTCCAATAAAGAC
>JAYZXX010000257.1:0-5487 GCA_036140815.1 Bdellovibrionota bacterium | reverse complement strand
AGTGAACTATCCTTTTTATTTCGAATAGCAAAAAACTGAAGCCTTAGTTAGCAGATTGGTGTTGTGCGTGGCGACATCGTTGCATTACTTCATGATTTAAAGCCTATGCTCTATTAAAATCAATTTTTAAAAAAAATAAGGAGTCATTCCATGGCGATGGCAACAGAACAATTAGAAGTAAAAAACCAACTAAAAACTCTGCAAAGCGATATTTCGGATTTGCGGGGGTATCTTTGACATAGATGGAAAAAAGCGGCAGTTAGATAAAATTGCCATGGATATGGAAAATCCAGAGGTCTGGAATCAGCCAGATAAAATGCAAAGCCTTAATCAAGAAAAATCCTATTTAGAAAAAGCCCTTGCCGATTACGATGGCGTAAAAGCAAGTTTAGACGATGCCTTTGTGCTATTAGATATGGCCATTGAAGCCAATGATGAAGATAGTTTCCAAGAAGTAAAACAAGAACTAGTGAAGCTTCAAGAAACTTACCAAGCATTAGAGTTAAAAACCATGATGACAGGGGAGACAGATCCTAACTCATGTTTCTTGTCTATAAACTCCGGAGCGGGTGGAACAGAGGCATGCGATTGGGCTAATATGCTATTGCGTATGTACACTCGTTTTGCTGAAAAGTCGGATTACAAAGTGGAAATGATTGAGTTTACAGATGGCGACTCCGCAGGGATTAAATCTGCAACCATCCAAATTTCTGGTCCCTATGCTTTTGGTAATTTAAAGGCGGAAAGTGGTGTGCATCGCCTGGTAAGAATAAGTCCATTTGATAGTAATGCAAGAAGACACACTTCTTTTGCTAGTATTTTTGTCTGGCCAGAGATTGATGATAATATCGAAGTGCAAATTAAAGATGAAGATGTTCGAGTGGATACCTATCGAGCAAGTGGAGCTGGTGGACAGCATATTAATAAAACTGATTCTGCCGTTAGAATGACTCACATTCCAACGGGGATTGTGGTTCAGTGTCAAAACCAAAGATCTCAACATGCCAACCGTGATCAGGCCATGAAAATGCTTCGTGCCGCTCTTTATGAAAAAGAATTAGAAGAACGTAATAAAGAAAAAGATGCATTGAACTCCAGTAAAATGGCGAATGAATGGGGTTCGCAAATTCGTTCTTATGTAATGCATCCATACCAAATGGTTAAGGATCATCGAACCAGTTATGAAACCAGTCAGGTGGATTCAGTGATGGATGGTGCTTTAGATGAATTTTTATATCATTTCCTAAAGTGGCAAGCGGGTAAGAATGTTTGAGTTCTGGCTAAGCATGCGCTTTTTGAAAGGGGCGGGTAAGTTTATCGGCATTAGCTCCAAGTTATCTATCACAGGTTTGATCATAGGTGTAGGTGTACTTTTAGCGGCTATGGCGGTGGTTGAAGGTTTTCAAAAAACCATTAAAGATTCCGTGATAGATTTATCTGGACATATTGTCTTGATTAAAAGAGGTACTTATTTGTCAGGGATTGAGGAGCTAAAAAAGAAAATTAACAATACGCTCCCTAAATATTCTTCCAGTCCTTTCATTCATGCGGAAGCGATGTTGCCTCATAATGGAAAAGTACGTGGCATCATGGTTCAGGGAATTGCAAAAGATGGCGTAAGAGAGCCCAGTTTAAAAAAACGCCTCGTAGAAGGAAAGTGGCCTAGTAAGCTAAATCAAATTTTGGTCGGTAAAGAGTTAGCTAAGCAAATGGATATTAAAATTGGTGATAGCTTAAAAGTAGTGGTTCCTATGCCTTCTAAAGTGAATAGCAACCAATTTCAACCAAAGTTAACGGAAGTTGAAATGAGCGGCATAATGGACTTTGGAAAGTATGAATACAACGAAAGAATGTTAGTTGGACGAAATGAGTTGGTGCAAAAAATGTTAGGTTTAAATTCCAATGCATTTTCTGGCTTAAGGATCATGCTCCCCAATTCAGATTCCGCCGTGCAAGATGCTTCGAGAGTTTCTCAGGCCTTGGGCTATCCATACTATACTCGCAGTTGGTATGAGTTGAATTTAAACTTCTTTGAAGCTCTAAAACTAGAAAAAATGGTTTTATTCATCGTGCTGTCTGTAATGGTGATTGCAGCTAGTTTTAATACCTGTAGTTCCCTTTTTATTTCGGTTGTGAAACGTTACCGAAATATCTCTATTTTAAAAGCCTTGGGAGCAGGCCCTGATGTGATTTTAAAAATCTTTAGTATACAAGGTTTGCTCATTGGCTTTGTGGGAACTTTTTTAGGGGTTTTGTTTGGTCTATTTTTAGTCTATCTAATTGCAAACTATTCTATGGTGGATATGCCTGCCGATATTTACAAAATTGACCGATTGCCTATTTCATTAGACTGGTTGGACATTGCGAAGGTGTCTTGTTTTTCATTTATTATTAGTTTTCTTGCGAGTATTTTGCCAGCAATGAAAGCATCTAAAACTTTACCGGTGGAAGGTTTACGATATGAGTAGTAAAGAAGCTTTAATCATTGCTCAGGGAATAAAAAAGTCCTTCAAAACTAGAGAAAGTTCTTTGGATGTTTTAAAAGGTGTTGATCTAGAGGTGATGCCTGGGGATATGTTATGCATTCAAGGATCTAGTGGTGCCGGTAAAAGTACATTACTGCAAATTTTAGGAACTTTAGATCGTCCTACAGATGGAGATTTGCGTTTTGAAGATAAGAACCTTCTTAGTATGAAAGAAGATGAGTTAGCTAAGTTTCGCCTAGAAAATTTAGGATTTGTTTTTCAATTTCATCAATTGATGTCTGAGTTTAGTGCCTTCGAAAATGTCGAGCTTCCATGTCGAATTGCAGGTCTAGGAAAATCAGAAAGCAAAGAACGTGTGGAGTATTGGGCCGAGGCGCTTGGTGTGGCCCATCGATTAAAGCATTTTCCGTCAGAGTTAAGTGGTGGGGAGCAACAACGAATTGCCATTGCTAGAGCTCTGGTGATGAAGCCCAAACTACTCCTAGCGGATGAACCCACTGGAAATTTAGACTCAGAAAACACGGCTAATACTGCTGAATTATTGATCAAGCTTCATGAGGAGTATGGAATTAGTATCGTAGCAGTAAGTCATGATGATGACTTCGCAATGCGCTTTCCTCGTCGAAAAAGATTAATTGATGGTCATTGGCAAAGAGTAGATAAGGATTTGCTCTTTCAGTAGGCACAAAAGCCTCTTGTCGCACTGCTGGATGTAAGTCTTGTTTTTGACAAGATGTAGTGCCGCCTATAAGCTCCTAAGGAAGTTTTATAAGTGTTCAAAACCATTCATTTTTTGTAGGACAGCATCGGTATATGACAGGCAACATTTTTCAGTTCTTCTTTCGTTCAAAGCTTATGTTTTTTTGCCTATTTTTATTGGTGGGTAGTTTTATAGATTTAAGCGATCAGCAAGTTTCAATTTTTCCGCAAGCCAATGCACAAGCTCGATTTAAAGCTGGTAAAATCACAGTTACCGGCAATAAAAAGATTGAGGCAGAAGCGATTAAAAAGCGATTGGCCATTGATGAGGGCATGACTCTCGATGCAATGAAAGTTCGCGAGGCCATTTCAAATGTTTTTGATATGAATTACTTTTACGATGTGAAAGTGACTCGTACTAAGAAAGCTTCCAGCTATGATCTTCAATTCGAGGTGGTTGAAAAACCGGCTATTATGAAGATGGATTTTGTGAATAATTCGGAGTTGGATGACGAAGAATTAATGGAAGTGATAGATCTTAAGCAATACTCTATTTTAGATCGCAAAAAAATTAGAGAAAGTGCTGAAAAAATTCAGAAGCTTTATGAGGATAAAGGTTTCTTTCTAGCTAAAGTTAAAACAGAGGTTATCGAGTCAGAAAACCCTGAAGAGGGAGCCAATTTAAATTTCATCGTTGAAGAGAACGAAAAGGTAGTGGTTAAAAAAGTAAACCTTATTGGTAACGAGTTTTTGAGCGACTCTGCTTTAAAGTCTTTGATGCTAACCCAAGAAGGTGGTTTTTTTAGTTTTTTCTCTGATTCCGGTGGCTTCAAGGAAGAGATGTTTGATCGTGATCTTCAGGTGTTGAACTTAAGTTATTTTAATGAGGGTTTTATTCAGGTAAAAATTGATCGACCTGAAGTTTATGTTACTCCAGATAAAAGAAGTATCTACATTACAATTCGTATTGAAGAAGGCATACAGTACAATGTTGGTAATATTGATTTTTCAGGAGATTTGATTTTTGATCGCGAAGAGCTTTTAAAAGAAGTAAAAATCAAAGATCGCGAAGTTTTTTCTTATCAAGTTTTGCAAGATGATTTGAGAGCCCTTCAGGCAAAGTATGGTGATTTGGGATACGCATTTGCAAACATTATTCCTCGAACCAGATATCGAGTTGAAGAAAAGAAGGTAGATATTGTATTTGAAGTAGATAAAGGCAATAAAGTTTACTTCGGAGAATTCAGTATTACAGGAAACACAAAAACTCGTGACAAAGTCATTCGTAGAGAGTTAGCCGTACTTGAAGGTGAGCTTTATAACGAAACTAGAAAACGTGAATCTGTGGCCAACATTCGACGTCTGGGGTTTTTTGATGATGTTATTTTTAAGCAAAAATCTCGCCCAGAAACTCCAGAAATCTTAGATGTGGAAATTATTGTTAAAGAGAGAAATACGGGAAGTTTGCAAGTTGGTGCGGGGTATTCGAATCGGGATAGTTTCATCTTTAATGCCAATGTTACCGAGCAAAACTTGTTCGGTCGAGGGCAGAAATTTGGTTTAAACATTCAATATGCAAAGACAACAAATACTTTTAAATTAAGTATGACCGAGCCTTATTGGAATGACACACAGTGGTCAGTTGGTGGCGAAATATTCCAAATTGATAACCGTGAAAATGATTTTAGACCTTATAAAGACTTAACTAGAGGTTTGGCTTTACGTGTAGGTTATCCAATTGCCAAATACTTGCGAATCTATGGTGGGTATCGTTTTGAGGACGTAGTAAATTTCTCAGTGGATTCGGAAGTAGATCCAAGTTTATACCCGAGTGAATCTGTATTGGGCGTTACTAATATTTTAACGGGTTCCATTGAATATGATTCTAGAAACGATCGTTTTTCTCCTAGTGAAGGTCAGTTTGCAAGCATAGGCTTGTCTCATGCGGGACTTGGTGGTGATCATGCCTACAATTCTGTGAACATTAAGTATCAATATTTCCGCAATGTATTCTGGGATGTAGTTTGGAGAAATAACTTGGTTATGGGCTACATTTGGAATGATGGCGATGAAGAGATTCCATTTAATAAGTTATTTTTATTAGGTGGGGCTTATACTCTTAAAGGTTATGATTACGGTAGCGTAGGGGAAAGGTTGTTTGACTCGATTAAAGGGGAAGATGTTCCTTTTGGTGGTGAAAGACAGGCCTACTACAATCTTGAGTTTGAATTTCCATTGGTGAAAGAAGCTAATATCAAAGGTGTTGTATTCTATGATATGGGTTTTGCTTATACAGATTTAG